>CAZMZS010000170.1:0-4121 GCA_964570675.1 uncultured Roseovarius sp. | reverse complement strand
GAACGGGCGGCGCGCCGATTGCCTGATTCACCTGCCCAACCCGCCGGGGCCGATCGCGATCGACAGCAAGTTCCCGCTGGAGGCCTATGAGGCGCTGCGCCGCGCGGCCACCGACTGGGAAGTGAACGAGGCGGCGAAGTTCCTGCGGGTTTCGGTGCGCAAGCATATCAAGGACATTTCCGAGAAATACATCCTGGATGGCGAAACGGCCGATGGCGCGCTGATGTTCCTGCCCTCGGAAGCGGTCTATGCCGAGTTGCACGCCAACTTCCCCGAACTGGTGCGCGATGGATTCGCGGCACGGGTCTGGATCGTGTCGCCGACCACCTGCATGGCCACGCTCAACACGATGCGCGCGATCCTCAAGGATGCAAGGATGCGCGAGCAGGCTGGCGCGATCCGGCGCGAATTGGGGCTGCTGTTTTCGGATGTGGAGCGGCTGGGCACGCGGGTCGAGAATCTGGACCGGCATTTCAACCAGGCGGCCAAGGATATCAGCGACATCAAGATTTCCGCCGACAAGGCCGGGCGGCGCGCGCGGCGGCTGGATAATTTCGACTTCGAGGAACTGGCGCCCGAGAGCGAGGCGACCATCGTCAAGCTGGGTAAGGACGGATAGAGCGCGCCATCATCTGGCTTTTTTCGAAGGTAAGGCCGGGGGGCCAGCCCCCCGGACCCCCCGAGGTATTTGAAGCCAGATGAAGGGGTCGGCGGATTACATGGTTTCGAGGCAGTGGCGGCGGAACGCGCGTTTGAGCATGTCGAGCTCTTCGCGCAGGAGTATGACCTCGGCGCGGATGTCGTAACTGAGCGCGTCGCCCGAAAGCAGCGCGAAACTGTTGAGCGTATCGCCGGTCTTGCGGTCGCGGATCAGGAAGGTCTGCACGCCGTCGGCGATGAGTTCGGCCGGGATCGGCACCCGCAGCAGCCACATGTCCTGATCGGGATGTTCGGTCACTTCGACACCGGAGAGTTCTTTCTGAAGGTGGGTCACCTCGATCTCAGGCTGGTAATTGCCTTCGCCTTCGCGGGTCAGCACGCCTTCCCATACGCCCTCGTATAGTCGTGTCTTGGTCAATATCAGTGTGGTCATGCGGGGCTCCGTCACAGCTCGGCGCGGGGATGGCGGCAAAGGGTCAGGTCGCGCAGCGTGACCTGGCTCATTTGGGGATTGTCGAAGATCAGGTCGATCCAGGCGCGCTCGACCCGTTTCTCGTTGATGTTGGAATAGGCGAGGTCGAATTCGACCGAGATGTCTTCTTCGTGGAGGGGCAGTTCGCGCACCAGCTGCTCGGTATTGGGGCCGTGCATGATGTTGAGGCGCGCGAAGATTTCGAGCGGCTTTTCCAGTTCGAGGATCGTGTCGACACGGATCAGGTGGCGCCGTTGCAGGCCTTGCACCGCGGCGTCGGGCAAAGCCAGCACCAGCGAGAGGAAGGAGCCGTCGAAATTGAACACGTCCATCGAGAGGCCGAAGGGCGCAAGGTCAGCCTCGCGCAGATTGCGGATCTGGCGCAGGGTCAGTTCCGATTGCTGGCAGTCATGAAACAGGGTGACTTCGTCGCCGAGCTGCGACTTGCTTTGCACCGTGGAACGGCCCGGCACCGGGAGGGATTCGCTCCAGAGTGAGGGGCGCCAGGCCCAGTCGGTGCCATGCGGTTTGGGAAAGGCATTTGAGCCGATCATCGGCAGGGCCAGGCGGTTGTCGGCTGTCGAGATCACCTCGTTGAGGGAATGGCGCAGGTTGCGGGCGCGGGCGCGCTGAACACGCAGCAGCGAAAGATGCGTGCGCGATGCGGCGCGCGCGGCCTTGCGCCAGTAGCGCAGGGCGCGCCGATAAAGGAACCAGTCCAGAAAGGAACTGCGCAATTCAATCATGTGGGATCTGTTTTACCTCAAACCGTGCCGATACTGACCTGTCCGTGCTTGTCATAGCATTAACCCGGAAACAGAAACAATCCATAGGCTTGCCCGGTGTCGTCCCGCGATACGGTATCGCCCGCGCGATCCGGGCTGGCGGCGTCGAGCGCGTCGGCCAGCGCCGTGATGAGGTCGCGCCCCTCGGTGCCCGAAAGCGGGCTGCCGGCAGGTGCATAGACCGCCAACCCCAGGAGATGGCCGTTGATCACCATGCTGGCGCGCCAGTGACGCGGATCGCCCCCGGGCAGGATCCTGTCGCCGCCGCTGTCGAAATGCACGAAGGAGGCGCGCGGCCCGTCGGCCTGATGCAGCGGCTGGGCGGGGGCCATCGAGGCAGCGATCTCGGCGGCGAGGGGGCGCGAAGGCGATGCGCCGCCACGGCGCGGCAGGACCGACACCGAGATCAGCGCCGGAAGCACCGCGATACCGGTCTTGCCGGTGAGGCTTTCGCAACTGGCCATGGGCACCACCGTGCCCGAGATCCGGCGGCGCAGATGGGTCGTGTCCACGCAATAGCCGCGCGGCGCCGCGACCACCACTTCGCCGTCATAGAGCGACACCTGCTTAAGCGGGGCGGTGTCATCGGGGGCCCTGGCGCCAATGCCGATACAGCCGGCAAGCTGCACACACAAAGACAGGAGCGCGGCCCGGCGAAGCACATGCCGGGCCCCTGCCCCGTCAGAGGTCCATATAGACATGGCGCTCGGCCTTGCCACCGGGATGGGTGACCGCGCCCTTGTATGTCTCGCCGACGAGCTGCGCGAATTTCCAGATCGCGCCCGTGGCATAGATCGTCTCGCGCGGGCCTTTCCAGTCGGCCTTGCGTTTTCCGAGCTCTTCGTCGGACAGATCAACCGAAAGCGTTCCGTTCACCGCGTCGATGGTGATGACATCACCGGTTTCGATCAGCGCGATAGGGCCACCATGCGCGGCCTCGGGGCCGACATGGCCCACGCAGAAGCCGCGCGTCGCGCCGGAAAAGCGCCCATCTGTGATCAGGGCGACCTTCTTGCCCATGCCCTGGCCCGAGAGCGCGGCGGTGGTGGCGAGCATTTCACGCATGCCCGGACCGCCTGCGGGGCCTTCGTTGCGGATGACGATGACCTCGCCTTCGTTGTATTCACGCGCCTTGACGGCGGTGAAGGCGTCTTCCTCGCATTCGAACACGCGGGCGGGGCCGGTGAAACGCTGATGTTCCTCGGAGATGCCCGCCACCTTTACGATGGCGCCCGCGGGGGCGAGATTGCCCTTGAGCCCGACCACGCCGCCGGTCTTGGTGATCGGCGTTTCGATGGGGAAGATCACCTTGCCGTCGGCCTCGCGTTCGATCAGGTCCAGTTCCTCGCCGATGGAGCGGCCGGTGGCGGTCATGCAATCCTCGTGGATCAGACCGGCCTTGCGCAATTCCTTCATCACGACGGGGATGCCGCCCGAGTCGTAAAGATCCTTGGCGACATAGGTGCCGCCCGGTTTCAGGTCGACGAAATAGGGCGTGTCGCGGAAGATTTCGCAGACATCCTCGAGATAGAATTCGATCCCCGCCTCATGGGCGATGGCGGGCAGGTGCAGACCGGCATTGGTGGAGCCGCCGGTGCAGGCCACGACGCGCGCGGCGTTTTCGAGGCTCTGGCGGGTCACCACATCGCGGGCGCGAATGTTCTTTTCGAGAAGGTCCATGACCGCGCGGCCCGACGCCTCGGCATATTGGTCGCGCGATTCATAGGGTGCGGGCATGCCCGAGCTGTTCATCAGGGCAAGGCCGATCGCCTCGGAGACGCAGGCCATGGTGTTGGCGGTGAACTGACCGCCGCAGGCCCCCGCCGAAGGGCAAGCCACCCGTTCGAGCGCATCGAGCGCCTTGTCGGACATCTGCTTGTTCTGGTGCCAGCCGACCGCTTCGAACATGTCCTGAACGGTCAGGTCACGGGTGCGGAACGCCTCGGGGATCTCTTCGATCTGGGGCGCCTTGCCCGGCAGGATCGAGCCGCCATAGATGAACACGGAAGGCACGTTGAGCCGCACCATCGCCATCATCATGCCCGGCAGGGACTTGTCGCATCCCGCCAGCCCGACGATGGCGTCATAGCAATGGCCGCGCATGGTGAGTTCGACCGTGTCGGCGATCGCCTCGCGCGAGGCGAGCGAAGAGCGCATCCCCTCGTGGCCCATGGCGATGCCGTCGGTCACGGTGATGGTGGTGA
>CAZMZS010000169.1:0-4145 GCA_964570675.1 uncultured Roseovarius sp. | reverse complement strand
GCCAACCGCCGCACCAAGGCGGTGCTGGCCGCGCTCTGAGCCGCACCGCAACACAGGAAGGGACCACCATGACCAGCCACAGGATCGCCCTCATTCCCGGCGACGGGATCGGAACCGATGTCAGCGACGCCGCGATGCAGGTGCTTCACGCGGCCGCCGCATCGGCGGGCTTCACCCTTGAAACCGAAACCTTCCCCTGGTCCTGCGCCTATTACCTCGAGACCGGCGCGATGATGCCCGCAGACGGGATCGACACACTGCGCGGCTTTGATGCGATCTATCTCGGCGCGGTCGGCTGGCCCGAAACCGTGCCCGATTCCGTGTCGCTGCATGGCCTGCTCCTGCCGATCCGCAAGGCGTTCGACCAATATGCCAATATCCGCCCGCACCGGCTGTTGCCGGGGGTCGAGGGGCCATTGAAATCCGAAGGCTTCGACATCCTGTGCATCCGCGAGAATACCGAGGGCGAATATTCCGGCGCGGGCGGGCGCGTCCATCAGGGCCGCGACAACGAGGTGGCGCTGGAAACCTCGGTCTTCACCCGCAAGGGGGTGGAACGCATCCTGCGCTTCGGCTTCGAGCAGGCCCGCGCGCGGCGCCGCCACCTCACTTCGGTCACCAAGTCGAACGCGCAGAAATACTCGATGGTGTTCTGGGATGAGATGACCCGCGCGCTGGCGGGCGAATACCCCGACGTCACCGTCAGCCACATGCATATCGACGCGATGGCCGCGCGGATGGTCATGTCCCCCGAAACGCTGGACGTGGTGGTGGCCTCGAACCTCTTTGGCGATATCCTCACCGATCTCGGGGCCGCCATCCAGGGCGGTCTCGGATTTGCGGCATCGGCGAATATCTGCCCCGACCGCGCCGCGCCCTCGATGTTCGAGCCGGTCCACGGCTCGGCCCCCGATATTGCCGGGCAAAACATCGCCAACCCGATCGCCGCGATCTGGTCGGGCGCGATGATGCTGCACCACCTTGGCGAAAGCGCCGCCGCCGACGCGGTGGAAAACGCCCTTTCCACCACCACCGCCCAAGGCATCGGCGCACGCCCCGGCAGCCATTCGACGCAACAGATCACCGACGCCGTGATCGCCGCCCTTCAGGGATGATCCCGCCTGGCGCCGCGCAATCCAAGGCAGCACGGCGAAACTTACCCTTCACCGAAATGCCCATTTCGCCTCTGCGCCCGCATCGTCAGCGAGCCGTGCGAACATCGAACAGTCCAGAGTTTTAGCGCCTGAAAAGGGGGCCGCAATGGCCCCCTTTATCGCGTCGCGCCCTTGTCATCCCCCGATGGCAGGCTCTTCATTCTTGATGACAGGGGCAAGATCGGCCAAACCAATCGCATGACACAGGACACCCGTGACTCCGCGTTTCACGCCCTCACGCAGGATGAGGCCCTCTCGCATCTGCGCAGCCACCCCGATGGCCTCTCAGGCGACGAGGCCGGCACACGGCTTGCCGCCCATGGCGCCAACCGCCTGCCCGACCCGCCCCGGCGCAGCGCGGCCCTGCGCTTCCTGTCGCAGTTCCACAATGTGCTGATCTATGTGCTGATCGCGGCGGCGCTGGTGACGGCGGCGCTTCAGCATTGGGTGGATACCGGCGTGATCCTCGCGGTGGTGCTCGTCAACGCGGTGATCGGATATATTCAGGAGGGGCGCGCCGAACAGGCCATGGCCGCAATCCGCGGCATGCTCGCGCCGCGCTGCGCGGTCCTGCGCGACGGGCGGCGGGTCAGCATCGACGCGGCCGATCTTGTCCCCGGCGACATCGTCCTCCTTGAAGCGGGCGACAAGGTGCCCGCCGATCTGCGGCTGATCCAGACGCGCGGGCTCAAGGCGCAAGAGGCGATCCTGACCGGCGAATCCGTTCCCGTCGACAAGGGAACCGCTCCGGTCGCCGCCGGTGCCGCCATCGGTGATCGCAGCCCGATGCTGTTCTCGGGCACACTGATCGCCGCAGGCACCGGGCGCGGCGTCGCCGCCGCCACCGGGGCCGACACCCAGATCGGTCATATCAGCGGCATGCTGGGCGATGTGCAGGCCCTGACCACTCCGCTCGTGGCGCAGATGGACCGCTTCGCGCGCTGGCTGACGCTCTTCATCCTGATCGTCGTGGGCGCGCTGCTGATCTATGGCTATTTCGTCGGCCACATGGCCTTTGGCGATCTGTTCATGGCGGTGGTCGGCCTGTCGGTCGCGGCGATCCCCGAAGGTCTGCCCGCGGTACTGACGATCACGCTGGCCGTCGGGGTGCAGGCCATGGCCCGGCGCAACGCCATCGTGCGCCGCCTTCCGGCGATCGAAACGCTCGGCTCGGTCTCGGTGATCTGCTCGGACAAGACCGGCACCATGACCCGCAACGAAATGATGGCCGCCGCGCTTGCCGCGCCCGACGGCGTCTATTCGGTCGACGGCGAGGGCTATGCGCCCCACGGCGCGCTGCGCCTTGGCGATGCCGGGGCCGATCCGGCGCAACATCCTTTGCTGGGCGAATTCGCCCGCGCTGCGGGGCTTTGCAACGACGCGACGCTGCGCGGCGGAGATGACACCGGCTGGCATGTGGAAGGCGACCCGATGGAAGGCGCGCTGCTGGCGCTGGCGGGCAAGATCACCGGCGACGGCGCCGCGCCCCTCACCGGCTGGACACGCCGCGACGCCATACCGTTCGATGCCGCGCATCGCTACATGGCGACGCTCGATCACGACCCGTCGGCGCAGGTTTCGCACATCCATGTCAAAGGCGCGCCCGAGGCCGTTCTGGCGCTTTGTCGCGACCAGCGCAGCGCCCAGGGCGGAAGCGAACCGATCGACGAAACGCACTGGAATGCGGCGCTTCAATCCCTCGCCGCCGAAGGGCAGCGGGTGATCGCACTGGCCACGCGCGAGGTGGCGCCCGACTGCAGCGAGCTCGCCCCCGAAGAGCTTGCCTCGCAGCTCACCCTGATCGGGCTCGTGGGCCTGATCGACCCGCCCCGCGCCGAGGCCATCGAAGCCATTGCCGAATGCCACTCCGCCGGAATCAGGGTCAAGATGATCACCGGCGACCATGCCGCGACCGCGCGGGCCATCGCCGAAATGATCGGTCTGCGCAATCACGACCGCGTGCTGACCGGCGCCGATGTCGATGCGATGGACGATGCCGCGCTGGCCGATGCGGCGCTGTCGGCGGATATCTTCGCGCGCACCTCGCCCGCGCATAAGCTGCGCCTCGTCACGGCGCTGCAATCGCGCGGCCTGACCGTGGCGATGACCGGCGACGGGGTCAACGACGCCCCCGCTCTCAAGCGCGCCGATGCCGGGATCGCCATGGGGCTCAAGGGCAGCGAAGCCGCCAAGGAAGCCGCCGAACTGGTGCTTGCGGACGACAATTTCGCCTCCATCGCGGCGGCGGTGCGCGAGGGGCGCACGGTCTATGACAATATCAAGAAGGTAATCAGCTGGACGCTACCCACCAATGCGGGCGAGGCGATGACCATCATCGTGGCGCTCTTTGCGGGCATGGCCCTGCCGGTCACGGCCGTTCAGATCCTCTGGGTCAACCTGATCACCGCCGTGACGCTGGGGCTGGCGCTGGCCTTCGAACCCTCCGAGCCCGGCACCATGCGCCGCCCGCCCCGCCCGCGCGCCGAAGCCTTGCTGACCGGCGCGCTGATCTGGCAGATCGCGCTGGTCTCGACCCTCATTCTTCTGGCGGTGTTCGGGATGTATTTCTATGCGGTCGACCGGGGATATCCCGCGCCGCTGGCGCGCACCATCGCGATGAATACGCTGGTGGTGCTTCAGATCGTCTATCTCTTCTACATCCGCAACATCCACGGCACGTCGCTCAACTGGGCGGCAGCGCGCGGCACGCGGGTCGTGTGGATCTGCGTGATCGCGGTCACGGCGGCGCAGTTCGCCATCACCTACCTGCCGCCACTGCAATTCGCCTTCGGCACCCAAGGCGTGCCGCTGCGCGACGGGCTGCTGATTCTCGCCGTCGGGGTGGTCTTCTTCGCCCTGATCGAAACGGAAAAACAGATGCGTCTGGCCTTTCGCAAGCCGCCGCATCGTGATCCTTCCAGCACGTCACCCTGACCGCGCGGGCGCATCACGCGCCCGCGCTTTCAATGGCCTTCAGCCCGGATCAGGCCG
>CAZMZS010000168.1:0-4196 GCA_964570675.1 uncultured Roseovarius sp. | reverse complement strand
TGATCTCGCGGTCCTTGCAGGTGCCGGGCTCGGATTCGTCGGCATTGACCACCAGATACGAGGGCCGCCCGTCGCTTTCCTTGGGCATGAACGACCATTTGAGACCGGTGGGAAAACCCGCACCGCCCCGGCCGCGCAAACCGCTGGCCTTCATCTGGGCGATGATCCATTCACGCCCGTTCTGCAGGATTTTCGCCGTGCCGTCCCAATGCCCGCGCGCGATCGCTCCCTTCAGGGAACGGTCATGCATCCCGTAGAGATTGGTAAAGATACGGTCTTCGTCCTTGAGCATCCGATATCACCCTCGGTTGTCCCGGCGCGCACGCCAGATTTGATAGGTCACCACCAGCGCCCAGATCAGGGCGGCGATGGCGGCAAAGTCGAACAGAAAAGCATAGCGCGGCGACAAGCCCATCTGCCCTCCCAGCCATTGAGCCCCCATCCACAAGAGCATAGTGACCGCAATGACCACACCCACGGTGCGGCCCTTGCGTGCCAGTTGCATCTCTTGTGAACGGTCGCTCGTCATGTGTCTTTATCCCTCAGTACACGTCGCCGTCATCGACGCGCTTGGAGAATTCCGTCTCGCCGCCCGAGGCCAGGACCTTGGCCTGTTCGACCCAGTTGTCGCGGCTCACACGGCCCTTGAAGCCCTTGATATTGCCATCCATCCAGGTCACCTCTTTGGGCCCCCAGCTGGCGATCTGGTCGAAATGATAAAAGCCCATCTCGTTGAGCATGGTTTCCAGTTTCGGGCCGACGCCCTTGATTTCCTTGAGGTTGTCGGCCTTTCCGCCCTTCGGGGCCGATAGTGCCTCGGGGCGCGTTCCGCTATCCTCTGCAGCTTCGGCGGTTTTTGCGGTTGCCTTCGCGGCGGGTTTGGCAGTCGGCTTAGCGGCGGATTTCGCGGTTGCCTTGGCAGCGGGTTTCGCAGTCGATTTCGCCCCCGCTGTCGCGGTTGTCTTGCCGGCATTGCCAGAAGCCTTGGCAGCACTCTTGCCAGTTGCCTTGGCCGCGGCATCGCCCGCGGTGTCCTTCGCCTTGGCGCCCGCATCTGCGGCGGCCCCCTTGGCTTTGGCGCCCGCATCTGCGGCGGCCTCTTTTGCCTTGGCACCCGCCTGCGCAGCGGTCTCCTTGGCTTTCGTACCAGCTTCCTCAGCCTTTGCACCCGCGTCCGCAGCGGTTTCCTTGGCTTTGGCGCCCGCATCCGCGGCCGCTTGGGTGGTCGCTTGCGCTGCATTGGCCGCGCTTTCCTTGGCAGCTTCCGCTGTTGGGACCATTGCGGCACCCGCGCCCTGCTTCATGCAGAACAGCCGTGTCAGCACCAATCCGATAAACACCGCCAGCGCGGCCCCGGCCATCACCGCCGCGATGAAGCCGACAGCCCCGATAATACCCTTGATCACCAGGATACCAACCACGGCGGCAAGCACCCAGCATATGATCCGGCACATATTCCAGCCCTCACGTTGCGACATCACCCATACTCCCTTTCGTTAACAGAACCGACGCCCTCAGTAGACGTCACCTTTCCTGACCTTGGAAGAGAACTCCGTCTCCTTGCCCTCGGCCAGCAGTTTCGCCTGTTCAACCCAGTCGTCACGCGTGACGCGCCCCTTGAAGCCTTCGAGGTTCTGATCGACCCACTGCACTTCATCTTCGCTCCACTTCGCCACCTGGTCGAAATGGAAGACCCCGAGCCGGTGAAGCAGTTGCTCCAGCTTTGGCCCGACACCCTTGATCATCTTGAGGTCATCCGCGCCGGACTCGCGCGGCGCGTCCATCATCTGCGGCTTGCTGCCCTGACCCTGTTCGTCACCATTAGCGACCTTGGCCGGTTTCCGCGTCGGCTCCGCCGCCGCTTTCACCTTCGGCTTCGCCTTGGTCTTTGCCTTCGCCTCGCGCTTTGAAATTCCGGTCTCGTCGGCCTTGGCATTCGCGCCGGGCTTGGGGCGCAGCGTCTTGGCGCCCACCTCCTGCGGACTCTCGTTGAGCTCCACGGCAGGGTCGGCAGGCTGGTGATTGGCGCCATGATCGCGCCAGGGCGAAAGCAGCGGAACTTCGGTGCCGTCGATCCGCTTGATCGTGTCGCCCATATCGACCGCCAACTGCACGCTGGCATTGTATTGCGTCTGGCCGCTGTCGAATTCCTCAAGGCTGGTCAGCCCCGAAGCCGGTTCGCTGGCATAACGTCCGTTCTGAGGCCCGGGCACCGGCACCTTGCCCGCCGCCAGCTCGTCGATCAGCCTGGCAAAGCTCTCGGCGGTCAGGTCCTCGTAGTAATCCTTGCCGATCTGCGCCATCGGCGCATTGGCACAGGCCCCGAGGCACTCGACCTCTTCCCAGCTGAACTTGCCATCGGCGCTCAGCTCATGGGGGTTGGGCGCGACCTTCTCGCGGCAGACTCCGATCAGGTCCTCGGCCCCGCAGATCATGCAGGAGGTGGTGCCGCAGATCTGGAAATGCGCCACCTTGCCCACCGGCTGAAGCTGATACATGAAATAAAAGGTCGCAACCTCCAGCGCACGGATGAAATCCATGTCCAGCATCCCGGCCACATGTTCAATGGCCGGACGGCTCAGCCAGCCTTCCTGCTCCTGGGCGCGCCACAGCAGCGGAATCACCGCGCTGGCCTGACGGCCCTCGGGATACTTGGTGATCTGCGCTTCGGCCCATGCCTGGTTCTCGGGCGTGAAGGCAAAGCTCTCTGGCTGCTCGTGGTGCAGACGTCTCAGCATCTTAGGAACAGGCTCCTGTCGTCAGTTTAACCCCGCCACCGGGCAGGCGCTCGGCCTCGCCCTTGGACAGCAGATAGGCGGTGATCCCGGTGGCTTGCTCGCGGGTCAGCCCCGCCTGAAGTTCCACCGGCTGAAAATCGGCCTCGGTGGCCATTTCGCACCCGATCGAGGCGGCCGCCAACTTGTAATCGGCGACATCCTCGGGGCTCACGCCCTCGGGCGGCGCAATGCACCCCCCCAGCGTCAGCATGAGACCGGTCGACGCCGTTGCAACCAAGCGCTTCATCACCTGTCGATCTCCCCGAACACAACATCCATCGTCCCGATGATCGCCGCCACATCGGCCAACTGGTGGCCCCCGGCCACATGGTCCATCGCCTGCAGATGCAGGAACCCCGGCGCGCGCAGCTTGGCGCGGTAAGGCCGGTTGGTGCCATCCGCCACCATGTAGACGCCGAATTCGCCCTTCGGGGCCTCGACGGCGGCATAGACCTCGCCCTCCGGCACGCGGAACCCTTCGGTGTATAGCTTGAAATGATGGATCAGCGCCTCCATCGAGGTCTTCATCTCGCCGCGCTTGGGCGGTGTGATCTTGCCGCGCGACAGGATATCCCCCCGCCCCTCGGGCGCGCGCAGCTTCTCGATGCATTGGTGAATGATCCTCAGCGACTGGCGCATCTCTTCCATGCGCACCAGGTAGCGGTCATAGCAGTCGCCATGCTTGCCCACCGGGATCTGGAAATCGAACTCGTCATAGCATTCATAGGGCTGCGCGCGGCGCAGATCCCATGCCAGGCCCGACCCGCGCACCATGACGCCCGAGAAACCCCAGTTCTGGATATCTTCTTCGGTCACGATGCCGATATCGGCATTGCGCTGCTTGAAGATGCGGTTCTCGGTCAACAGCCCGTCGATATCGTCGACCACCTTGGGAAAGGCATTGGCCCAGGTCTCGATATCGTCGATCAGCGCGTCGGGCAGATCCTGATGCACACCGCCGGGGCGGAAATAGGCCGCATGCAGGCGCGCCCCGCAGGCGCGCTCGTAGAATTCCATCAGCTTCTCGCGCTCTTCGAACCCCCAGAGCGGCGGCGTCAGCGCGCCCACGTCCATCGCCTGCGTGGTGACGTTCAGCAGGTGGTTCAGGATGCGGCCGATCTCGGAGAAAAGCACACGGATCAGGCTGGCGCGGCGCGGCACCTCGACCCCGGTCAGCTTTTCGATGGCCAGGCACCAGGCATGTTCCTGGTTCATCGGCGCCACGTAATCCAGGCGGTCCAGATACGGCAGGTTCTGCAGATAGGTGCGGCTTTCCATCAGCTTCTCGGTGCCGCGATGCAACAGGCCGATATGGGGATCGCAACGCTCGATGATCTCGCCATCCAGTTCCAGCACCAGCCGCAGCACCCCATGCGCCGCCGGGTGCTGAGGGCCGAAATTCAGGTTGAAATTGCGGAT
>CAZMZS010000167.1:0-4196 GCA_964570675.1 uncultured Roseovarius sp. | reverse complement strand
ACCTGCCGCGACTGGTTCCAGCTTTGCCTCAAGGAGGGGCTGACGGTTTACCGCGATTCCCAGTTCACCGCCGATCTGCGCAGCGCGCCGGTCAAGCGCATCTCGGACGTGATCGCGCTGCGCGCGCGTCAGTTCCGCGAGGATAACGGCCCGCTGGCGCATCCGGTCCGCCCCGAGAGTTTTGTCGAGATCAACAACTTCTATACCGCGACCGTCTATGAAAAGGGCGCCGAAGTGATCGGGATGCTCAAGCGGCTGGTGGGGGATGCGGATTATGCCCGCGCGCTCGATCTTTATTTCGACCGCCATGACGGGCAGGCCTGCACGATCGAGGATTGGCTGGCGGTGTTCGAGGAGGTCACGGGGCGCGACCTGAGCCAGTTCAAGCGCTGGTATTCGCAGGCGGGCACGCCGCGCCTGAAGGTGAATCAAACTTTCAAGAACGGCGAATATACGCTTGAATTTGAACAGAAAACACCGGCAACGCCGGGACAAAATGAAAAGCTGCCGCAGGTGATCCCGATTGCCGTCGGCCTGCTTGGCCCCAATGGCGACGAGGTCGTTCCGACCACGCTGCTGGAGATGACCGAGGCGCGCCAGAGCTTTACCTTCAGTGGGCTGGCGGGCGAACCCGTGCCGTCGATCCTGCGGGATTTTTCGGCGCCGGTGATCCTCGAGCGCGAGACCGACAATGGCGAGCGCGCCTTTCTGCTGGCCCATGATACGGACCCGTTCAACAAATGGGAATCCGGGCGCGCGCTGGCGCGCGAAGGGCTTTACGAGATGATCGTCGACGGGGCCGCGCCCGATGCAGCCTATCTGGATGCGGTGCAGGCAATGGCGCGCGACGATACGCTGGACCCGGCGTTTCGCGCGCTGGCGCTTGGCCTGCCCAGTCAGGACGACATGGCGCAGACCCTGCATGAGCGCGGTCAAACGCCCGACCCGCAAGCGATCTGGGAGGCGCTGGAAACCCTGCGCCAGGCACGCGCGCAGCATTGTCAGGACCTGGCGACAAGGCTGCACGCGCAATATCAGGTGACCGAACCCTACCGCCCAGATGCGCAGCAATCTGGCGCGCGCGCACTGGCCAATGCGGCGCTCGGGCTGATCAGCCGCCTTGACGGGGGCGCGGCGGCGCAGCGCCAGTTCGACACCGCCACCAACATGACGCAGCAACTATCCGCGCTTTCCTGCCTCTTGCAGGCGGGCAAGGGCGATGATGCGGTCGCGCGCTTCTATGACCAGTGGCGCCACGACCGGTTGGTGATCGACAAGTGGTTCATGATGCAGATCATTCACGCCGACCCCGCCGAGGCCGCCGACACCGCCGCCCGCCTGACCCGCCATTCCGATTTCGACATGAAGAACCCCAACCGCTTTCGCGCCACGCTGGGGGCGCTGGCGGCCAATCCGGCCGGGTTTCATCATGCCAGCGGCGCGGGCTATCGGCTGCTGGCGGACTGGCTGATCCGGCTCGATCCGCTGAACCCGCAGACCACGGCGCGGATGTGTTCGGCCTTCGAGACCTGGAAACGCTATGACGCGGCGCGCCAGTCGCTGATCGCCGCCGAGCTGAAGCGCATCCTTGCCACCCCTGCCCTGAGCCGAGACACGACCGAGATGGTAAGCCGCATCCGCGGCGCCTGAGCCGCGGGGTCAGTCGCGCGTGGCGATGGTGGCGACGGGGCCGGCCCCGGCGGGGCGCTGGCGCGGGCGCACGTCGCTCATCGGGCGGCAATAGGTCTGCGCGCGGGTCCAGCGCATCATCGCGCTGCGTTTGGATTCGCTGTGCAGCGGGCCCCAGTCGGCGGCCACGCCGCGCATGCCCTGCGACACGACCCCGTCACGTGACACGGTGCGCGCCATGATCCTTATGGCGCAGCTCAGATTGTCCGGCCCGTGCTTGAGCGCGTCGCCACTACCGGCGCGGCAACCATAGCCGCGCGCCGTCGAGGGCAGGATCTGCATCAGGCCGAACCAGCGCCCGCCCCCGCCCACGGCTGTGGGGCGAAAGGTGCTTTCATATTCGGCCAGCGCCGACAGGAACCCCACCCAGAAGGCGCGCCGCCCCTTGGTGCCCGAGTCGGGATAGGAAGGACACCAGTCGGCGATGTCGCGCGGCACCGTCTGTTCGAGCGCGCGGCCATGCTGACCAAGTGCCGAAAGCGCCGAGCGTGTCCACAGAGCGGAGCCGGCAACATGCTCCCAACGGGTGCGCGGAATTTCGCCGCCGCGCGCAGGCACCGTCACGGCAGGCACGACGGACTCCGTCTCGGCAAGGGCGGGGGCGGCCAAACCCAGCAATACAAGGCCGAAAACTGCATAAAAACGCGTCATCCGCGCAGTTTTACCTGTTGCGGGGGATGAATCAATCCCACCCCCGCCTTCCATATTCCCCAGCTTCACCAAAGCCTCGCCCAGATTTCGCCGGAATGCATCGACAGATTGGCGTCGGGGGCAGCAATACAGGTCAATCGGAGCGTTCATGCCGTTCATCTCCAAATCTATCAAGGGTCAGAACTCGTCCAACGAAAACGATACAAGGGCGAATGCCGGATTCCTTGGCGGGGCGCTATCCCGGCTGCGCCAAAAGCCGGATTCAGTAATCGAAGACATGATGAAACGGATCATCCTGCCCTCGCTTCCCGTCAGTGACGAGGAAATGGCGCGCGCGACGCACCAGGACCTCGGGCTGAAACTGGCACGCCAGGAGCTGTGGGAGGATTTCTCGGAGCGCGCCATCTATGCCGATGACTGCCGTTTGGCGACGCCGGGCGGAGAATCGGCTTCGTTGCTGCTGGCCTTCGGGGCGCGCAGCGATGTGGTGGCCGCCGCCGAGGATGCGATCCATGATGGTGTCGCGCCGGACATGGCCGGGATCGAGGCGCTGGAAGAGGTGCTGGAAGAGCACCGCAGCAGTCATGCCGTGGCACTGGTCGTGGCGCTGGCGCATTTCGATATCGGCTGGGCCTGGCAGATCGCCACAACCGAGGGCGAATTGCCCGCAGGTCCCGACAGCGCGGAGCGGATCGACGCGCATTTCCAGCGCGCCGCCGAGTTGCTGGCGCCCTATGATCCCGAGGAACTCGATGCGCCTTCGCTGGCGGCTGCGAAATGCGCGCTTCTGGCGACGCAGCCGCATCCAGACCGCAGGGTCGCCGACGCTTATGAAAAGCTGATCGACCTTGACCCCGATTGCCAGCGCCACATGCGCGCGCTCGGGCATTACCTGTTGCCGCGCTATTATGGCAGCTACGATCAACTGGAGCTCGAGGCACGCCGCACCGCCGCGCGCACCGGCGATGTATGGGCCTCGGGGGCCTACTCCTGGGTCTATCTCGATGCGCTGGCGACGGATGATACCGCGCTCAAACGCCTTGATGCCGATTATTTCATCGAAGGCTTGCACAATATTCTGGCGATCAAGCGCGACCAGCATGTCACCAACCAGCTCGCTGCCTTCTGCGCGATCACCATGGCGCCCGACCGCCCGCGCCCCGCGCCGCTGCCCGAAAGCAGCGACATGAAACGCGCGATGATGCATGACTGCCTTGACTGGATCCTGTCCGAGCACCTTCAGGAACTGCACCCGCTGGTCTGGTCGCAGACCCTGATGGCGCCGGGCCTGACGCCCGCCCTGCCCTCGCGCCGCGCACTTGTCACCAGGGGCCGTCAGGCGGCGCTGCGCGCCATCGCGCTGCGCTTTGCCGAAGAGATCGCCGACGGAAGCTCCATCGCCTTCTCGTCCTCGGGGATGTATCGCCTGCCTGCGCTTTGATCGCAGGCGGGCGCGCCACGGCGCATCGCGCGGCGCAAGCGCGTCATCGCGCCCTTGCCCAGCCTTCTGGCTTGGCCTAGAACGCCTGCGTCCCACCCGATGGAGAGAGACGCATGCTGGACCTGACATTCGAGCCGCCCAAGCCCAAGGTGATCGCCGGGGCGAAACATGACTGGGAACTGGTGATCGGCATGGAGGTCCATGCCCAGGTCGCCTCAAAGGCGAAGCTGTTTTCGGGCGCCTCGACGACATTCGGGGCCGAGCCCAATTCCAACGTCTCTTTCGTGGATTCGGCGATGCCGGGCATGTTGCCCGTAATCAACGAATTCTGCATCGAGCAGGCCGTGCGCACGGGGCTGGGCCTCAAGGCGCAGATCAACCTGTGGTCGGCCTTTGATCGCAAGAACTATTTCTA
>CAZMZS010000166.1:0-4311 GCA_964570675.1 uncultured Roseovarius sp. | reverse complement strand
CGGTGCGGATATCGAACACCAACCGCTTGTCGCGGATCGACAACCCCACACGATAGGGCCCCTCGGGCGCGGCGCGATCGCCCCGTCCCGGCAGTGCAAAGGAATTTTCCTCGATCAGGTCGAACATGGCGACCTTGCGCTCCTGCTCGATTTCCGGCGTGGGGGGCGGCAAGTTGGCGTCGTCCAACTCGATATGACAGATACGCGACATCGTTCTAATGCTCGTTCAAGTGGTTGAGACGGGCGCTGACCGACAGGCCATGCGCCTCGAGGCTTTCGGAATTGGCCAGCGTCTCGGCGGCGGGGCCGATGGCACGCAGGGCCGCGGGAGTCATTTGGGCCAAAGTGGTACGCTTGAGAAAGTCGAGCACGCTCAGACCCGACGAGAACCGTGCCGAACGCGCCGTGGGCAGCACATGGTTCGGACCGCCCACGTAATCGCCGATCGCCTCGGGCGTCCATGCACCAAGGAAAATCGCGCCCGCATGCTTGATCTTGTTCGAGAGCGCCTTGGCATGGGTTACGCAGAGCTCCAGGTGCTCGGGGGCGATGCGATTGGCCAGTTCAGCCGCGCGATCCATGTCCGGCACGGTGATGATCGCGCCGAAATCGCGCCAGCTTGCGCCAGCGATCTCGCGGCGTTCCAGTGTGTGCAGGTAGCGATCTATCGCAGCTTCCACGGCCTTGGCCATCGCGGCATCGTCGGTGATCAGGATCGACTGCGCGCTTTCGTCATGCTCGGCCTGGCTGAGCATATCAAGCGCGATCCAGTCGGGATTGTTGTCGCGATCCGCAATGACGAGAATTTCGGAGGGGCCGGCAATCATGTCGATTCCGACACGCCCGAAGACGCGGCGCTTGGCGGCGGCGACATAAGCATTGCCGGGTCCGGTGATTTTGTCGACCGGTGCGATACTCTCTGTGCCATAGGCCAGCGCGGCAATCGCCTGCGCGCCACCGACGCGGTATATCTCGTCGACCCCCGCCAGCCGCGCCGCCAGCAGAACCAGCGGATTGACCTGACCGTCAGGTGTCGGCACCGTGATCGCGACACGCTCCACCCCGGCAACCTTGGCGGGGATGGCGTTCATCAGAACCGATGACGGGTAAGAGGCCAGCCCGCCCGGCACATAAAGCCCCGCCGCACCCACCGGCGTCCAACGCCAGCCAAGTGTTGCGCCCGCCTCGTCTGTCCAGCTGGCATCCTCGGGGATCTGGCGCTCGTGATAGGCGCGAATACGGTCCGCTGCGATCTGAAGCGCGTCGCGCTCGTGCAGTGGCACATCGCCTATCAGCGCATCCACCTCCGCCGCCGAAAACCGCATCGTTTCTTGTGTCAGCTCCAGCCGGTCGAACCGCGCTGTCAGCTCAAGCACGGCCTCATCGCCGCGTTCCCGCACATCGGCGATGATCGCCGCCACGGTCGCGTCGACATCGGGCGAATCCTCGCGCTTGGCCCCGAGAAGCGCGCTGAACTGGGTTTCGAAATCCGCGCTTGCGGCGTCGAGATAAACCGGCATCTCACATCTCCTTGTGGGGCAGATGCTTAGAGCGAACCGCGTCGCGCCACAAGACGCGAGGCCCTTTCGCCTCTGCGCAAACTAGGTTTCGTGGCGCGGCACACTGCGCGATGGCGCACGGTAGGGCCGCGTGACATCCTTGAGCGTGAGTTCGAGAGCCTCAATCTCAAGGCGGATCGCGCCATCGCCTGCAAGCGTCATGATTAACTCTCCCGCGCCCTCTTCGCCCGGCTCAAAGCCGATTGTCAGCAAGGACAGAACCGTGTCGCGGTCGCCGCGGTCGATCCCCAGGCTGGACACGCGCAGCACGTTGTCGACCACCAAAAGCGATTGCACCCGCTCGGGGTCATGCCGGTCGACACCCCGATCTTCCCACCGGAAACGGTTGAGCAGCAGTGCAAAGCGCCGTTCGCCGGGTCGCCATGTCATTTCAGTGATCGGGAAAACCGCGTCCTGAACAAGCGACGCGATGACCTGAAGATCATCGGTATCAAGCGCGCCCAGGTTCAGCGGGCGTTCCGCGCCATCCTCGAATCTTGCGTCCTCGCTCACTGTCCCGACACCCGTTCTATTCTTGCGCCCACATTGCCCAGTTTCTCCTCGACACTCTCATATCCGCGATCAAGGTGATAGACCCGGTTCACGATGGTCTCGCCCTCGGCGGCCAGCCCCGCCAAGATCAGCGAGACGCTGGCGCGCAAATCGGTCGCCATCACCGGCGCCCCTTTGAGCCGCTCCACCCCGGTGACCGTGGCGGTGCCGCCATGCACGTCGATATTCGCACCCATGCGCATCAGTTCCGGGGCATGCATGAAGCGGTTTTCGAAGATCTTTTCCTCCAGAACACTGGTGCCCTCCGCGGTGCACATCAGCGCCATCATCTGCGCCTGAAGGTCGGTGGGAAAGCCGGGGAAAGGCTCGGTCGTGACATCGACGGATTTCACGCGCCCGTTCTTGCGGCTGACCTTGATACCCTTGTCGGTCTCGCTCACGTCGATCCCTGCGGCGTCCAGTTTCTCGCAGAATGCGCCGACAAGGTCGATCCGCCCGCCCAGGCATTCGACCTCGCCGCCGCAGATCGCCGGAGCAAGCATATAGGTGCCAAGCTCGATCCGGTCGGGCACGACCGGGTGTGTGGCCCCGCTCAGACGATCGACGCCCTGAATGGTGATCGTGCCGGTACCGTCGCCCTCGATCTGCGCGCCCATGCGGCGCAGGCAATCCGCCAGGTCGACGATCTCGGGCTCGCGCGCTGCATTCTTCAAAACCGTCGTGCCCTTTGCCAACGTGGCTGCCATCAGCGCGTTCTCAGTCGCACCGACCGACACCAGCGGAAATTCGACTGTGCCGCCCTTGAGGCCATTCGGCGCTTTGGCGTGGACATAGCCTTCCTTCAGCTCAAGTTCCGCCCCCATCGCTTCGAGGGCGCGCAGGTGCAGATCGACGGGCCGTGCTCCGATGGCACATCCGCCGGGCAGCGACACCACGGCATGTCCATCACGTGCCAGCATCGGCCCCAGGACCAAGATAGATGCGCGCATCTTGCGCACGATATCGTAGTCGGCCACGTGGCTAGACAAGGCGTGGCTGGACATGACCAGAACCTGACCGTCCTGCAATTGCGATACTTCGGCGCCGAGTGATTCCAGCAGCGCCGACATGGTTTTGATATCGCTCAGCCGCGGCGCGTTGGTCAGGGTCAGCGGCTCGTCGCTCAAAAGCGTCGCCGGCATAAGCGTAAGGCAGGCGTTCTTGGCCCCGGCGATCGGGATCTGGCCTTTCAGGGGGCCATTGCCCGTGACGATAATGGAATCCATCTGCTCTAGTCCTTGTCCTCGGGCTTGCCTGCCGTCTCATCGCCCGACCGGGCGCGCATCTGCGCCTTACGCCGCGCAAGGTTTGCCTTCAAGGCCGACTTGAGCCGGTCCTCACGGGTTTGCGCCGCTTTTCCGGCCTTCTTTTCGGGGTCTTTGTTCTTCATGATCCATGTCTACAGCAGGGCTTGAAAAGCGTCCAGATTCGGCTTGCGCCGATCCGAATTAGCGTCTAAGCAGCGCGCCACAATGTGCTGCTGTAGCTCAGTGGTAGAGCGCACCCTTGGTAAGGGTGAGGTCGGGAGTTCAATCCTCCCCAGCAGCACCATTTCCCCGACCGACGGCGGCATGGCGCTTATCCGTGCAAAAGTCCCCCTTTCACCGCTTGCGGTGGCGAACTATAAGGGCATCCGGCCCCGACCAATCGAGTCGTGGGCCCAGTGACTTATTGGATGACTGGAAACCGACGCAAATGCCCATCTTTCAAAACATCCCCGGCCTGTTCTCTTCGGATATGGCAATCGATCTGGGCACAGCGAATACGCTGGTTTACGTCAAGGGACGCGGCATCATCCTGTCCGAACCTTCCGTGGTGGCCTATCACGTCAAGGACGGGGTCAAAAAGGTCCTGGCCGTGGGCGAAGACGCCAAGCTGATGCTAGGGCGCACCCCCGGCAGCATCGAAGCGATCCGCCCGATGCGCGAGGGCGTCATCGCCGATTTCGACACAGCCGAGGCGATGATCAAGCATTTCATCCGCAAGGTCCACAAGCGCACCACCTTTTCCAAGCCGAAGATCATCGTCTGCGTGCCGCATGGCGCGACCCCGGTGGAAAAGCGGGCGATCCGCCAATCGGTTCTTTCGGCGGGCGCGCGGCGCGCGGGTCTTGTCGCAGAACCCATTGCCGCCGCGATCGGCGCGGGCATGCCGATCACCGATCCCACCGGCTCGATGGTGGTCGATATCGGCGGCGGCA
>CAZMZS010000165.1:0-4319 GCA_964570675.1 uncultured Roseovarius sp. | reverse complement strand
CTTCACGCATCAATTCGACAGAAAAACCGGCTGCCTCGCCGTTTTCATCGACAAGCACGAGCGTATCGCCCACTACGGGCAAGCGCTCGCTAGCGTCGTTCGTCGGTAAAGCAACACTCAAAGTCGGTTCTGTTTTACTGGTATTACCTGCCGTCTCATCGGGCACCTCAGGTGCCGCCAGCGGCGAGGTGATGATGGTGAGATTGCGACTGGCCTCGGCCTCATTGCCCGCCAAATCGACCGAGGTGACCGTCACAGACTGGCCCGTGCCTTCTCCCAAGGCAGCATAGTCGGCCGCCGTTAGCGTGTAGGACCAACGGGACCCATCCGTTTCAGGCAGCACCTGAACCACAGACGCACCTACACCAAACGTCAACAGTACACGATCGTTCGTGGCGCGCGTACCGGTCAACGTCACGCCTTCGGTCCTGGCAGTTGCATTGATGACGTCACTGGCGGCCACGGTGTCTAGCACTGGCGTCGGATCGGTCTGATCCACCACCACCGAAAAACCGGCTGACGCGACACTGACATTACCGGCGGCATCTGTGGCCTTGGCGGTTAGCGCATGGGTACCCTCAGCCAACGCTGAAGTCAGATTCAGCGCCCAAATTCCACCCTCATCGGCGGTGGCAACGCCCAGACTCGTGGTGCCGTTGAACACTTCAACCGTGCTCTCTGATTCGGCAGACCCCAACAACACGGGCTGATCGTTCGCTGTGATCGCGTCATTATCGCGGCGACCCGTGTCTGTCTCGCGCGACAAGCGCTCGATCGCTGGCGCCAAGGGCGCCACGGTGTCCACCTCAAAAATATGTTGTCGCAACATGCTGACGTTGCCAGCCACATCCTCTACCTGCACGGTCACGGTGTGTTGGCCGTCATTGAGCGCGGCAGCACCACTCAGAGTCCAACTGCCATCGTTCTGAGCAACCACCAGCCCAACGGGCTCGCCATCGACACTGATAGATACCCGCGCGCCCGGCTCGGCCTGACCGGCCAGGTCAAGGCTCGACTGATCGGTGTAAGCCGCGTCAATGCGGCCGTTGATTTCCAAAGCCGAGGCCGGTGTCGGAGACGTGGTGTCCACCGTCAGCATGAAAGGATCAGAGTCAACGCTTTCGTTGCCAGCCAGATCGAGCGCTCGGGTAAAGAGCGTGTGATTGCCTTCACTCAAGTTTTGTCCGGCAAGATCAAACTCCCAGTTACCCGAGTCGTTTACCTGC
This sequence comes from uncultured Roseovarius sp., assembly GCA_964570675.1. GTDB lineage: Bacteria > Pseudomonadota > Alphaproteobacteria > Rhodobacterales > Rhodobacteraceae > Roseovarius. The sequence goes on along the minus strand of CAZMZS010000165.1, from coordinate 3,093 downwards.
GCGGTGCCGAGCAGGTTATCGGTGGCGCCGGATTGGTAGACGTTGATAGAGGCACCAGGTTCCGCCGTGCCACGTATCAGCACCATGTTCGTGCGGGTGATGGCATCGCTACCAGACAGGCCCGTATCCGGCGTGATGCCGGTAATGGCGGGCTTGGCAGGATCGACATTGTCAATAGTGACCACAAATTCACGCGACAGCGCGCTTTGGTTACCCGCTAAGTCGGCTGTTCTGGCGGCAAATCGATAAGTGCCATCGACAAATTGTCGAAGCGTACTGTTGCTTTCTTGATACTCAAATGTCCACTTACCACGATTGTTGGCCTCAACTTCCGCCAAAACCGTTGTGGGGCTGTCCATGTCATAAAGCTTGACGCGCCCAAAAGGCTCCGTACTGCCCTCTAGCGTAATCGTCCGCTTCTGTGTGACGCCGTCAAGGCCTGACGCCCCTGTGTCGTTGACCACGGCAATGATAGTGGGCACTTGAGGCTCAAGGGTATCGATGGTCAGGATCAATGAGTCGCTGGTGTCACTGACGTTACCGGCGAGATCGATCGACGTAATGAGGACTTCATAACTGCCATCGGCAAGGTTGCCACCCGCCGTGCTCAACGACCAAGTGCCATCGCTTCGAGCGGTTGTGGTGCCCAGCAAGACCCCGTTGGCTTCCACACGGACGCGCGTACCGGCCTCAGCCTCACCAGCGAGCAAGGGTTGGTTGTTGTGGCTGAAGAATTCGTTGCCCTTTTCTGTTTCAAACACACCGAGCTGATCAACGGTGGCCATGGTGGGCTTTTCAGGTGCAACCATATCAAGCACCACCGTCAACGCCTCTGACCAAGCCGATACCGTCGTTGCTTGCGTACCAGTGACCGAGTCACTCGGCACTTCGATACGAGCCTGGATGTCCAGTGTTTTCCCTTGGGTGGCCGTCAGCAAAGCAGCATCGAGCTCGTCTAAACCAATGACCGCTCGACCTGAGGCCACCTGCAGCAAGGTCAGCTCCACATCCGCCAAAACGTCACCGTCAGCGGTACCCACCTTGGCAAGTACCAATCGGTCGCCCGCGCTGACGCCCTCTGGAATGCTCATGTCCAGTCGGAAGCCATTGATATTGGTTACGCCATCGGTATTAATCCGGCCGCTGTCATCGGCTGCCAGCAATTTAGGTGTCCCTGGTACGGCGGGTGGATTGAGGTTATCGACCTTGCTCGCATCAATGTAAAAACTTTCAGCATGATTGCCCGCCAGATCTTTTAGCAGCGTAGCGCCGTCCGCAACCGTGGGGCTTTGATAGGCGAGTGTGAGTGCTTGACCACGCGCGACCGACTCGTTGAGCTCCACCAACAGCTGCGTTGGATCCGCCGAATTAACCGTGACCGACGTCACGCCAACCAATTCGCCATTGACCGCCACATGAAAGGCCGATGCTGGCACGTTGGCATCAATGGCCTCGGACATGTTAAGTGTCAGCTGGTTTCCGTCGAAAGTGGCACCACCAACAAGGGTTGGTGGAACGCGATCCTGCGGTTCGTTGATTTGTTCGTCGTTATCGATCACCAACTCGCGCGCAGTGGAGTTTGGCGAAACATTACCCGCCAAGTCGGTGCCGCGGATAACGATGCTGTGCGAGCCCTGACGCAAGGCATTACCGGTATACGTGAACGCCCATTCCCCGTTGGTGACACCCGCCCGACCCAGCTTGACCTCACTGCCATCAGGCAACGCGTCATAAATGTCCACATAGACGGTATCCAGTGTCGAATCTTCTGCGCCACGGCCAAGGATGCTGCCGGTTAAGGTGAACAGGCGGTTGCGCTCAGTGGTTGAAGCCTGAGTGATAGGGTCGGTCGTACCATCGGCGCTGATCAGGACCGGCATGCTCGGCTTGACCGGTTCGCGCGTCTCAACCTGCAGGTTGTATGAACCCGAAACCGCGCCCAGATTCATGCCCTTCCAAGCACTTTCATTGCCAGCCAGATCAATTGTTCGCGCCGCAACGTAAAGTGCCTGATCAGGCAATTCACTCCCCTCGGGGATCTCGAAGCTCAGTTTGCCGGTATCGATATCGCTCTGGGTCAGCACGTGGGAAGCGCGGAAACGTTCAGTCGATGATATCGACGACGTATCCCGGATCTGGAAATCAATCATGGCATCCGGCTGCACGCCAGCAGGCAACTTCACCTCAAACGCTGGCGCCGCATTGCGCGTCACACGGTCATTGTCGAAATACCCCGAGTCGGTGTTGTTGACCATGGTGATGGCCGCCGGCTGCGGTGCCGACGCCTCAATCTGGACCGTCAGCGCTTGCGTGGTGACATTACCGGCCGGGTCACTCACCTTGAGAACGTAGTCGTTCTGACCCAACGGCTGGTTGAAATAGGTCGTCATCGAGAACGTACCATCGGCCCCGACCACGATTGGATCCCACGTGGTCTCAGATAATCGTTGCTTCTCACCCGGTTCAATCACACCGGTGCCATTGTCATCGCGATAAAGGAATATCTCGCTGCCTGCCGGCGCCGTGCCACTGAATACCGGCTTGCGGGTCTTGGTGACGTCATCGTCGTTGGCTGCCCCACTATCTGAGCTTGGGTCAAGCCCAAACGTGATTTCGCTGCTCGCAGGCGCCGTGGTGTCGATCACCAAATCATTGGTGGGCGACAGCGCGCTGACATTACCCGCGGCATCGTGAGTACGCACCGCAATTTGATGCGTACCATCTGGCAAGGGATCGCCGTTGTACTCGAATAAATAAAGTCGACTTGGTCGATCAGCAAATCCAAGGCTCTCGAAGCTTTCTGTGCCCTCTTTCTTAATCAGAAATTCAATTCGATAGGTATCCGTTGGCGGATTGTATGATCGATTCGAGGCCAGAAACAAAAGCCCGGTATTGCGGTTGGTGACACTGTCACCGGCGCTACCACCGTCGGTTCGATCGCGATCCGCTAGCGTCGGCGCAAGCCTCGAATTGGGATTGGCCGTTGGACTGCTGTCAATCGTCACGTCAACATAGGTCTGATACTGAATGTTTTCAGCTTGATCTTGCAGGTAATACCGGAACCGGCCACTCACCACGTCAGCGAGGGCTGTC
>CAZMZS010000164.1:0-4378 GCA_964570675.1 uncultured Roseovarius sp. | reverse complement strand
TGGTGTTGCCCGCATGGGCCAGTTCGCGCAGGCCCGCGACGCGCACGTTGTAGAACTCATCGAGATTGGTGGCCGAGATCGACAGGAAGCGCAGCCGTTCAAGCAGCGGAACGCGCGGGTTCTGCGCCTCGCCCAGCACACGCCAGTTGAACCCCAGCCAGCTGAGTTCGCGGTTGTAAAAGCGCCCCGGACCGTCAAGATCCAGATCGGGCAGATCGACGGGTTCGGGGATCGGGGACTTGAGAAAATCAGCAGTATTCATGCGGGCCTTATGGCGTTGGCGTGTAACGGAAAGGTGACGAAGTCTGCCGCTGCGCGCGTCACTTGTCCAGCAGCTTTGTGGCAAGGCGGCGGGTGATCGGGCTTTGGGTTTCCAGCGCCAGCGCATCAAGCCCGGCCACCACCTTTCGCGCGGCGGCGAAAGAGCGGTCGATCCGGCGCACGAGATAGGGAATCGTGTTGGGTGTGGGCGACAATTGGCGGTCATCCATCAGCTTCATCAGCACCGCCGCCAGCAGCGCATCGTCGGGTTCGCGCAGCGTGGTGGCGGGGGTGCCCTCTATGCGGCTGGCAAGGTCGGGCAGCATGAGCCCCCAGTCACGCGGCGCGCGCGTGCCCGTCATCAGTATCGAGCGCCCCTCGGCCAGCGCCAGGTTATGAAGGTGAAACAGCGCCTCCTCGGCGGCCTTGTCGCCCGCGACGGCATCGCAATCCTCGATCGCCAGATGGGTCCGGGCGAGGGCGGGAATATCGGCCTGCGCCAGCGCGCCCGCGGCCAGGATGCGCGCGTCCGACAGTACCGCCCAGACATGTGCCAGATGCGTCTTGCCTGCGCCTTCGGGGCCGATCAGCAACAGTTTGCGCGCCGGCCAGGTCTGCCAGGACTCGATCATCGCCACGGCCTGCGCATTGGCCGGTGAGACGAAGAAATCGTCGCGCCCCAGCGCTTCGCGCACGGGCAGATCGAAGCTGAGTTGTTCGGGCATCATTCGTCCGTGGATGACAGGCCAAGATAAAGGCGGCTGCCCATGTAGCGTGAAATCAGGAACCGGGTCAGCACCCCGATGGCGGCGGCCACCGGCACCGCCACCAACATGCCGACGAACCCGAAGAGCGCCCCGAAGACCGAAAGCGCGAAGATCAGCCAGACCGGATGCAGCCCCACCGAGTGTCCGACCAGCTTGGGCGTCAGGAAATTGCCCTCGGCTACCTGGCCCAGCACGAAGATGCCCGCCACCAGGCCGATACTGACCCAGTCGCCCCAGAACTGGAACAGCGCCAGCCCGATGGCCAGCGAGCCCCCCACCACCGCGCCGACATAGGGGATGAAGGTGATCAGCCCGGCCACGGCGCCCACCACGAGGCCGAATTGCAGACCTACCAGCATAAGCGCCACCGCGTAATAGGTGCCAAGGATCAGGCAGACCGTGCCCATCCCGCGGATGAAGCTGGCCAATGTGCGGTCGATATCGCGCGCCAGATGGCGGATCACCGGCGCATGGTCGCGCGGTAGCAGGTCGTCGATCCTGCCGATCATGCGGTCCCAGTCGTAAAGCAGGTAGAAGGCCACCACCGGCACGATCACGAACAAAAGCACCACATTGAACAATGAGGCCGCCGAGGCCAGCACCGAGTCGAGCACCTGCCCGCCGCGTTCGCTGATGGTCTGGCCGACGGCGAGCAGCGATTTGCGCAGCACGGATTCTTCGTTGACGACCGAGGGGAACCTTTCGGTCAGGGACTGCTGCATTTGGTTGAACAGGCGCGGCGCGGTGTCGAACAGCGCCACGGATTGCTGCAACAGCGTCGGCAGTACCAGCAACACCATCACCACGAAGACCACCAGAGCCATCAGCGTGATCAGCGTCACCGCCACCGCGCGCGATGCACCGATGCGCTCAAGGCGGTCGGCCAGCGGATCGAGGAAATAGGCAATGGCGCCGCCCAGCACGAAAGGCAGGATCACGTCGCCCAGGAACCACATCACGACCAGGAACACCGCTGACGCGATGCCCCAGTATTTCATCTGTTCTCTGACGGGCAGGGCCATGTCATGTCCTCGTTAGCCTCAAGCTACATCACCCATGAGCCCTCCGCTTTCAAGCGGCAGATGCAAAAATTCGACGCGTGCGGCGGGGCTGACGCGGGTCAGTGCAAGCGCACGCCTTGTGCATCGAGGGTGCTTTGCACTTGCGTCATCGCCAACTCGTCAAGCGGTTTGCCAAGCTTGACGGACAGTGCCGCCGCCACGCCCGCGCCCTGACCCGCGACCGTGCAACAGGCCATGTTGCGGGTCGCGGCGTGGGCGATGCGGTCACCGCCCGTCGCGCGACCGGCGACCAGCAGGTTCGCGATTCCCTTGGGCAGAAGTGAGCGATAGGGAATCTGCATGTAGCGCCCGGTGGTTGGCAGGATCAGGACGCCGTAGCCGTCGATGAATTCCGGGTAGATGCCGATGCTGTCCTCGAACCGGCCTTCGTGGCGCACATCGGTTTCGGTCATGTTGTAGACCGCGTCGATCTTGCGGGTGTCGCGGATGCCGATGGACATGCCGAAATTGCGCAGCCGTGCGGTTCCGCAGCCGGGGGTATAGGCGCGCAGCGCGTCGATGGCATGCATCGCCTGCCGGCGGCCCTCGATCTCGAAACGGGTCAGGCTGTCAGGGTCGATCCCGTCCGCGCCCGCCAGATGGATGAGGTTCATATAGGTCATCTCGCCCGAATCGTGCACAGCGCCCCATGTGCCGCCGATGGTATTCAGGTGCTTCGGGATCAGCCCGTCGCGGATCGCCTGCTCGAACGGCTTGCCAAGGAAGGGCGAATACATGTCGTCTTCCTTGCCGCTGGTTTCGACTTCCCATTCGCCGCTGGACCAGTCCTTGTAGGTCTGCGGATCGGCCTTGACCCCTGCCATGAACGCGGCCTTGTCCACGCCCGCGATGTGGAACATCACGCTTGCGGCCTGCATGTCTTCCACCGGGGTCTTGTGCGTGGGGGCGCCTGCGCGATGTGCCACGTCCGCATCGCCCGTCGCGTCGATCACGCGGCGCGCGCGGATCGCCTCGCGGCCCGCCTTGCTTTCGACGATCACGCCGGTGATCGCGCCATCCTCGACGATGGGGGCCACGAACTGCCGGTGCAACATCGGGTGGATGCCGGCTTCCTCGACCAGGCGGTCGGCAACCAGTTTGAAACCTTCGCTGTCCAACTCGTAACTCAGCGACTGGCTTTCCGGCACGGCCGCGCCCATCGCCTTGGCGCGGTCTTCGAATTCGCGCCCGATACCGCCGGCCTCCACCGTCTGTTCGTGCCGGTACCACGCAAAGCCCTCGACGCCCACGACGGTGATGTTGCCGCCAAAGCAGCCGAAGCGTTCCAGCAAGGTCACCTCGACCCCGCAGCGCGCCGCCGCCAGCGCGGCAGCCAGCCCGCCGGGACCGGATCCCACGACAAGCACATCGGTTTCATGGATCACCGGCACCTGCCGGGCGGGTTCAAGGATGGTGTCGGTCAAGTGGATGTCCTTCCGTCGCGGTAGCGTGCAAGGTGTCTTTGATTGACTGGCCAGTCAAACACATTTTCGCGGCCAAAGATTGCCCCCTCCGCCGAATTGCCGTAGATCGCGGAAAACCCATGATGACCAAGGGACAAGACCCATGCGCCTGAGCCGCTATTTTCTGCCCGTTCTCAAGGAAACGCCCGCCGAAGCCCAGATCGCCAGCCATCGCCTGATGCTGCGCGCGGGGATGATCAAGCAGGCCAGCGCCGGGAACTATTCCTGGTTGCCGATGGGCTTCAAGGTGCTGCGCAAGCTGGAAAACATCGTCCACGAGGAACAGATCCGCGCCGGTCACATCCCGATGCTGATGCCGACGCTGCAATCGGCCGACCTGTGGCGCGAAAGCGGGCGCTATGACGATTACGGCGAGGAAATGCTGCGTGTCACCGACCGGCACGGGCGCGACATGCTCTATGGCCCGACCAACGAAGAGCTGATCACCGACATTTTCCGCAGCCATGTGGGCAGCTACAAGGAACTGCCGCTGACGCTCTATCACATCCAGTGGAAGTTCCGCGACGAGATCCGCCCGCGCTTCGGCGTGATGCGCGGGCGCGAGTTCCTGATGAAGGACGGCTATAATTTCGACCTCACGCGCGAAGACGCGCTGCATGCCTATAACCGCCATCTGGTCAGCTATCTGCGCACCTATGAGCGCATGGGCCTGCAGGCGATCCCGATGCGCGCCGAAAGCGGCCCGATCGGCGGCGACGACACCCATGAATTCCTGGTGCTGGCCGAGACCGGCGAATCCGGCGTGTTCTATGACAGCGAGATCACCGACCTGCGTTTCGGCGACCGCGAGATCGACTATGACGAC
>CAZMZS010000163.1:0-4439 GCA_964570675.1 uncultured Roseovarius sp. | reverse complement strand
CTGGGCCAGATGGGCGAAGTGGTCGATGTGAAATCCGGCTACGCCCGCAACTACCTGCTGCCGCAAGGCAAGGCGCTGACCGCTTCGGAGGCCAATATCAAGGGCTTCGAGGACCAGAAAGCGCAGCTTGAGGCACGCAACCTCGAAACCCGCAAGGAAGCCGAGAAACTGGCCGGTCAGCTTGATGGACAGCAGTTCATCGTGATTCGCCAGGCATCGGATTCGGGCGCGCTCTATGGTTCGGTCAGCACCCGCGACGCCGCCGACGCCGCCACAGCCGAAGGCTTCTCGGTCGATCGCAAGCAGGTGGCGCTCAGCCGCCCGATCAAGGAGCTGGGCCTGCACGACGTGGTCGTGACCCTGCACCCCGAGGTGATCGTCACCATGCAGCTCAACGTCGCCCGCTCGCCCGAAGAGGCCGAGCTTCAGGCGTCGGGCAAGTCGATCCAGGATGCCGCCGCCGAAGAAGAAGCCGCCGCCGATTACGAGATCGCGGAGCTCTTCGACGACATTGGTGGCGCCGCCTCGGATGACGAGGATCTGGCCGAAACCGTCGAGGACGTGCTGCCCGAGCAGGACGAGTCGGACGAGGACGACAGCGAGAAAAGCTGACGCCCGACACATCGGCAGACAACATCTGAACGGGGCCGTGCGATCCGCGCGGCCCCGTTCCTTTCAAGGCGTTTTTCTTGCTGTTTTTACGCACAGTTTGTGCTTTCAAACTCTGTTCCCGACGCCCCGGCGACCGCCCCTGCATTGCCTCTATGGTCTTGCGGCGGAATGTCGCCTATAGTCCCTAAATCTGCGGGCAGTGCGGAACAGGGGGAACCCGAACTGATCCAGGCGACGACATGAACAGGCGAATGGACCTGATCGACCTTGCCAGCACGCCTGACGGCGAGCTTGATTTCGTCGGTCATCTCAACAGGCTTTGCGATACGCTGGGTGTCGAACACGCCACCTATTTTTCGGCGAACCCGGTGACCGGAAAGATGCACGGCTTCACCACCTATCCCGATGAATGGAAGGAGCATTACGTCTCCGAACGGCTCCAGGCGCATGATCCCACGCTGCTGGCGGCACTGCGGTCAGTCGCGCCAGTGGATTGGCGGCGCCTCGAAAGCACCGATGGCTATCAGCGCGTGTTTCAGGACTCCCGTGATTTCGGCCTGCCCGACCAGGGCGTGACGGTGCCGATCCGCGGGCTCTTCGGCGAGGTCGGTCTGCTTTGCGCCTGTGCGTCGGTGTCGCCGCGCGACTGGTCGGGCCTGCGCCGCGATATCATCGGCAGCCTGCTCAACAACGCGGTTCACCTGCATGACACGGTGATGAATTCCGAACCCCTGATGCGCACGCTGCGCCATCCCCGCCTCTCTTCGCGCGAGATCGAGATCCTGCAATGGATCGCCGCGGGCAAGTCGCAGATGGATGTCGGCGCGATCCTCGCCATCTCGCCGCGCACGGTCGAAGTGCACCTGCGCTCGGCGCGCGAAAAGCTCTGCACGATCAGCACCGCGCAGGCTGTGGGCCGCGGCGTCAGCCTGGGCCTCATTCAACCAGGATAAGATATCCCACTGTTGATCGACTCGCCATCTGCGTGTACCAAAGCGAGTCGCGTTAACCTTAACTACGGGATTCCCCTAGTATCGCAAATTCTGTGCATCGCTATCCTCACCCCCATGATCATCAATTGGGGAAGAAGATATGATCCTTGTAATCGATGCGTTGAATAAGCACCGTTTCGGCGGAATTCTGGACGAGATGTACAAGTTGCGCGCACGGGTGTTCCGCGATCGCATGGGCTGGGATGTGATGGTGCGAAATGGCCGCGAGATCGACCTCTTCGATCAACTCGACCCGGCCTACCTGGTGGCGCTTGACGGCTCCTATAACGTGGTCGGCTGCAACCGTATGCTGCAGACCACCGGTCCGCACATGCTCTCGGACGTGTTCCAGGACATCCTTTGCGGCGAGCCGCCACTGCGCAGCGCGACCGTCTGGGAAAACACCCGCTTCTGCATCGACACCGAGCGCCTCAAGCGCCCCGATGCGGACCGCACCGTATCCTATGCGGCCTGCGAGCTGATGGCCGGCATCGCCGAATACTCTTACGAGGCCGGCATCAGCGACGTGATCAGCGTCGTTGACCCGGCGATGGACCGTATCCTGAAACGCTGCGACAACGCGCCTTACGGCTACCTGGGCAAGACCGTGCAGATGGGCAAGACCAAGGCGCTCGCCGCGCTCAGCGACATCACCGAGGAGCGCATCGGGCGCATCCGCGCCTTCGCCGGGATCACCGGGGATATCTTCCTCGAGGATGACATGGTCGCCGAGGCCATCGCCGAACGCGCAGCCCCCGCAATGCCGATGGCGCTGCGCGACTATTGCGACGCCCAGATCGCCGAAGCCACCAACGAGACCGAACGCGAGGCCGCCCTCGCCCTGCAGCGCGAACTTGCGGGCATGTATCGCTCGCAACCCAGCTGCGACGCCTGACCATTACCGTCGCGGCACTCAAGGGACGGCGCGGACAATCTCCCCCGCCCGTCCCGGGGATGCGAACGAAAAAGGGCCGCTCCGGAAACGGGGCGGCCCTTTGTCTGTGTGTCACGCGGTAGCGTCAGACGTCACTCGTCGTCAAGCGCCTCGACAGCCTTTTCAAGATCGGCCTTGCCGACGTCCTTTTCCTCGATCTGCGCCAGCTCGGCGACATAGTCGATCACCTTGTCCTCGAAGATCGGCGCGCGCAGCTGCTGGCGCATCTGCGGGTTGTTCTGCACGAACTCGAAGAACTGGCGCTCCTGGCCGGGATACTGGCGGGCTTGCTCCATGACCGCCTGGGTCATTTCGGCATCGCTCACCTCGACCTCGGCCTTCTGGCCCAGCTCGGCCAGCAGCAGCCCCAGACGCACCCGGCGCTCGGCCAGCTTGTTGTGCTCTTCGGTGGGCTCGATCTCGGGGTGGTCATGACCCTGCACATCGGGGTTCTCTTCGTGCCACAGCTGATGCGCGATCTGCTTGGCCTCGGCCTCGACCATGCTGGGGGGCAGATCGAAGCTGACCAGCTTGTCCATCTCGTCCAGCAGGTGACGCTTCAGAACCGCCCGCGCGGCGCCGGCATATTCGGCTTCCAGACGCTCCCGGATCTGCTCCTTCAGCGCATCGAGGCTCTCGGCACCGTATTTGGTGGCCAGCTCGTCGTTGATCTCGGCGGCGACAGGTTCCTTCACCTCCTTGACCTTGCATTCGAACACGGCTTCCTTGCCGGCCAGATGCTCGGCCTGGTATTCCTCGGGGAAGGTGACGGTCACGTCCTTCTCCTCGTCGACCTTCACGCCGACCAGCTGCTCCTCGAAACCGGGGATAAAGCTGTTGGAGCCCAGAACCAGCGGGTAATCCTCGGCCGCGCCGCCCTCGAAGGGCTCGCCATCGACCTTGCCGACGAAATCGATGACGACCTGGTCGCCATCCTTGGCTTTCGCGCCCTTCTTGCGCGCCTTGAAGTCCTGCGCGTTCTCGGCAAGGCTGCTCAGCGCCTCGTCAACGGCGGCGTCATCGGCCTTCACGACCAGGCGCTCGGCCTTGATGGATTTCAGATCGACCTCGGGGATATCGGGCAATGCCTCATAGGACATCTCGATCTCGACATCGTCGCCCTCTTTCCACTCCTCGTTGGTCATCTTGACCGAAGGCTCGGCGGCGGGGCGCTCGCCCTTTTCCTCGAAATGGGCCGACATGGCGCCGTCCACGGCTTCCTGCATGGCCTCGCCCATGATCCGCTGACCGAATTGCTTCTTCAGCAGCGCCAGAGGGACCTTGCCCTTGCGAAAGCCCTTCAGCTCGACTTCGGGCTGCGCCTCCTTGAGTTTGTCCATGACCTTGTCGTCCAATTCCTGGGCGGTCAGGATCATCGTGTAGGCGCGTTTAAGGCCTTCATTCTGGGTTTCGGTGACCTGCATTGTCGTCCTCTCATATGCATCGGGCCGCGGAGGCGTCCGCGGCGGTCAAAATCAGCCGCCCTTCTAGGTGCGCCGTGCTCAGGGTGCAAGCAGAGTCTTGGGGGGTGGTGTGGCTTCGGCATCGCTGCGCGGTCAGGTGCAGGAAGATGGTGCAAGCATCAGGCGCTGGCAGCGCCCCCGCTTCAAACCTCTTGCTCTTCCGGCGCGTCCCCAAGCGCCAGCAACAAAAGCACCGCCAGAAGCGGGCTGCCCACCAGCGAAATGAGCACCCAGATAAAGATGCTGCGATTGCGACGCTCGGCCATGGACGCGGGCAGAAAGATGAAGAGCCAGACGACGAGGCCAAACAAGGCCAGCGAGATGAATGCATAAATAACGGTCTCCACAATCACCTCAACTGATTACACTGGTGGGATTGAAGCACCGATATGCATCATGCTCCAACAAGCGAAGCCATGCGAATACCCAACAGATAAT
>CAZMZS010000162.1:0-4496 GCA_964570675.1 uncultured Roseovarius sp. | reverse complement strand
ATCGCCAAAGCGCGACTGGATCGTCTCGACCGGCAGCACCGCCAGTGCGACGGCGGCGGATGTGGCCCCCACCGCCACGATCAGCCCCGGATACCGTGGCGCCAAGCGGCGCAGGGCGACGATGAGCACCATGGTCGCGCCCCCGATACCAAGCGCCCAGCCATTGAGCGTGTCACGCGCGCCCCAGAGTGCCGCGAGCTTGTCGAAGAATTCCGCCGGGACTTCGGCCATGGAGAGCCCGAACAGATCCTTGAGCTGGCTGGTTGCGATGATGATGGCGATGCCGATGGTGAAACCGTGGATCACCGGCTCGGGGACATAGGCGATGAGATTGCCCGCCCGAAGCACCCCCGCCAGCAGCAGGATCGCCCCCGCCATCAGCGTCGCCAGCACCAGCCCGTCATAGCCATGCGCGGCGATGACCCCATAGACCACGACGATGAAAGCGCCGGTCGGCCCGCCGATCTGAACCCGGCTGCCGCCAAAGAGCGATATGAGGAACCCCGCGACGATGGCCGTGACCAGCCCCTTGGCCGGATCCGCCCCCGAGGCGATGGCGATGGCAAGACTGAGCGGCAGCGCCACCATCGCCACCGAGATCCCGGCAAAGAGATCGGCGGCGAAAAGCGCACGGCTATAGCCCTGCAATGTGGTCAGAATCTTGGGTTTCATGCCCGCGCGTTCAAATTTCCGGGACCAATGGCAATGTGCCTACGCCTCTGGGGGCGCGGGTGCAAGACGGGCGTGGTGAGCCGGGAAAGGTGATGGCGGGGGCATGAGGGCGGTCGCGCCCCAACCTGCCCGCGCGTGTTCAGAACGCTTCGGGGCGGGCCTCGCGGGCCATGTGGTCAAGGACGGCGTTGACGAATTTCGATTCCTTGCCCTCGGGGTAGAAGCTTTTGGCGATATCGACGAATTCCATGATCACCACCTTTGGCGGCGTATCGGATTGCGTCATTTCCGCCCCCGCAGCACGAAACAGCGCGCGCAGGGTCGGGTCGATCCGCGCGATCGGCCATTTCGCCACCAGCGCGCGGTCGGTCATCTGGTCGATCGTCGCCTGCCAGTTCACCGCATCGCGCATCAGTTGGGCGAAGAGTACATGGTCACCCTCGGCCATGTCGCCTTCGTCGTAATGCGCGCCAAAGCGGAACTCCTCGAATTCGCGGATCACATTATCGACAGTCTGCTGGCTCGATTCCATCTGGAACAGCGCCTGCACCGCATAAAGCCGCGCAGCGGAGCGCATCTTGCGGCGCTGATTGCCGGAAATCTTCTGGTCGTCGGTACTCATGCCTTGGGGTTGTCCTTGAGCTCGCCTGCCAGCTTGTATTCCTCGGTGGCGGGCATGAAGCCCACCCCCTTGCGCCGACCGCCCCACTTACGGGTGAGCGCGACCAGATGCAAGGCCGCTGCCGCCGCCCCGGCGCCTTTATTCATCCGGGCGGGATCGGCGCGGGCCTCGGCCTGGTCGCGGTTCTCCACGGTCAGGATGCCGTTGCCGATGCACAGGCCCTGAAGCCCCAGCAGCGTCAGCGCGCGCGAGCTGTCGTTGCAGACGGTCTCGTAATGGGTGGTCTCGCCCCGGATCACGCAGCCAAGCGCCACGTAGCCGTCGAAATTCGAGAGCCGCCCGGCGATGGTGATGGCGGTGGGCAGCTCCAGCGCGCCGGGCACCTCGACAAGGTCATGGCTGGCGCCGGTGGCCTCGATCTCGGCGGTGGCGCCGGCGATCAGCTGGTCGGCGATGTCGCGATAGAAGGGCGCGACCGCGATCAGCAGCTTCACGGGTTTGTCGAATGCGGGGCGCGCCAGCGTGTAATCGGTATCGGCCATGACAATCTATCCTTCGCTGAGGGGCCGGGTATCGGTAATGCGGATGCCATAGGCATCAAGGCCCAGGTAGCGGGTGTCGGGGCTGTCGGTCAGCAGGATCAGGTCATGCAGCCCCATGGTGGACATGATCTGCGCGCCAAGGCCGGTCTGCTTGATGGTGCGCGGGCCGTCATCATCGGCCAGTTCCTGCGCCAGGCTGGGGCGCGGCTGGCGAAAGAGAAACACCGCGCCGCGCCCCTCGGCGGCGATCATGCGCATGGCGCGGGGCAGCTTGGCGGCGGGGCCGCTTTGGGTGGCGGCAAGCCCGACGCCCAGAACATCCTCCAGCACATTGAGCGCATGGGTGCGCGCCAGAACCGGGCGGCCATCAAAGATGTCGCCCTTGATCAGCACCACATGTTCGGTGCCCGAAATCTGATCCGCGAAAAGGCGCATTTCCCAGTCGCCGCCATGGCTGGAATGGACGGTATCGCGACGCACCTCGCGCACCAGGTTGTCATGCTTGTGGCGATAGGCGATGAGGTCCGAGATCGTGCCGATCTTGAGCCCGTGGGTTTCGGCGAACCCCACAAGGTCGGGCAGACGCGCCATGGTGCCGTCTTCCTTCATGATCTCGCAGATCACACCGGCAGGTTTCAGACCGGCGAGGCGGGCGATATCGACCGATGCCTCGGTATGGCCGGCGCGCACCAGCACCCCGCCCTGACGGGCGCGCAGCGGAAAGACGTGGCCGGGTGTCGCGATCTGTGCGGGGCTGTTCTGTTCGTTGATCGCCACGGCGATGGTGTGGGCGCGGTCGGCGGCGGAAATGCCGGTGGTCACGCCCTCGCGCGCCTCGATCGACACGGTGAAGGCGGTTTCCATGCGCGAGGAATTGTTGACCGCCATCATCGGCAGGCCAAGCTGGCCGATCCGCTCTGCCGTCATCGGCAGACAGATCAGGCCGCGCCCGTGAGTGGCCATGAAATTCACCGCCTCGGGCGTCGCGAATTCGGCGGCGATCACCAGGTCGCCCTCGTTCTCGCGGTCCTCGTGATCGACCAGGATGAACATGCGCCCGGCGCGGGCCTCGGCGATGATCTCTTCGGTGGGCGAGATATGCGCCTGGAGGCTTTGTTCGGTCTCGCCCGGTTTCTCGAAGGGCACGGTATCGGACATGGGGGTTTCCTCGGGTTCTGCGTTTGGGCAGATACCGCAGGCGGCGGGGCTTGGCCAGAGGTGATGTCGGCTTCGCGCTCAGTCCATCCGCTTTCGGATGCGGCGCACCATCCACCAGACGGCAGCCACCACCGGCGGCGTCGCCAGCGCCATCAGCATCCCCTTGCTGAGCTCCAGCGGGACCGCGAGCGGATAAAGCAGATAGCCCGCCAGCGACACGGCATAATAGCTGATCGCGACCACGCTCAGCCCCTCGACCGTCTTTTGCAGGCGCAGTTGCATGTCGGCGCGCCGGTTCATGCTTTCCAGCAGCGACTGGTTCTGCGCGCTGCGCTCGACATCAACCCGCGTGCGCAGCAATTCGCCCGCGCGCATCGCCCTGTCGGCCATCGCATTGAGCCGGTCCTGGCTGGAAATGACGGTGCGCATGGCCGGATCGTAGCGGCGCATCATGAATTCCGAAAAGGTCTGGCGGCCCTCGAAACGCTGCTCGCGCAGCACTTCGATACGCTGCTCGACGATGTTCTTGTAGGCCTCTGTCGCGCCGAAGCGGAACGACGAATGCGCGACCATCCCCTCAAGCTCGGCCGAGATCGACAGGAGCTGCGTCAGCGTCTCCTCGGCGCTGGAGGTGGCGCCGGTCATGTCGCCGATCATGCGGCTCAGTTCGGCGTCGATCTCGCCCATCCGCGGGCTCATGTCGCGGGCGCGCGAGAAACCCAGCATCGACATCGCCTTGTAGGTCTCGATCTCGCAGAGGCGCTGCACCACCCGGCCGATGCGGCGCTCGCCGGTATCGGGCGCGACGGTGACCGAAAAGCGCAGATGCCCCGCCGGATCGATGCGGAAATCCCCTGCCACCACGGCGGCATCGTCAAGCACCCGCGCCACGGCGACGCTTTCGGCGACGAACCATTCGGCGACCTCTTTGCGGGTGATGTCCTTGTCCTTCCAGGGGCTGATACGGATCAGCGCCGAGGTCATCCGCACGCCCGGCGCACTCTCCAGCCAGTCATCGGGGAAGACCTCGAAATCGCGCGGGTCAAAAGGACGCGAGCTCAGCCCGTCGGTATAGGCGGTGTAGGTGACGAACTCGGTATGGCTTTCCCATTTGAGCGAATGGCGCCCGATACGCCCGAAATAATGCGTGGCGCCGGGCTGGGGATGAGGCGCGCCGTGCCGGTCCAGAAGCGCGATGAGATGCTCCATGTCGGCGTCGCGGTCCCGCGCGGCCGCGCCTTCGGCCCGCTTGACGGCGAGGTAAGCCGCCGTCGAGGGCGCGCGCATCGACGGAAAGGGGCGCGCATGCAGCTCATTGGCAAGGCGATAGCGCAGCGGGTGATCTTCGATCGGCGGCATGGGGCGCACTCGTTGGGGCGGGTTGAGGGGCAACCTAGCGGCTCGCGCGGCATTGGAAAACCGGTTTTTCCCGCCAAACCAGCTATTTACCAGCGTACATTGGTATACCGCACATCAGATGGGCATCCCCGCCCGTCGCCCTG
>CAZMZS010000161.1:0-4781 GCA_964570675.1 uncultured Roseovarius sp. | reverse complement strand
ACGGCTCTGAACACTCTTTCCCTACACGACGCTCTTCCGATCTGGCGGCATCATGATGCGCGACATGCAGATGATCCTGCGCGCCCTTACCGGCATTTCCATGATCGGCGGGGATATCTGCGAAGTAGTTCCGGGCCTCAATCCCACAGGGATCACCTGCATCAATGCGGCGAACCTTATGTTCGAACTGACCTGCCTTGCGGCGGTCGCACGGGACGCGCGCAGGTAAGCCACCTGAACGACGCCTGCGTGCGCGAAACGCCCGCGGCTGCATTCGCATCGGTCTTGTCAGAGGAAACGACGGGCAGGGCGGTTGCATAGCCTCGCCAGATGACAAGACGCAGCCCTTTTCGGTGTTTCAAAACCAGCCCTGAGATCATCCGCCTGACGGTGATGATGTGTGTCCGGTTTGCACTCTCGCTTCGGAATGTCTAGGATCTGCTGCATGAGCGCGGCGTCGATGTGAGCTACGAGACCGTGCGGTTCACCTGATCGGTGCGGATCGGTAGACGATCCGCTACTACAGTCGGCGTCCCGACGACGCCCGCCTCCGCGACCGGCTGCGCAAGTTGGCTGGGCAGCGCCGAAGGTTCGGCTACCGGCGTCTCCATGTGCTGCTGCGCCAAGAGGGTGTCGTATGAACCGCAAGAGGACCAAGCGGCTCTATCGCGAGGAGAAGCTGACGGTGGGCCGACGGCTGGGGCGCAAGAAGGCGACCGGGGGCAGGGCGCCGATCCTCGTCGAGGCTCTGCCGAACGTACGCTGGTCCGTCGATTTCGTGCACGACCAGCTCGTCACCGGCCGACGTCTGCGCATTCTGAACGTGGTGGAAGACGTCACCAAGGAATGCCTCGCGGCTGCGCGTTTCTTCCGCGGTGTCAAAACTTGAAGCGCGCGCCAAGGAAGACAGAGCTTGCATCCTGGTAGGATGCGGCATCGTCGTCGTATTGGTATTCCCGGTATCCGAGATAGACGTCGAGATCGAGATCGGTGAAAGTCTGCATCGCCGCGAAGCCGACCCCCTCGGACGATGAGTTTCCCTTGGCCACGTCGCTTCCGCCGTAGTAACTGATCGCTAAGGAGGTCGGACCGTACGACGTGAAATCGTACGTCCATCCGGCCCTCACGAAGCCGTAGTTGCCGCCTTCGGGATCTCCCCCGGCCGAGGCGCTGAGGTTGAGTCCGGTCGGCGTGTGTAGCAGCGAGAAGGAACCCGAGTAGCGCTCGTTCGTGGTGACGTCGCCTGGTTTCACTCCCGGGGCCCTGCTCTTTCCTTCGTCTTCCCAAGCGTAGCCCGCCGCGGCAGCCAGCGCGAAGTCGCCTTGTGTGCCTGACCAGCGCAACGCGATGTCGTAGTAGTCCGTGTCGTCGTCTTCGGCCAGCACGTTTCGCCCGTAGGATACCGCGCCGGAAAAGCCCGAATAGGTCGGGGTATCGTAGCGGATCCTGAACAGGCGCGCGCCATCGAATTCCTTGAACGCATCTATGACCCTGACGCTCGACAGTGCGCCGGACTTTTCGCGGAATGCAAAGGCCGCGTCCGAAACCCCGACGGAGACGACGAGCGCTGTGCCCGATGGATCGAGTGTCGCGACATTGTCAGTCGCCATGAACCCCTGACCGATCGCCAGTGTCCCGAAATCGGCCGTGTAGGCCGCCTCGAGCCGGCGAAGGGCGGTCCTGCGCCAGTCGAGCGTCGGGGGCGTGTTGGACTGCGAGACGAGGGCGCTTTGGCGGAACCCGAGCCCCGTCTCGAAGGTGAAGACAAGCTCGCCGACCGACATCGGCTGCGTCACGGAAAATCCGAACCGGGTGTTGGAGTTGGAATTATCGACGATCTTGCCGGTCGTCTCCTCCCCGTCGTCGAAACTCAGGTAGGAGGGGCTCACCTGCCCGTAGAAGCGGACCGATCCGCCGCTGTCATTCTCGAACGTCTGTGCGCCGGCGGATGTGCCTGCGATGGCGGCCGCGAA
The DNA here is from genome assembly GCA_964570675.1 of uncultured Roseovarius sp. Lineage (GTDB taxonomy): Bacteria > Pseudomonadota > Alphaproteobacteria > Rhodobacterales > Rhodobacteraceae > Roseovarius. The sequence continues at coordinate 2,808 of CAZMZS010000161.1, read as the reverse complement.
GGTCAGGCCCAGGCCCATTCTCGAGTCGATTCTGCGCATGTCATACCTTTCCATACCCCGCGGCGGTTACCGTTGCGGGATTTTTCCAATCGGGGGCCACGTCGAAAAAAGAAGGTCTCGGCCTAGGGTCCTCGAAGTCCCAGCCCCGCCGAAATCGCTTCGGGTGAACTGGCGAGACGTCCTATGAACTACCGGAATGCAAATGCGGCAAAGCAGAGCCGCATTCCGGGAAAGTCATGACACGCGGCCGAATTCGCTCTCGTTTCACTTCGACTTGGCTGGCCTGGTTCACTCCGTCCAGATCGAGGGAGCGAGCCGCAAGTGCGTTTCCGGCGGATACTGCGCGCGCCAGTGATCGGCGCATTGCTTCGCCGTGGCGATCCAGACGTCGTCCTTTTCCGTAACGGATGCGAGAAACTCCTCGAGCATCCTTATGCGATGCAACGTCCCGATGAGATGTGGGTGCAGCGTCATGGAGAACATGCGCCCCCTTTCGTATTGGGCCGCGAAAGCGGAACGCCAATTGCTGACAAGAACCTCGGGGTGCTCAATCCCGGATCCACCGCGAAGGGCGAGCGGCGGAAACTGAAGAAAGAACTGGTCATCGAAATGATAGGAATACGGCATCGTGACCAGGGCCTTTGGCGGCTCGGGGTCCGTGACCCAGTAGTGCGGTGCATCGTCCGCCATGCCGTTTCCCAGATATTCGAACCCTTCGTCTATCAGCAGATCGACGGTATTGGGGCTCACCGACCCCGCGGCATATCTGTCGCCCTGGCGGGGCAGGCCATACCATCCGGCCGGGGATTGCCCTGTGGTTTCGCGGATGGCGTAAGCAGTCGCCCTGAGGCGCACGCGCTCCACGTCCAGCGGAAGCTCCGTCGGGTCTTCATGCCGAAAGCCGAGCGCGGCAATCTCGTGGCCGGCTTCTGCGATCTAGCGAACCCTGTACGCTTCGACCGCCGCGATCACCGCAGGGACCGCGAATGTCGCGCGGATACCGAGGCGCTCGAAAACGTCGAGCAGCGCATCGAGCCCCGCGCCGAAGGCCAGCTCCGCATCGTCCCCCGACAGATCCCTGGCAAGAAGACCCTCGGGCATGATCGCGGTGCTCAGCGCCACCGTGACGTTGACCGCACAGCGCTTCTCCGAGGGCCAGACAATCTCTTCGTCCGCGAGGGCGATCTCGTCCGAGATGGTGTAACCTGATTTCCATGGCATAACGGCGTCACTCCTCGTTGCAGGCGAAGGCTTCGGACGGAAGAGCGAGACAGTGGCGCGCGACGTCCTCGGAATTGGCGAACCACACGCCGGGCAGGCTCTTCATTCGGGTGATCAACTCGTCGAGCATGTCGATGCGCGCGGCGTGACCGATGATGAAGGGATGCAGGGCGATGTTCAGGTAGCCGCCCGCTTCATATTGCTGCTGAAAGGCCTGCCACCAGATATCCAGCACGAGCTCTTGGTCGGAAAGACGCTGCGCCGAGGCACCGCTGCCGATCCAGCCGTAATTGAAATACATCGCATCGTCGATTGCCAGATGGACGGACAGATTGAGCAGCTCCTTGCCGTCACGCCTTACCTTGAACGGAAGAGGCGAGGCGAAGCCGTGCGAATTGTAGATGTAGCCCATTTCCAGAACAAGCGCGTCCGGATAGCTGCTCCGGGTGCCCACGGGCGGGCGACCGGCCAGTTCGGTCAGCACATCGCGTGTTCTCAGCATGTGGTCGCGCTGAACGACGGGATCTGCCGGTACATAATGCTCCCACATGTGGTCTGCGAATTCATGGCCGCGCTCGGCGATCTCGCGAAGAATGGTCGGATAAAGATCGGCGGTTCGCCCGGGCGTGAAGAAGGTTCCGACGATTCCCTGACGCTCGAGCAGTTCGAGCGTGCGCCATGCCCCCACGCGACCACCGAATTCGCCCTTGGCAACCTGCATGGGCGGCTCGTCATTCGCCGTGCGACTCAGGACATGGTCGACATCGAATGTGAAATTCACTGCGATCCTCGCACCGTCCGGCCAATTCGGCTGCGTCAGATGGCAATAACGGCGTCTTCGAGCCTGCGTGGCGGCTTGCAATTCTTCCAGCTCTGCCAACAGGCTTTCCCGGCTGGAGAGCGGCAGGCTTCCCTGGTCACCTGGCGTCGGGTGGCGCGTAATCCCGCGCGAGGTTTGCCCCGCTGCCCATACGGAGGCCGGCGCGGTGGTCAATGCACCCCCCGTGGCAAGCAATTGCAGAAGAAGCCTTCGGTCCATTTCGCCAGTCCCTTTCGCTTGTCCGATGCGCCGTTTCGATCTGTTGCACGGCTCGCGTCCGTTTTCCGAAACGCGGCGTTGCTGAGGAAACGGCCAGAGATCGAGCGGCAAACTTCCATGGAACCGTTCGTCCGTCCAATGCAGAATTGCGCGCCGGTGATGCTCTTCATGCATGAGCGCGCGTGCGGTCACGATGCGACGTTCGGGCGGAAGTGCACCGAAGGATCCGTTCAGCCGTCGGGGCGACGGGCGTCACCGTCGGCTGATCCGGCAAGGCCGTGGTAGGGGGATGCGGTGGCCGCGCGGATCGGTGAACGGCGTCGACGGGGCCACCGCCCTTCATGTTCCGACTCTGCGCCAGGACCTCGCGCGTCGGTGGGGTCTCGGCAGCAAAGAGATCGATCTGGGCGGACACCTTCGAGTTGTCGAGACGCGCCGCGAATTCGGGAGGTAAGTGGCGAGAGAAACCGTTCACCCTTTCGGTTTCTCCGGTCCGTGTTATGCCCGGCTCCAACTTCGTCACACCACTGAACCTAAAGATATGCGCT
>CAZMZS010000160.1:0-4861 GCA_964570675.1 uncultured Roseovarius sp. | reverse complement strand
CGGCGAGGGCCTCGGCCCAGTAGCGGGCGAACCAGTAATGGCTGTCGCGGTTGTCGGGTTCACCGACCTTGCGGCTGGGTGAGCGGCCATTGTCGAGAATGCCCTGGGTCGCCTTTTCGGCCGCCTCGCCAAGGATGCGGGCGCGGGCGTTGTCATGGACTTCGGCCAGGAACTTGAGGCTTTCGCCAAGGGCGCAGAATTCCCCGAGGCTGTCCCAGCGCAGGTGGTTCTCCGCCTGGAGCTGCTGCACATGCTTGGGCGCCGAGCCGCCGGCGCCGGTTTCGAACAGGCCGCCGCCATTCATCAGCTTGACGATGGAGAGCATCTTGGCCGAGGTCGCCAGTTCCAGGATCGGGAACAGGTCGGTCAGGTAGTCGCGCAGCACGTTGCCGGTGATGGCGATGGTGTTCTCGCCCTTGGTGATGGTCTCGAAGCTGGCGCGGGTGGCCGCGCGGGGGGTCATGATCTCGAACTTGTCGGCCACGCCTTTGGCCTCGAGGAGGGGGCGGACGTATTTGATGAGTTCGGCGTCATGGGCGCGGGTCTCGTCGAGCCAGAAGATCGCGCGGAAACCAGTGGCTTTCTGGCGTTCGATGGCGAGGTTCACCCAATCCTCGATCGGGGCCTTGCGCGCCGATGCCGAGCGCCAGATATCGCCCGTCTGAACGCTGTGTTCATGCAACACGGTGCCGTCATCGAGTTCCATGCGCACGGTGCCGGGGGCGGGGATCTCGAAGGTGGTGGGATGGCTGCCGTATTCCTCGGCCTTCTGGGCCATGAGGCCGATATTCTGCACGGTGCCTGCGGTGGCCGGGTCGAGCTTGCCGTTCTCCTTGAAGAACTTGATCGTCTCGTCATAGACGGGCGCGTAGCTGTCATCGGGAATGACGCAGACGGCGTCATGTTCCTTGTTGTCCGGCCCCCAGCCCTTGCCGCCCGAGCGGATCAGGGCGGGCATGGAGGCGTCGATGATCACATCCGAAGGGACATGCAGGTTGGTGATGCCACGGTCGCTGTCGACCATGTACATGGGCGGGCGTTCGGCGCGCACGGCGTCGATGGCGGCGAGGATCTCGGGCTTGTCCGCGACCCGGTCAAGCAGGGCGCCAAGGCCGGAATTGGGGTTCACCCCTGCGGCGTCGAGTTCGGGGCCGAACTTGTCGAAGACGGGTTTGAGCCACTGCTTGACCGCGTGGCCGAAGATGATCGGGTCGGAGACCTTCATCATCGTGGCCTTGAGGTGGAGCGAGAAGAGCACGCCCTCCTGCTTGGTTTTCTCGATTTCCTCGGCGAGGAAGGCGTCGAGGGCGGAGGCGCTCATATAGGTCGCATCGACCACGGTGCCCGCCGGGTAGCTGACGGAATCCTTGAGCACGGTTTCGGACCCGTCCGCGCCGGTCAGGACGATCCTGGCGGTGGCCGCATCGGCCAGCGTGGCGGAGGTTTCGTTGGAGCGGAAATCGCCGCCATTCATCGATGCGACGCGGGTCTTGCTGTCGGGCGACCAGTCACCCATGCGGTGAGGGTTGTTCTGGGCGAAGCTTTTGACGGCGGCGGCGGCGCGGCGGTCTGAATTGCCTTCGCGCAGGACCGGATTCACCGCTGAGCCCTTGATCGCGTCATAGCGCGCGCGCACGTCCTTTTCGGCGTCGGTGTGCGGGTCGTAGGGGTAGTCGGGCAGATCGTGGCCCTGTTCCTGCAATTCGAGGATCGCGGCCTCGAGCTGCGGGCCGGAGGCGGAAATGTTGGGCAGTTTGATCACGTTGGCGTCGGGGGATTTCACCAGTTCGCCAAGATCGGCCAGATCGTCATTGACGCGCTGCGCGTCGGTCAGGCGGTCGGGGAAGGCGGCCAGGATACGTCCGGCCAGCGAGATATTGCGCGTGCCCACGGTGATTCCGGCGGCGGAGGCGAAATTCTCGATGATGGGCAGGAGCGAGGCGCTGGCGAGTTCGGGGGCTTCGTCGACCTTGGTGTAGACGATATCGGGATTGGGTGTATCGGCCATCTGTGATCCCTTTCGATCTGATTGTGAGCTTGCCGCCTCATAGCGCAATCCGGGCGCGCGGGAAAGATCGTATGCGACAGTATACAAAAAATATTTGCGAGTCGCGCTTGCGCTGTGCGCATGGCGACGCGGTCCGGGCGGCGATCAGGTGGCGAAGCGTTCGGCGCGCACAAGGCGCGTCATCAGCAGCCGCGCCACGCTGACCGCGCAAAGCACCGCCAGAAAGAGCGGCATTGGCGTGCCGTCGAACATGAGCCCGACCGGCACCGTCAAGAGCACCGAGCCCACCGTCGCGATACAGGCGAACACGCTTGCCGCCATGCCCGCGATATGGCCCAGCGGTTCCATTGCCAGAGCGTTGATATTCCCCAGCGTCAGCGCGGCATGGGCAAAGACCGTGGTCTGCCATGCCACATAGAGAGGAAACTGAAGCGCGGGGGGCAGGCCCAGCGAAAAGGCCAGCACGACGCCGAGCGTGAGGGCGATTTCAACGCCCAACGCGCCCGCCACCATGCGCCGCATTCCGAAGCGCATCACGATGGAGGCATTCACGAGGCTGCCCGCCCCGGCGAACAGCGCCATGCAGAAGAACCAGAACGGAAATTCCGGGCCACGGGCGAAGGATTGCTCGAATATCTGCTGGATCATCGAGATCGAGCAGAACAGCGTGGTCATGCAGAGCATCTGCACCGCGACGGCCAGCCGCACGGTGGGAATGGCCAGCACCTCGCGCATGGCCCGCATCAGTGCGGCGCGGCGAAAGGGTCGGCGGCGTGCGGGGGGCAGGGGTTCGTCAAGGCGCAGGAAAAGCCAGAGACTGCTGACCAGAGCGAAAATGATGAAAGTGAGGAAGATCGCGCGCCATCCCGCCAGAGCGATCACGCCGCTGCCCGCAAGTGGCGAGACGGCGGGCACCAGCGTGAACACCATCATCACGAAGCTCATGAGCCGGGCCATCTCGCGCCCCGAATAGAGATCGCGCACGATCGTCACCGCCACGATGCGCGCCGCCGCCGCGCCAAGCCCCTGAACGATCCGCGCGGCGATCATCAGCTCGAGCGTGGGTGCCGCCCAGGCCAGTGCCGCCCCCGCCATGTAGACGCCCGCCCCGGTCAAAAGCACCGGCTTGCGCCCGAAACTGTCCGAGAGTGGCCCCGTCAGCAGCGTGCCGAGCCCGAGGCCGAGAATGAAGGATGTCACCACAAGCTGCGCGCGGTTGGGCGCGTCGGGGGTGAGGGTCGTACCGATCTGGGGCAGGGCGGGCAGCACGGCGTCGATGGAAAAGGCCACCGTCGCCACCAGCATCGCCATCATCGCCACGAATTCCACCCGCCCGAGGCGGCTTTGACCGGTCATGTATCGGGTCTTTCAGGGTCGTTGGCGGGTTTGTCGTCGGATTTGTGGTGCTTGTCGCCATGGCCCAGCCGCGCGATCAGCCATTCGGTATGTTCCTCGCGCTTGCGCACCGCATAGGCGCCGAATTGCTGGATCGTCACCGCAAAGACCCCAAGACCGAGCAGGATGAACAGCGTGGTGCCGATCTTGCCCAGTGGCGTGGCCGGGACCAGTTCGCCGTAGCCCACGGTCGAAAGGGTGACCACGGTGAAGAAATAGCTGTCAAGCCAGCTCCAGCCTTCGACATGGCGAAAGAACACCGTGCCTGAAACGATGATCAGCAGCAGCATCGCCAGCAGCGTGAGGGCGTTGATGCCGCGCATGGATCAGCCCTCGCCGGGTTGGGCGGCAAGCTGCGCGGTGATGTCGTCGATCACGCGCAACCACAGATCGGGCGGTTGCGCGCCGGGCACGGCGTGCTGGCCCGCGACGATGAAGGTTGGCACGGAACTGACGCCCATCTCGCGAAACTGCGCATCGCGGTTGCGGATCGCGTCCTCGTCGGCATCCGAGGCCAAGAGGCGGCTGACCACGGCGGCGTCCATTTCAAGTTCATCCGCGATATCGGCCAGCACCTCGTGATCGCCGATATCGCGGCCCTGTTCGAAATAGGCGCGAAACAGCGCCATTGCCATCGGGGTCTGGCGCTCTTCGATCCCGGCCCAATGGAGCAGGCGGTGCGCGTCAAGCGTGTTGGGCGTGCGGGTGATCGCCTCGAAGTCGATATCGAGTCCGGCCTCGGCCGCCTTCTCGACGACCGGCATATAGGCCTTGACCGCGCCGTCCTTGCCGCCGAATTTCTGTTCCAGATAGCTGCGCCGGTCCATGCCCTCGCGCGGCATGTCGGGATTGAGCTGAAACGGGTGCCATTCGATGGTGAAGGGGTGATCCGGGCGTTCCTTGAGCGCGGCATCAAGAAGTGCCTTGCCGATATAGCACCAGGGGCAGATGGGGTCGGAGACGATATCAAGCTTGACCATTGAGGGCCTCGTAGATCGGGCGCAGTTTGCGCCGCAGGAGTTTACCGTTGGCACCCGTTGGCAGGGCTTGAACGTGGAAATAGCCGCGCGGTCGCTTGTAGGCGGCCAGGATCTCTTTCACATAAGCGTCAAGGGCGGCTTCGTCCACCGGGGCGGGACCGCTGTAGAAGGCCATGATGAGGCGGGTATCCTGTTTCACCTCGATATCGGTCACGGCCGATTGGGTGATGCCGGGGAAATGGTTGAGCACGGATTCCACCTCGATGGGCGAGACGCGGTAGCCGCCCGCGTTCATCATGTCATCGGCCCGCCCGAGATAGGTGATCTCGCCGCTTGCATCCATCGCGCCCTGATCGCCGGTCAGAAACCAGCCGTCCTGAAAGCGCGCGGCGGTGTCCTCGGGGGCGTCGAGATAGCCCAGCATCAGGCCCGGATCGCCCGCATGGACCGCGATTGTGCCTTCTTCACCCACAGGGAC
>CAZMZS010000159.1:0-5174 GCA_964570675.1 uncultured Roseovarius sp. | reverse complement strand
GGCCGATTCCAGCGCGTCGAGGCGGGCCTTGAGGGCCTCGTTTTCCTCGCGGGCTTTCTGGGCCATGGCGCGCACGGCGTCGAATTCCTCGCGGGTGACGAAATCGCGATCGGCCAGCCAGCGGTCGATCATGGATTTCATCGCCGTTTCGGCCTCGTCGCGCGCACCCTGAGCAACGCCCATGGCGTTGGTCATCAGTTGCGATATATCGTCCAGGACCTTGTTGCGGGTCTGCATGTCATTCTCCGGCAATCAGTTTCACCCCTATATGAGCGCGTAACCCGTTCGGGACAAGGATTGACTTCCCCGATCAACCAGAGGCACAGAGACGCACATGCAGGCCATGATCCCCTTCCCGAACATTTCGCCCGAGATTTTCTCGGTCAGCCTTTTCGGCATTGAATTCGCGCTGCGCTGGTATGCGCTGGCCTATATCGTGGGCATCATCATCGGCTGGCGGCTGGTGGTGGCCACGGTGAAGCGCCCGCATCTTTGGGCGAATGACACGCCGCCGATGGATGCGCGCGCGGTCGAGGACCTGCTGACCTGGGTGATCCTGGGGGTGATCCTGGGCGGGCGGCTGGGCTTCGTGATCTTCTATCAGCCGGCCTATTACCTGGCGAACCCGATCGAGATCCTGCAGGTCTGGCAAGGCGGCATGGCGTTTCATGGCGGGTTGCTGGGCGTGGTCGCGGCCTGCGTCCTGTTTTCCTGGCGGCGCGGTATCCCATGGCTGTCGGTGGCGGATGTGCTGTGCATGGCCACGCCTGCGGGGCTGTTGCTGGGGCGGATCGCGAATTTCATCAATGCCGAGCTTTGGGGGCGGCCCACGGACCTGCCCTGGGGCGTGGTCTTTCCGCGCTCGGCCGCGCAGGATTGCCCCGGCGTCGAGGGGCCTTGTGCGCGCCATCCCTCGCAGCTTTACGAAGCGGGGCTTGAGGGGCTGTTGCTGGGGGCCGTGCTGTTGTGGCTGGTCTGGGCGCGCGGGGCGCTGAAATTGCCGGGGCTGGCGACGGGCGTGTTTTTCGCCGGCTACGGGCTGTCGCGTTTTCTGGTCGAGTTCGTGCGCCAGGCCGATCCGCAATTCATCACGCCCGACAACCCGATGGGTTACGTCGTGCATGCGGGCGGCATGGGCCTGAGCATGGGGCAGCTTTTGTCGCTGCCGATGGTGGTGCTGGGGCTGGTCTTTATCCTGTGGGCGCGCAGGCATCCGGCGTGACGGCTTTGCGCGATATCCTGATCGCGCGCATCCGGGATGGCGGGGCGATGCCGCTGGCGGATTACATGGCCGCATGCCTGATGCATCCCGAGCATGGTTATTACGCCACGCGCGACCCGCTGGGCGCGGCGGGGGATTTCACGACCGCGCCGGAGATCAGCCAGCTTTTCGGAGAGCTGATGGGTCTTGCGCTGGCGCAGGCCTGGCTGGATCAGGGGGCGCCCGCGCCGTTCACGCTGGCCGAATGCGGCCCCGGACGGGGCACGTTGATGGCGGACCTGCTGCGCGCGACACGCGCGGTGCCGGGATTTCACGCGGCGTTAAGGCTGCATCTGGTCGAGGCGTCGCCCGCCTTGCGCGCCGCGCAGCGCGCCACGATCGGGCGCGATGACATCACCTGGCACGACGAGGTCGCGGCCCTGCCCGAGGCACCGCTTTTCCTGATCGCGAACGAGTTTTTCGACGCGCTGCCGATCCGGCAATTCATGCGCGCGGGTGCTGGCGCGGGGTGGTGCGAGCGCTGTGTCGGCGTGAGCGATGGCAAGCTGGTGCTGGAAGCGGGAGTGCCGATGCCGGTGGCTGAGCTGGCGCATCGCCTGGAAGACACGCGAGAGGGCGATATCGTCGAGCGGTGCGCGCCGGGCGAGGCGAGCGCCGCCGTGATCGGTGCGCGCGTCGCGGCGCATGGCGGCGCGGCGCTGATCGTGGATTACGGCGGCTGGCGCACATTGGGCGACACGTTCCAGGCGGTGCGCCGCCACCAGCGCGCCGATCCGCTGGAGGCGCCCGGCATGGCGGATCTGACGGCGCATGTGGATTTCGAGGCGCTGGCAAAGGCGGCGGCACCGGCCAGGCACACGCGCCTGACGCCGCAGGGCGTGTTCCTTGAGCGGCTGGGCGTCACCGCGCGCGCCCAGGTTCTGGCGCGCGGGTTGCAGGGCGATGCGCTGGAAAGTCATATTGCCGCACATCGGCGCTTGACCCATCCGCAGGAAATGGGGACGCTCTTTCAGGTGCTTGGAATTTTCCCTCCCAATGCGGCGCCGCCGCCCGGATGTGATGCATGACGCTGGAAATCATTACCGCCGACAGCCTGTCCCCGGTCCGCCACGGGTTCTTTACCCGGCGCGGGGGCGCGTCCTCGGGGGTGTTCTCGGGGCTCAATTGCGGGCCGGGCTCGTCGGATCAATCCGAGATCGTGCGCATCAACCGCGCCCGCGTCGCCGCGGCGATGGGGGTGGCGCCCGACCATCTGCTGACGCTCAACCAGGTGCATTCGCCCGATACGGTCACGGTGGATGGTCCGCTGACGCAGCGCCCGCGCGCCGATGCGCTGGTGACGGCCCGCCCCGGCGTGGCGGTGGCGGTGCTGAGCGCCGATTGCCAGCCGGTGCTGCTGGCGGATGCAAAAGCCGGTGTCGTGGGGGCGGCGCATGCGGGCTGGCGCGGGGCGCTTGATGGCGTGCTGGAGGCGACGCTGGACGCGATGGAGGGTCTGGGCGCGCGGCGCGGCGATATCAGCGCGGTGATCGGCCCCGCGATCAGCCAGGCGGCCTATGAGGTCGGCCCCGAGTTCCTGGAAGAATTCATCGCCGAAGACCCCGCCAACACCCGTTTTTTCGCCAATGGCGCGGACGGGCGATACATGTTCGACCTGCCCGCCTATGGGCTGGAGCGCCTGCGCGCGGCGGGCGTGGGTCAGGCGGAGTGGACGCGCCATTGCACCTATGCGGACCCGGCGCGGTTCTTTTCCTATCGGCGCAGCTGTCATGCGGGCGAGGCCGATTACGGGCGGCTGATATCGGCGATCCGGCTCTGAAATCGGGCAGGATGGGGGCGGACCGGCCCACAATCCCGCCCGATTTCCCAAAAGTCCCGGCCCGCGTACGGCCCTGGGGCGCGGCGGATTTGCCCTGTTTTCCTTACCATTTGAGCGATCTCGCGCGGGCCTGCGCGGGCGTTCACATTTCGCGCCGATGCACGTGAAAAATGGCCTGCAAAATCCGCATCCGCGTCAAATCCCGGCCTCAAAGCAACGCCATCTTACAGGGAAATGCGGATCAACCGCCGAGCAGACAAGAGGAAAGACAGATGAAAAAGCGTTGGATGAAATCGGTCATCGAAACCAGCCGGCAGACGATGCCGCCCCTGCCCTATACGCGCAAGGCCCGCACCGCAGCGCCTGCGCCGTCGCCGCGCGAGCTGCGCAGCGCCTGAAGGGCAGATCGATTCGCCGCCGTCGCGCGGTGAATTGTGGCAAGGAAGTTCACGCTGGCGGGACAAAGCGATCCCGCCTGCGTCATTTTTATTATAAGCGAAACAATAACCCTGAAAATTTGACTTAAATCGGGCTTTTCGGCGACCTCTCGAGCGTAGAAGAAAATTTTTTTGAATTGTCCTTCTGTCGTTGTCGGTGGGGGCCGGCGCGGTTGTGACTACCTCGAAGGTGACACAACATGTCCATCCCCAATACGGCTGCCTCCTTTCAACAGGATCTGCAAACTTCGTCCGCACCCGCCAGCAAGGCGAAACCGGATGCCGCGCGCAAGGCGCGGATGATGCGACGTTACCGCATCCTGTCGCTGCGCGAGGACGGGTCCGTGCATGAGACCGAGAATATCGGCCCCGCCACCCCGGCCTTCGAGAAAGCCTTTTCCGCCTTTGCCCGCGGCACGCTGATCAAGACCACGACAGGCCCTGTCGCGGTCGAGGACCTGGAGCCGGGGATGATGCTGGTCACCGCCGAGCACGGACCGTCGGAATTGCTGTGGATCGGGTCGATGACTCTGGTGCCCGATGCCGAGGGGCTGGCCCCGCAGGATTGCCGCATCACCCGGATCATGCCGGATTCCTTCGGCATGGAGCGCCCGATGACCAACATGATGGCCGGACCCGGTGCGCGGCTGCTGACGCGCCCGCCCAGCCTGCGTGACAGTTTCGGCGGTGAGCGCCTGCTGACCCCGGCGCGCGATCTGGCCGATGGCGTGAATGTCGTCGAGGTCACGCCGCCCACATCCGTCGCCGTCTATCACCTGTGCCTGCGCGATCATGCGACGATCACCGCCGGCGGGCTGGAATTCGAGACCTTCCACCCCGGCACCGGGTTCGAGCGGCATATGAGCCCGAACCTGCTGGCGCTGTTCCTGTCGTTCTTTCCCCATATTCACGAGGCGGGCGATTTCGGCGACCTGTCGCATCTGCGCCTGCCGTTTTCGGGTGCCACGTCGATGGAAGCGGGCTGAGCGCGGTCCTTGTCAGGCCGAGCGGTTGAGCCGCTCTTCCAGAATGTCGAAGGGCACGCCGGGTTCGTCCTTGGCGCCGCGAATGACCAGCGATGTCTTGACGCTGGCGACATTGTCGGCGGCGGTCAGTTCCTCGGTCAGGAAGCGCTGAAAGGTACTCAGATCAGGGGCGACGCATTTGAGGATGAAATCCACCTCGCCATTGAGCATGTGACACTCGCGTACGAGCGGCCAGCTGCGGCAGCGGGCCTCGAAGGCGCTCAGATCGGCCTCGGCCTGGCTTTGCAGGCCGACCATGGCAAAGACCTGCACCTCGAAGCCGAGTTCGCGCGCGTCCACATCCGCGTGATAGCCGCGGATATAGCCCTGTTCCTCGAGGGTGCGCACCCGGCGCAGGCAGGGGGGCGCCGAGATTCCGACCCGTCGGGCCAGTTCGACATTGGTCATGCGCCCATCGGCCTGAAGTTCGGCCAGAATCTTGCGGTCGATCTCGTCGAGGCGGGTGGCAGCCATGATTCGCTCCAAGCAGTGAATTTGGGAAAGTTATAAACGACCTGCGGGCGTGCGCAATAATGTTTCAAGGTTTGGCAATTTTCTTAGGGTAAGTTTGTTCAGATACGCGAAACAATCCGCATAAACGCCCGCATTGTATCCGCTGACCGCGGGAATGAGGCGGAATTAAGATTTAAAAATGTCGACTTTCAGGTTAT
>CAZMZS010000158.1:0-5208 GCA_964570675.1 uncultured Roseovarius sp. | reverse complement strand
GCCACCACGAAGGCGGCGGCGGTCGAGATGTTGAGCGTGCCCTTGCCGTCGCCGCCGGTGCCAACGATGTCGATCGCGCCGGTGGGTGCGGCGACCTTGTTGCATTTGGCGCGCATCACCGCAGCGGCGGCGGCGAATTCGTTCACCGTTTCGCCGCGCGTGCGCAGGGCCATCAGGAAGCCGCCCATCTGCGCGGGCGTGGCCTCGCCTTCAAAGAGGCAGGCAAAGGCCTGCTCGGCCTCGTCGCGGGACAGGGGGCGTTCGGCGGCGGCGCCGATCAGCGGTTTGAGGCGGTCGCTCATGCGGGCACCTTCATTACGTCGAGGAAATTCCTGAGCAGCGCATGGCCGTGTTCGGATGCGATCGATTCAGGATGGAACTGCACACCGTGGATCGGCAGCGAGCGGTGTTGCAGCCCCATGATCGTGCCATCCTCGAGCGCGGCGGTGATTTCCAGTTCTTCGGGGCAGCTCTCGCGTTCGACCACCAGCGAATGATAGCGCGTCGCCTCGAAGGGCGAGGGCAGACCGGAAAAGATGCCGGTGCCGGTGTGATGCATCCGGCCCATCTTGCCGTGGACGATCTCGGAGTGGCGCACGACCTTGCCGCCAAAGGCCTGGCCGATGGTCTGATGCCCGAGGCACACGCCCAAGAGCGGCGTGCCGGTTTCGGCCGCGGCCGCGGTCAGGGCGAGGCAGATGCCGGCCTGGTCGGGATCGCAGGGGCCGGGCGAGAGCAGGATGCCTGCCGGGTTCATCGCCATCGCCTGTTGCACATCCAGCGCATCGTTGCGTTTCACCACGACCTCGGCGCCCAGTTCACCGACGTAATGGACCAGATTGTAGGTGAAACTGTCGTAGTTATCTATCAGAAGCAGCATTTCGCCTGTCCTTGCGGCAATGGGGGCTGGAGCGCCTTGCGGGGGTCGGGCTATACATGTTCAGGCTTGCGCGGCACCGTCAAGGGGCGCATAGCTGGGAAACAGGGAATTAAGGGGGCAACGCAGTGGCAGGCGGGACTTTCTGGGGCTTTTTGACAGGAATCGTGGTCTCGGGCGTGGTGGCCGGGGCCGTCTCGCTGGTGAGTCCGCCGCCCGATAAGCGCGTCCCCGAGGCCACGGCGCTGGATGTGCCGGCGGGGTCGGAATTCAACCAGTCGCGCGAGGATCGCGAGGCGGAGCTGCCCGCGACCGAGCCCACCCCCGAAGAAGCTGGCGCGCCCAGGGTGGCGGCGCCCGAGGCCGATGATCTGAGCGCGCTGGAGGATGCCGATACGGCCCCTGCCGGGCAGCCCGAGACGGGCGGCGCCGAGGGGGCGCTGGATGCGCCCGCTGCGGGAGATGCCAACACCGGTGTCGCTGTCGAAAGCGAGAGCCCGGTTCTGCCGAGCCCGCAGGCGATGGTGCCCGATGCTCCGGCTGGCGAAGAGGATCTGTCGATCTCGACCGAGCCTGCGCAGCCGGTGCAGCCCGATATCGAGACCGAAAGCGGCGCCTTCACGAGCCCTGAGACCGATCCCGGCGCCGAGGCTGCGCCCGAGGCGGACACCGTGCCTGAAACCGAGGCTGTGCCCGAAACGGAACCGGCACCCGCGGAGGAGGCTGCGGTAGAAACGGAACCGGCACCCGATGCGGACGCCGCCCCCGAGGACGCGCAGATGCCCGAGGCCGAAAGCCCCGACGCGGCGGATTCCGCGCCCGAAGTGGTGGAGATGCCCGAAGAGGCGGATGTGCCCGAGGTGGTTGACGCGCCCGATGTGGCGGATGTGCCCGAGGTGGACAGCCCGGACGATGCCAGCCCCGGGATGGCCGAATCCGAAGACGCGCCGGAAGGCGTCGCCGAGGCCGAGCCGGAGGCGGGCGAGGAGGAAGAAACGGCCCCCTCGGGGACGATCGACAATCTTGCCACCGGAGTCACGACCGACCGCCTGCCGTCGCTGCGCGCCGAGCCTGAAGCTGAGGCAACCGATACGCCCGAGGCCACCCAAGAGGGCGAGGCCCCCGAGGTCGAGGACACGCGCCCGCCGGTGGAACGCTTTGCCGCCCCGTTCGAGAATCCCGAGGGCAAGCCCCTCATGTCGATCGTGCTGATCGACGATGGTTCCGGCCCGGTCGGCCCCGAGGTTCTGGCGGATTTTCCCTATCCGGTCAGCCTTGCGGTGGATGCATCATGGGATGGCGCGTTACAGCGCGCGCGGGCGTATCGCGCCGCGGGGCTGGAGGTGCTCGCGCTGGCCGATCTGCCTGCCAATGCCACGGCGCGCGACACCGAAGTGGCGATGCAGGCCTTTCTGAACGCGGTGCCCGAGGCGGTGGCGGTGATGGAAGCGCCGGGCGAGGCGCTGCAATCCAACCGCGCCGCCAGCCAGCAACTGGCCGATATTCTGCTTGATAGCGGCCATGGGCTGCTGATGTTTCCCGAAGGGCTGAACACGGCGCAGCAGCTGGCTGCGAAATCAGGCGTGCCATCGGCGTCGGTGTTCCGGGATTTCGACGATCAGGGGCAGGATGGCGCCGTGATCCGTCGTTTTCTGGATCAGGCCGCGTTCCGGGCCGGACAGGAAGAGAACGGGGTGATCATGGTCGGTCGCCTGCGCCCCGACACGATCAGCGCGCTGTTGCTGTGGGGCCTTCAGGACCGCGCCAGCCGGGTCGCATTGGCGCCGGTCTCGGCGGTGCTGCTGGCCGAGTGATGCAGGCGCACGCCTTATGCGGGCATTGCCAAACGGGAATTCATCTGTAACCTCGTGCCGGTGCGCCCCCTTTGGTGCGCGATATCAGATGTCAGGAGTATGAGTATGAAGATCGCAACGACAGCGATGGTTCTTATGATGAGCGCGGGCACGGCGCTGGCCGACATGAACGTGCAGCTGACCGGCGGATGGGATGGCAAGAAGGTGCCTGCGGGCCAGCATTGCGAGTTGCATGGCGGCAATGGCGCCACGCCGCCGATGCGCGTCTCGGGGATACCGGCGGGCGCGTCCTTTATCGTCGCCTATTTCAACGACAAGAGCTACAAGCCGCTGTCGCGCAATGGCGGGCATGGGACGATAGCCTTTCCGGTGCGCGGTGCGGTCAGTGACCTTCCGGCGGTGCCGGGAATGACCGCCAGCCTGCCGGGTGGCGCGCGGGTGGTTGCAGCGGCCAAATCCACCGGGAAATATGCCAGCCCGGGATATCTGCCGCCCTGTTCGGGCGGTCGCGGCAATCTTTACGTCGTTGATCTCAAGGCGATCGACGCGCAGGGCAAGGTGCTGGACGAGATCAGGAACGTTGCCATCGGGCGCTATTGACGCCGTAGCGTTTCAGGTCGGGCGGGCTGTCGCGTCGGCCCATGTGCCGGGCGCCAGCCCATCCAGTGACCAGTCGCCGACGCGCCAGCGCACCAGCCTCAGCGTGGGATGGCCCACATGGGCCGTCATGCGCCGCACCTGGCGGTTGCGCCCCTCGGAGATGATGATTTCGAGCCAGCAATCGGGCACCGATTTGCGGAACCGCACCGGCGGCGTGCGCGCCCAGAGATCGGGTGTTTCGATCCGGCGCACCCGCGCCGGGCGGGTCGGGCCGTCCTTGAGAGTGATGCCGTCGCGCAGTGCGGCGATGGCCGCGTCGTCGGGCAGGCCCTCGACCTGCACGAGATAGGTTTTTTCGGTTTTGAAACGAGGGCTTGCGATCCGCGCTTGCAGCTTTCCGTCATCGGTGAGGATCAGCAATCCCTCGCTGTCGCGGTCCAGCCGTCCGGCGGGATAGACGCCTGGCAGGTCGATATATTGCGACAGGGTCGCGCGCGGGCTGTTGGTGTTGCCGCTATCGGTGAACTGCGAGAGCACGCCGAAGGGCTTGTTGAACAATATGAGCCGGGCCATGGCGCCCTGATGCCCGAGGGCGCCATGGCTGGCAAGGGCTTACTGATCGGCGGGCAGCAGCCCGTCGCGCAGCTTGTAGGTCCATTCGCCGCCGACGTTTTTCCAGCCGTTCACGCTGCGCCGCCCGTCATCGGACTTGTCGCCCTCAAAACCGTCAATGACGGTATAGGCGGGGGTTTGGACACCGGCCTCGGCCAGCGCATCGACGGCGCGGGCGCTGCGTGCGCCCGAGCGGCAGATGATCAGCACCGCCGACGGGTCATTGGCGGCGATGAAGCCTTTCATGTCCTCGATAAAGTCCGGGTTGTCGATCATGCCATAGGCGTTTTTCTTGGCGTTGAACGGGTGGGCGGGATCGACCAGCTTGAAGGGAATATTCATATCGGTTTCGCTGGCGTAGCCGACGAACATGGTTTCTTCGGGGCTGCGGATATCGACGAGGGCGACATCGTCGCGCGCATCAAGCAGTGCGATCGATTCGGCGGCGGTGATGTAACGGCCCTTGGTGTTGACCTTCTTCTCGGGCAATTCGGCCTCGACAACGGAGGTTTCGATCATCGCACCGTGGCTGTCGGCGAGCGTGGTCGCGGGCAGGGCGAGGCTGAGGCCGAGCGCCAGTGCGGGCAGGGCCAGAAGGCGTGTGATGGATGTCATGCGGTTTCCTTTTCCAGATATTCGCGTTTTGGAATGCGACTGTCTGTCTAAAGGTGCGAAAGGGCGCGGGCCTTGACCTGAGTCAAGACGGGTTCAGGCGTTGCCGTCGCCGCTGAATCGCGCCGCATCCGCCGCGGCGCGACGGATGGCGTTGGATTTGTGGACGGTTTCCATGTACTCGGCTTCGGCGTCGCTGTCGAAGACCACGCCGCCGCCCGCCTGGATGTAAAGTTGCTCGTCCTTCACCACGGCGGTACGAAGCGCGATACAGACATCCATGTCGCCACCGGCGCTGAAATAGCCGACGCCGCCGCCATATACGCCGCGTTTCTCGGGTTCCAGCTCGTCGATGATTTCCATCGCGCGCACCTTGGGCGCGCCCGACACCGTGCCTGCGGGCAGCCCCGCCAGCAGCGCCGAGAGCGCGTCCTGATCGGGCGCGAGTTCGCCCACCACGTTCGAGACGATATGCATGACGTGGCTGTATCGCTCGATGATGAATTCCTCGGTCGGGTGGACACTGCCGATCCGGGCGACGCGCCCGACATCGTTGCGCCCCAGATCGAGCAGCATGAGATGCTCGGCCTGTTCCTTGGGATCGGCCAGAAGCTCGGCCTCGTTGGCGCGGTCCTCTTCGGGAGTTGCGCCGCGCGGGCGAGTGCCGGCGATGGGGCGGATCGTAACCTCGCC
>CAZMZS010000157.1:0-5221 GCA_964570675.1 uncultured Roseovarius sp. | reverse complement strand
TATGACGAGGACACGGCGCATTTTCACGCCACCCAAAAGGCGCATCTGGACCCGCATGGCGCCGATATTCACCCGCATCTCAAGGAATGGGCGGACGAGTATTTCTATATCCCGCACCGAAAGCGGGCGCGCGGTGTCGGCGGGATCTTCATGGATGATCGCAATTCGGGCGACTGGGCGGCGGATTTCGCGCTGACGCAGGATATCGGGCGCGCCTTTCTGCCCGCTTTCGTACCGCTGGTGGAAAAGCGGCGGGTGCAGGACTGGGACGAGGCGGACAAGGATGTGCAGCTTGTCCATCGCGGGCTTTATGCGGAATACAACCTTGTCTATGACCGGGGCACGCGGTTCGGGCTGGCCACCGGGCACGACGCCAATGCGGTGCTGATGAGCCTGCCGCCGCTGGCCAAATGGGTCTGAGCGCGGATCAGGCCTTTTTGCGGTAGGCTGCGAGCTGCTTTTTGCCGCGTTTGGCCAGCGGGCCGGTGCCGTCTTTCCAGCGCCGGTGAATCCAGAACCATTGGTCCATGCGCGCACGCACCTGTGCCTCAAGGCGATCATTGACCTCTTGGGTCATGGTGACCGGATCGGTGAAGGGCACGGGGCTTTCGACGTGAACGTGGAAATTGATCCCGTCGGGGTCGCGGATGCCCCAGACCGGCACCAGCGGCGCGTTATATTTGAGCGCCAGTTCGGCGGTGGCCAGCGGCGACAGAGCGGGCTTGCCGAAAAAGTCGAGCGGAACCCCGTCAAGCGAGTTGAGATCGGTCAGGATCGCCAGCACGCCGCCCGAGCGCAGGTGTTTGACCATCTGCATCATGCCACGCCGCCCCTGTTCGAACATCGGCTGGCTGATCGTGCCCATGGCATGGGTATAGCGACGGTTGAAGAAATCATTGGCCATCGGGCGGTAGAAGATGCCCATTTCGAAGCCCTGTTCGATCATGGCCACGCGCGCGGCGTTGAAATTGCCGAAATGGCCGGTGACGAAGATCACCGGGCGTCCTTCGGCGCGGGCGGCGCGAATGACCTCGAGGCCGGGGCCTTCGACCGGGGCCTTGCGGGCAAGGGCGATGAAGGCGTCGGGGGAGTAAAGCTCGATCATGTTGCGCCCGGCATTGTCGGGCACGGCGCGGATCAGCCGGCGCACTTCGGATTCGGGCAGGTCGGGCAGGACATGGGCAAGGTTGTCGCGCACCCGCGCGTCATAGCCCGCCACCGGCGCGATGATGCGCGAGGTGACCCACCCCATGAAGGGCACCCGCCAGCGATAGGGCAAAAGCCGCGCCACAGCGATCGGGGCATACATGGCAAAGCCGAGCGCGGTGTCGCGCAGCCGGTCGGCCAGGGGAGGGGGGCTGGTGTCGCTCATGGTCGGGTCGCGCCTGCTGATTTTTGCGCCAGACATACGCGGCGCGGGGCGTTTCCACAAGCCTTGGGCGGTCAGCCCGGCGGATCGGACGGCGCCGTTTCGCCGGTGGTGCCGGTGTCATCGGGGTCGGGCGCGGTGGCAAGGGTGATCTCGCCCGCGGCCTCCAGCCGGCGGATGGCGTTGACGACCTGGCTCATGGCGGCTTCGCCGTCAGTCAGGCCGACCGCGCCCCGCTCACCGATCTCTTCGCGAAGGGCCTCGGACATGCGGCGCGACATGTTGGCAAGGATGAATTCCGCCGCATCGCCAAGCCCGGCGGATGTGGCGCCCGCCAGCGCGGTGACCAGAACGGGCTGATCCACCTCGCGGATGACGCGGGGCACATCGAGCGGCGCGAGGCGTTCGGGGACATGGACGAAGGTGAAGATCGCCTTGCGCACGAGGCGCGCGAAATCGCCATCGGTTTCGTCAAGGCCGTTGAGCACCGCGTCGCGGGTGGCGGCGGCGGTGGAGTTGAGGATCGCGCCGACACGTTCCACCGGCCCGGAGTCAAAGGCGGTTTCGGGCACGTCGTGCAATTCCCCCGCCAGCGCGAGGCCGATGCGATCCACCGCCGCGGGCGAGACGGCGCCGGTGCGCGACACGGCGTGGGTGATGCGCCTGGCCTGATCGCCGGGCAGGCGGCCCAGCAATTCGGCGGCGCGTTCGGTCGCGAGCTTGGAGAGCATCACCGCGGCCACCTCGGTGCTTTCGCGCATGAGGATACCCAGCAAGGCATCCGCTTCGGCGGCGCGCACCTGTTCCCAGGGGTCGCCGAACTGGCGCACCCCGGCCTCCTTGCGCAGGCGCGCGGCGGTCTGCGCGCTGATGCGCCCGTCAAGCGCCGAGAGCGCCCCGGCCACCCCGCGCGGAAAGGTGAGGCCCAACGCCTCGAGCTCGGTGGCGAATTCGGCGACCACATCGGCCAGCGTGGCCCGGTCCACATAGCGCATCGCGCCCATCTGGGTGGTCAGGCTGGCCTGAAGCGGGTCGGGAAGGTCGCCAAGCGGCACCTCGGCCCCTTCCTTGAGCAGGAAGCGCACGATGATCGCCGCCTTCTGGCGGCGGCTCAGGCGGGCGGCGGCGGCGCTGCGCTGTGCAGGCGACGAAGACGACGGCGGCGGCGGCGCCTGCGGCGAATCCGGTTGTGTCAGGCGGGCAAGCTGTGTGCGCTGCGTCATCGCGGTCCTCGTTCAGGCAATGAGGCTGCATGATAGGGCCGCAGGGATGAAGAAATGTCTAAAACGCGAACGGGGCGCCCGATGGCGCCCCGAAATCCGCATGTCTGTGAGCGTCTGCGCGCGTCAGCTGGTGGTTTGCGGCACGCAGGTCTTGGCGTCAGCGTCCCAGGCGGTGCCTTCGGCGCAGGACATCACGTGCTGATCATGTGCCGGGCAGGCAAAGGATGCCATGGCCGATGTGACGGTAAAGGCCGCAGCCGTCAGAAGGGTCTTGAAGGTCATCACACATCTCTCCTGTTGAACAGGCTCAAGCATATCACGACACGTCGTTTGCACCAAACCTGATTTGCGCAACGCTGCCGGAAACGCCTGTTCAGCCCGCGCCGAACACCCGCGAGAAGATCGTGTCGACATGTTTGGTGTGGTAATCCATGTCGAATTTCTCGTTGATACCATCCTCACCAAGGGCGGCCACCACCTCGGAGTCGGCGAGCAGTTCCTGGCGGAAATCGCGGCGTTCTTCCCAGACCTTGAGCGCGTTGCGCTGCACCATCGCATAGGCGTTCTCGCGGCTGACGCCAGCCTGGGTCAGGGCGAGAAGAACGCGCTGCGACATCACGAGGCCGGGAAACTTGTTCATGTTTTCAAGCATGTTGTCGGGATAGATCAGCATCTTGTCGATGACGCCGGTCAGGCGCGCCAGTGCGAAATCGAGCGTGATGGTCGCATCCGGCGCGATCGCGCGCTCGACGGAGGAATGCGAGATGTCGCGCTCGTGCCAGAGGGCCACGTTTTCCATCGCCGGAAGCACCGCCGAGCGCACGAGGCGCGCAAGGCCGGTCAGGTTCTCGGTCAGCACGGGATTTTTCTTGTGGGGCATCGCCGAAGAGCCCTTTTGCCCCATCGAGAAGAATTCGGCCCCTTCCAGCACCTCGGTGCGCTGCATGTGGCGCACCTCGATGGCAACGTTCTCGATGCTGCTGGCGATCACGCCAAGGGTGGCGAAGAACATCGCGTGACGGTCGCGGGGGATGACCTGCGTGCTGATCGGTTCGGGATTGAGGCCCAATTGCGCGCAGACATGTTCCTCGACGCGCGGGTCGATATTGGCGAAGGTGCCGACCGCGCCGGAGATGGCGCCGGTGGCGATTTCGTCGCGCGCGGCGCGAAGGCGGGCGCGGTTGCGGTCCATTTCGGCGTAAAAGCGCGCGAAGGTCAGGCCCATGGTGGTGGGCTCGGCGTGGATGCCGTGGCTGCGCCCGACGCGCACCGTGTCCTTGTGTTCAACTGCGCGGCGCTTGAGCGCCGCGAGCAGCGCATCCATATCCGCCAGCAGAATGTCGGCGGCACGGGTCAGTTGCACGTTGAGGCAGGTATCCAGCACATCCGAAGAGGTCATGCCCTGATGCACGAAGCGGGCCTCGTCGCTGCCCACATGTTCGGCAAGGTGGGTGAGGAAGGCGATCACGTCATGCTTGGTTTCGGCCTCGATCTCGTCGATACGGGCGACATCGAACTCCACGTCCTTGGCCTTCCATACGGCATCGGCGTTTTCACGCGGAATCACGCCCAGATCGGCCATCGCGTCGCAGGCATGGGCCTCGATCTCGAACCAGATGCGAAACTTGGTGGCGGGGTCCCAGATGGCGACCATGTCGGGGCGGGAATAACGTGGAATCATGTGACGAGCCTCTGCCTGTCCTGTAACGGTTGGCGCGGGTTTAGACGGATGGGCGCCGCGCGGCAAGCGGATGGCGCCGGGATGGGACGCTTTGACCGGATGCGATGATGACATGCCCGCGCGGGTGTTGGCGGATTTCGAGGGGCGCTGGCGCATGGCGCGCCGGATCGTGCAGGCCGATGGCGGCCGGGCGGAGCTGACGGGCGAGGCGGTCTGGCGGCGCGTCGATGAGGGGTTGCTGTGCGAGGAGGCGGGGCGGCTTTGTGTCGAAGGCCAGCCGCCGCTGGAGGCGCGACGGTGCTACCTGTGGCGCGACGACCTGACAGTGTGGTTCGATGACGGGCGGTTCTTTCACAGCGTTCCCGTGCGGGGCGGGGCATGCGCGCATTGGTGCGACCCCGACCAGTATGACGGGCAATATGATTTCAGCCGGTGGCCCGAATGGCGCTGCATCTGGCAGGTGCGCGGGCCGCGCAAGGATTACCGGATGGTCACCGGTTACAGCCCGATCGGGCCGCGTGAGGCGTAATGCATTTTCGGGATGCATCGGGCGGCGGCGCTGGCTAAGCATGGCGTCATGAGCGAGATATTACAGCAAGCGATCCCGCATGACGCCCATGCGCCACGCCCCTTGCCGGGGATCGCGCCGCTGGACCCGGCGACATGGCTGGTGGTGGACGAGGTGTTCGAGGCGCAGATGGCCGAGCGCGCGCGACTTCTGAAAGAGCGGCGCGACGAGGTGCTGGCTGTCACGCCAGAGGGGCGTGCGGCGGCGGATGAATTGCTGGCATTCGTGCTGGACTGGCTGGGGCGCCATGGCGAGGGTTACAGCATCGGCGAGGATGAGGTGATCCGCCCGGATGCTGTGCGCGTGGCGCTGAATCGCCATGATCCGATGGGCACGCTGGGGCATCTGGTGCAGGAGGATCTGTGCCTGATGGAAAAGCG
>CAZMZS010000156.1:0-5267 GCA_964570675.1 uncultured Roseovarius sp. | reverse complement strand
TCCATTCCCCAGATAAACTGCTCAGGCATGGCGCAAGCCTCCGTTTTTCGTGTTGCTCAGCGGCACCGGCGCAATAACGACGCAATACCGGCGTGTTACCGACGTGGGAAAATCAGTCATGGGCCACCCCCAGATAGGCGTCGATCACAGCCTGATTGTTGCGCACCTCGTCGGGTGTGCCGTCTCCGATCTTCTGGCCGTAATCCATCACCACGACACGGTCGCTCAGGTCCATGACCACGCCCATGTCATGTTCGATAAGCGCGATGGTCGATCCGAACTCGTCGTTCACATCGAGGATGAAACGGCTCATGTCTTCCTTTTCCTCGACATTCATGCCGGCCATCGGCTCGTCGAGCAGCAGGATCGAGGGTTCGGCGGCCAACGCGCGCGCCAGTTCCACCCGCTTCTTGAGACCATAGGGCAGGCGCCCGACCGGCGTCTTGCGGATGTGCTGGATCTCGAGGAAATCGATGATCTTTTCCACCTGCTCGCGGTTCTTGACCTCTTCGCGCTCGGCCTTGCCTTTCCAGATCGCCTGCGCCAGAAGGCCCGAGCTCATCTGCCGGATACGGCCCGTCATGACATTGTCCAGAACGGTCATACCCTCGAAGAGGGCGATGTTCTGAAAGGTCCGGGCGATGCCCTGTTGCGCCACCTGATAGGGCTTCATCGGGGGGCGTTTCTCGCCCTTGTAGTAGACCTCGCCCTCCTGCGGGTTGTAGAACCCCGAGATGACGTTGAGCATGCTGGACTTGCCAGCGCCGTTGGGGCCGATGATCGCGCGGATCTCGCCTTCGCGGATGTCGAACGAGATGTCCTTGATCGCCACCACGCCGCCAAAGCGCAGCGTGATGTTGCGCATCTCCATCACCACCCCGCCGATCCTGCGGCCATCCTCGGTGATGTAGCTGTCTGCGTCCATGTCCTTCATTCCGCCGCCACCTTCTTTTCGCCCTCCACCGGCACCACCTTGGCATTGCGGATTTCAAGCGTCGCGCTGATCGCGCCCTTGCGCCCGTCCTCGTAGGTCACTTCGGTGGTGGTGTAGATCTCTGTCGAGCCGTCATAGAGGGCGCCGACAAGGTCCTCGAATTTCTCGGCGATCACACCGCGGCGCACCTTGCGCGTGCGGGTCATCTCGCCATCGTCGGCATCCAGCTCCTTGTGCAACACCAGGAAGCGATGCACCTGGCAGTGCGATAGCATCGGATCATCCGCAAGACTGCGGTTCACCTCTTCGACATGGGACTGGATCATCTCGAGCACCTTGGGATGCCCGGCCAGTTCCTGATACGAGGCATAGCCGATATTGTTGCGCTCGGCCCAGTTGCCCACGGCATTGAGGTCGATATTGATGAACGCCGTGCAGGCGTCGCGCTGATTGCCGAACACCACCGACTCGAGAATGTTGGGGTAGAACTTCAGCTTGTTCTCGACATATTTGGGCGCGAACAACTTGCCATCGGCCATCTTGCCCACATCCTTGGCGCGGTCGATGATCCGCAGATGCCCCGACCCTTCCTCGAAGAAGCCCGCATCGCCCGTGGCGACCCAGCCTTCGGAATCCTTGGTGCTTTTGGTGCTTTCGGGGTTCTTGTAGTAATATTCGAACGTGCCGGCGCTGCGATAGAATACCTCGCCGCTTTCGTCGATGCGGAGCTCGACCCCCGGCGCGGCGACGCCCACGGTATCGTTGCGCACCTCGCCATCGGGTTGCAGCGTGATGAACACGCTGGCCTCGGTCTGCCCGTAAAGCTGTTTGAGGTTGATTCCGAGGCTACGGTAGAATTCAAAAATCTCCGGCCCGATCGCCTCGCCCGCGGTATAGCCCACGCGCACCCGGCCAAAACCCAGCGTATCCTTGAGCGGCCCGTAAATGAGCAGGTTGCCCAGCGCGTATTTCATCCGGTCCCATGCGCCCACCTGCTTGCCGTCAAGAATGGCGGGGCCGACCTTGCGGGCATGCTCCATGAAGCGGTCGAACAGCCACTTCTTGAGCCGCCCGGCATCCTCCATGCGGATCATCACGTTGGTCAGCTGGGTTTCGAACACCCGCGGCGGGGCGAAATAATAGGTCGGCCCGATCTCGCGCAGGTCGATCTGCATCGTTTCCACCGATTCCGGGCAGTTCACGCAGAATCCGCACCAATAGGCCTGGCCGATCGAAAAGATGAAGTCGCCCACCCATGCCATGGGCAGATAGGCCAGCACCTCTTCGTCGCGCGACAGGTTGTCGAACTCCGCCGACGAGCGCGACGCCTCGATGATATTGCGGTTGGACAGCACCACGCCCTTGGGCTTGCCGGTGGTGCCAGAGGTGTAAAGCATGACGCAGATGCTGTCATAATCCAGCTTCTCGCGGCGCGCCTTGAGATCCTCGATGAACTCCCAATAGGCGGCGCGGCCCTGATCCTGAACCCCGGTGAAGGTGTGCAGCTTGTGGTGATCGTATTTGCGCAGGCCGCGCGGATCGACATAGATCATGTGCTCGAACTGGTGCAGCTGATCCTGCACGTCGATCACCTTGTCCACCTGCTCCTGGTCCTCGACCACGGCGAAACGCGCGCCGCAATGTTCCAGCACATAGGCCATCTCTTCGGCGGCGGCATCCTGATAGAGCGGCACGGGAATCGCCCCCACCGACTGCGCGGCCACCATCGACCAGTAGAAATGCGGCCGGTTGCGCCCGATCACCGCGATGAAATCGCCCTCGTTGACACCCAGGTTCAGCAGCCCCAGCGCCAGCGCCTCGATTTCCTTCTCGGCCTCGGCCCAGGTCCAGCATTGCCAGATACCGAACTCTTTCTCGCGATAAGCGGGCCTTGCGCCGAACTGCCCGGCGTTGCGTTGCAAAAGCGCCGGAATGGAGCCAAGCCCCTCCGTCGCCTGTGACGACTGTGCCAAATTATATCCTCCCCAATGTCCGCGCTGCGAACAAGTTCACCCCGGCACGGCGATTCCTCCTGCCCTCCAAGGTGCGGAATTGACGCTCGCGGTCAACTTTTTCGTCATCATTTCGCAATTCTTACGAATTGTAACAGGCTACCGAACGGCCTTTGCCCCCGCGCGATCCGGTGCTAGCCATTGGCAAAGGGGCGGAGCGATGACTTCGAAACACAACGATACCGACGCCATGACCATGGCGGGCCTCAATCTCATTCAGCAGGCCCTGTCGATCTATGACAGCGATCTGCGGCTCGTGGTCTGCAACCAGCGCCTGCGCGAGATGTTCGATCTGCCCGGCTGGCTGGTCACGCCCGGTGCCCGGTTCGAGGACACGATCCGCTTTCTGGCGAAACGCGGCGACTATGGCGATGTGGGTGATGTCGAAGAATTCGTGCGCACCCGTGTCGAGCAGGCCCGCGCCTTTGAACCCCATTACATGGAGCGCACCCGCGCCAATGGCCGCACCATCAGCGTCGAGGGCACCCCCCTGCCCGAGGGCGGCTGGGTCACGGTCTATACCGACATCACCCGCACCAAGCGCCAGGAAGTTCTGTTGCGCTCGCGTTCCGAGGAACTGTCGGATCAGCTCCTGACCTATTCCGAGGAACTCTCGGCCGCCAACCGCGAGCTGTCGGCCACCATCACGGCACTCGAGGAAACCAAGCGCCAGCTGACCGCGTCCGAGGCGCGCGCCCGGCTGACCACCGAAATGATGCCCGCCCATATCGCCCATGTCGGGCCGGACCGGCGCTATACCTATTCCAATCGCCGCCTCAGCACGGTGCTGCCGGGCGCCTCCTCGGATATCGTCGGCCTGCCCATCGAAGAGGTGCTCGGCCCCCAGGCGCATGCGGCGATCGCGCCGCGGCTCGATCTGGCGTTTCGCGGCGAGCCTTCGGTGTTCGAGTTCGACCACGAACCCAGCTCGCGTCGCATCCGCGCGGCCTTCACCCCCGATGACAACCAGGGCGGGGTCTATATCCTGTCGATGGACATCACCGAAGAGGCCCAGACACGCGCCGCCCTGCAACAGACCCGTCGGCGCGAAATCGCCGCACAGCTGACCAGCGGGCTGGCGCATGATTTCTCGAACCTGCTGACGATCATCCTTGGCATGCAGTCGAAACTGCAACGCATGCAACCCGCCCCCGGAGCGGGCGCGGATGAACTGATCACCGCCACCATCGCGGCGGCGCGGCGTGGTGGCAGCCTTCTGAACCGGATCGCCGACATGACGGGGCGGCGCGAACACCGCCCGGTGCCGACAGATCTCGGCGCGTTCCTGAACGAGCTTGAAACGCTGGTGCGCTCGACCCTGCCCGAAGGCGTAAGCCTGTCCATGCGCAACATGACGGGCGCGCATCCGTTCTTGCTTGATCCCGGCATGTTGCAGGATTCGCTGCTGAACCTCGTGCTGAACGCGCGCGATGCCTGCGGCGGCGCCGGGCAGATCGAACTGACGGCAACGCGGGTGCAGGACACCTGGCTCGATTTCACCGTCAGCGATACCGGCCCCGGCTTTTCCGAACAGGCACTGTCGCATGCGCTCGATCCGTTCTTCACCACCAAGGGCGGCGAGGGATCGGGGCTGGGGCTGACCATGGTCTATGACATGACCAAACTGGCGGGCGGGCGCGTGCAGCTTGCGAATGGCGATCCCGGCGGGCGCGTCAGCCTGCGCCTGCCCATGCGCCCGGCGCGCGAAACCGGCGCGCCGGGAATGATCCTGCTGGTCGAGGACAGCCCCGATCTGCGTGGCACCGTGCGCGACATGCTGCGCGACGCGGGCCATGCGGTGATCGAGGCCGCCTCGGTCGACGAGGCGCTGGCCCTGCTGGCGGACCTGCCACAGATATCGGCGCTGCTCTCGGATATCTCGCTTGAAGGCGACAGGACCGGCCTCGACCTCGTGGGGGACTTGCCCAAGGGGCATTGCCCCGCGTATCTCATGACGTCGCTGCCCCCCGATGACCCGCTGCATGTGGCCGCCCGCGAACGCGCGCCGGTGCTGCGCAAACCCTTCACCGCCGCCCAGCTGGCCGCGTTTCTGCAACAGGATCCCGGCCCATGAGCGCCCCCCTTGTGACCATCCTCGACGACGAACCCGCCATCCGCACCATGCTCTCGGACGCGCTGGAGGATGCGGGGTTTCGTACCATGGCCTTCGCCCGCGCCACCGAATTCGAAGCCGCCCTGCGCAGCGCCCGCCCCGATATCTGCCTTGTTGACCTGTCGCTGCCCGACCGCGACGGGCTGACACTGGTGCACCGGCTGGCGCTGGAACAGGGGGCGACGGTGATCATCATCTCGGGCCGCGC
>CAZMZS010000155.1:0-5272 GCA_964570675.1 uncultured Roseovarius sp. | reverse complement strand
CCGAGGCGCCCGCCGAGGAAGCCGCAACCGAAGAAGCCGCAACCGAGGAAGCACCTGCCGAGGAAGCACCTGCCGAGGAAGCCGCGACCGAAGAGGCCGCAACCGAGGAGGCACCTGCCGAGGAAGCCGCAGCCGGTGGTGAAGGGTCGGAATTTGCCGCGATGGTCGCTGCAGCCGATCCCGAGGACGGCGCGAGCGGATGGCGCCGCTGCCAGGCCTGCCACAAGCTGGAAGACGGCAAGAACGGCGTCGGCCCGCATCTCTACGGCATCGTCGGCCGCGAGATGGCCAGCGTCGAGGGGTTCCGCTATTCCAAGGCGATGGAAGGCATGAGCGGCAACTGGACTGTGGACGAGCTGAATGCATGGCTGGAAAACCCGAATGAATACCTGCCGGGCAACAAGATGTCCTATGCCGGTATGAGAGACGAAGAGGATCGCGCCGCGCTGATCGCCTATATGCAGGCCGAATCCGAGTAAATCCGCGCCAAGCGCAGATCAAAGGCCGCCTGCCGGAGTTCGGTGGGCGGCCTTCCGCATTTTTGAGGTGTGAAAAGCCGCTCTGCGTCGCATCGGCGCTTGAACATGGGCGGGCGCGTCCAGTAGCCTGCGCATCGCGGCCCGTGCGCCGCCCCTTATTGCGGCTGACAAGGAGATCGGCATGACCGGACAGCGCAGCCGGGCCAAGGCCCGCGCGATGCCTTTGAGCGCCCCGCGCAAGGCGATTCTGGCCCTGATGGGGCTCACGATCGCGGCGCTGTGCGCCCACATGGCACGGGCCGAGGATCATGTGATCCGCTCGCATGGGTATTCCTATTACGGCGATCTGAGCTATCCGGCGGATTACGAGCATTTCAACTACGTCAATCCGGATGCGCCCAAGGGCGGGGAAATCTCGCTCTATGCGCCGGGGACCTTCGATTCGATGAACCCTTATTCGCGCAAGGGCCGGGCCGGCAGGTATTCATGGATGGTCTATGAAAGCCTGCTGGGCGATATGCCCGCCGGCGGCGGCCCCGCCCCGGCGGATGCTTACGGCGAGATGTATGGTTTGCTGGCCGAGAGCCTGGAATATGACGAGGGCAAGACCTGGGTCATCTTCAACATGCGCCCCGAGGCGCGGTTTGCCGATGGCACGCCGGTCACGGCGCATGACGTGGTGTTCTCGCATAACCTGTTCCTGGAACAGGGCTTGCCGTCTTATGCGCAGGCGGTCAGCCGCCGGATCACCGGGGCCGAGGCACTGGATGATCACCGGGTCAAGTTCACCTTCGCGACGGATATCTCGCGCCGCTCGCTGATCGACCAGGTCGGCAGCACGCCGGTTTTCCCCAAAGCCTGGTATGAAGAGAACGATGCGCGTCTTGACGAGCCGCGCCTTGAAGCGGCGCCGGGGTCCGGCCCCTACCAGGTGGCCAGCTATGACGTGAACCGGAGCATCGTCTATGAGCGCGATCCCGATTACTGGGGCAAGGATCTGCCGATCAACCGGGGCCGGCACAATTTCGACCGTATCCGGATCGAGTATTTCGCCGATGACAGCGCCGCTTTCGAGGCGTTCAAGGCGGGTGAATACACGTTCCGCGCCGAGACCAATTCCAAGACCTGGGCGACGGGCTATGAATTCCCTGCGGTGGACCGTGGTTGGGTCAAGCTGGAGGAGCTGCCCGACGGCACGCCGCCCACGCCCAATGGCATCGTCTTCAACCTGGCGCGCGAACCGCTGAAGGACAAGCGCGTGCGCGATGCGGTGGCGCTGGCCTATAATTTCGAATGGACCAACGAATCGCTGCAATACGGGCTGTTCGAGCAGCGTCATTCCTTTGTGCAGGATACGCCGTTGCAGGCCGAGGGTGTGCCCGAGGGCGCAGAACTGGAGCTGCTGAAATCGCTGGGCGACGTGGTGCCCGAGGCGATGCTGAGCGAACCGGCGCGGCGCGCGCATGAGTCCGACGGCAGCCGGCTCAATGACCGGCGCAACCTGCGCCGGGCGATGAAGCTGCTGGACGAAGCGGGCTGGAGCGTGGGCGATGACGGCAAGCGGCGCAATGCGCAAGGCGAGCTGTTGAGCCTCGATTTCCCGATCCCGTCATCGGGGTCTGCGACGTTGAGCGCGGTGGTGGAAAGTTTCGTCAGCAACCTCAAGCTGATGGGGATCGACGCGCGCCAGGAAAAGGTGGACCCGTCGCAGTTCACCATGCGCAGCCGGGACCGCGATTACGATCTGGTGTTCGACAATTACACCAGTTTCATGGGGGCGGGCACGGGCCTCATGCAGCGGTTCGGCAGCGAGGAGGCGGCGTTCAGCCTGTTCAACCCCGCCGGACTGGCCAGCCCGATGGTGGATGCGATCATCAATGCCGCGCTCGACGCCGAGACCCGCGAAGAGGAAGATACCGCGCTGATGGCGCTGGACCGGGCGCTGCGCCACGAATTCTTCATGGTGCCGGTCTGGTACAATGACAGCAACTGGGTGGCCTATTGGGACATGTACGAGCATCCCGGCACGCTGCCGCCCTATGCGATGGGGGTGCTGGATTTCTGGTGGTACAACGAGGACAAGGCCAAGGCCCTCGAGGAGGCGGGCGCGCTGTGAAAAGGGCCGGGGCGGTGACCATCACAATGACGGAAAGGGGCGTCTGAATGGGCGCCTATATCCTGCGCAGGCTGCTTTTGATCGTGCCCACCTTGTTGGGGATCATGGTGATCAATTTCGTGCTGGTGCAATTCGTGCCGGGCGGCCCCGTCGAGCAGGTGATCGCCAACATGCAGGGCCAGGGCGACGTGTTCGAGAGCTTTTCGGGCGCGGGCAGCGATGCGGGCAGCGACATGACCGCCCGTG
The DNA here is from genome assembly GCA_964570675.1 of uncultured Roseovarius sp. Lineage (GTDB taxonomy): Bacteria > Pseudomonadota > Alphaproteobacteria > Rhodobacterales > Rhodobacteraceae > Roseovarius. Next base: position 2,431 of record CAZMZS010000155.1, on the reverse strand, counting down.
GCGGCGGCAATTCCGACTATGTCGGCGCGCGCGGCCTGCCACCCGAGCTTATCAAGGATCTGGAGCGCCAGTTCGGGCTGGACAAGCCGCCGCTGGAGCGGTTCCTCAACATGATGTGGAACTACATGCGCTTCGATTTCGGAGAGAGCTATTTCCGCAAGATCGAGGTCACCGACCTGGTGCTGGAGAAGATGCCGGTCAGTATCAGCCTTGGCCTGTGGTCGACGCTGATCGCCTATCTGATCTCGATTCCGCTGGGCATCCGCAAGGCGGTGCATGACGGCGGGCCGTTCGACACATGGACCAGCGGTGTCATCATCGTGGCCTATGCGATCCCGGCGTTCCTGTTCGCGATCATGCTGTTGGTGCTGTTCGCGGGGGGGAGTTACTGGCAGATATTTCCGCTGCGCGGACTGACATCCGACAACTGGGAGCAGTTGAGCCTGGCGGGCAAGATCGCGGACTATTTCTGGCATATCGCGCTGCCGGTCGCGGCCTCGACCATATCGGCCTTTGCAACGCTGACGCTGCTGACCAAGAACAGCTTTCTGGACGAGATCAAGAAGCATTACGTGATGACCGCGCGCGCCAAGGGCCTGAGCGAAAAGCGCGTGCTTTACGGGCATGTGTTCCGAAACGCGATGCTGATCGTGATCGCGGGCTTTCCGACGGTGTTCATCGGGGTGTTCTTTGGCGGCTCGGTCCTGATCGAGACGATCTTTTCGCTGGATGGGCTGGGGCGGCTTGGTTTCGAGGCGGCTGTGGGGCGCGATTATCCGGTGATGTTCGGCACGCTGTTCCTGTTCGGGCTGATCGGCCTTGTGGTGAATATCCTGAGCGATCTCATGTATGTGCTGGTCGATCCGCGCATCGATTTCGAGAAGCGGGAGGGCTGAGCGATGCGGATGGGCGCGCGCATGGCCGGCCGGGCAGGAATGGGGGCGCTGCCCCCGTCGCCGCAAGCGGCGACTCCCCCGGAGTATTTCGGGAACAATGAAAGCCGGGGGCGGGGATGCTGACATTGTCGCCGCTCAATCAGCGCCGCTGGCGCAATTTCAAGCGCAACCGGCGGGCGTTCTGGTCGTTGCTGATCTTTTCGGTGATTTTCGTGATCACGCTGTTTGCCGAGTTCGTGGCCAATGACAAGCCGATCATGGTGCAGTATCGCGGCGGGATCTACATGCCGGTGTTCAATTTCTATCCCGAGACCGCCTTTGGCGGCGATTTCGAGACCGAGGCGATCTATCGCGATATCGAGGTGCAGTGCCTGATCGCGTCGGGGGGGCTGGACATCTGTTTCGACGATCCCGAGGCGGTGATCGAGGATGCAGAGGACGGCGTCGTGGAAGGTGCGGCGATCGAGGCGGGCTGGATGATCTGGCCGCCGATTCCCTATAGTTACGACACCACGGTCGATCGCCCCGGCGCGGCCCCGCTGCCGCCCAACGAGCAGAACTGGCTGGGCACCGACGATACCAAGCGCGATGTGCTGGCGCGGGTGATCTATGGCTTCCGCCTGTCGGTGATGTTCACGCTGATCGTCACCGCGCTGTCATCGGTGATCGGAATTTTCGCGGGCGCGCTGCAGGGCTATTTCGGCGGCCGGCTGGACCTGATCTTTCAGCGGATCATCGAGATTTGGGCGTCGACGCCGCAAATCTATGTCATCATCATCCTGTTCGCGATCCTGCCGCGCAGTTTCTGGCTGTTGGTGGTGATCACCGTGCTGTTCGGGTGGATGGCGCTGGTGGGGGTGGTGCGAGCCGAGTTCCTGCGCGCGCGCAACCTGGAATATGTGCGCGCCGCCAAGGCGCTGGGGGTGGGGAACCTCACGATCATGTTCCGCCACATGCTGCCCAATGCGATGGTGGCGACGCTGACCATGCTGCCTTTCGTCATCACCGGCACGATTTCATTGCTGGCGGGCCTGGATTTCCTGGGCTTCGGCCTGCCGTCGAGCGCGCCGAGCCTGGGGGAGCTGACCTTGCAGGCCAAACAGAACCTGCAGGCGCCGTGGCTGGCCTTCACCGCGTTTTTCGCCTTTGCCATCATGTTGTCGCTGCTGGTCTTCATCTTCGAAGGCGTGCGCGATGCGTTCGATCCCAGAAAGACCTTTCAATGAGCAAGCTGACGGTCAGGGATCTGAAGGTGGGATTTCGCCAGGACGGGCAGATCGTGCAGGCGGTGCATGGCGTCTCCTTCACGGTCGAGCAGGGCGAGACGGTGGCGTTGGTCGGCGAGAGCGGATCGGGCAAATCGGTAACGGCGCTGAGCACCGTGTCGCTTCTGGGCGGATCGGCCGAGGTGGAGGGCAGCGTCAACCTTGACGGGCGTGAGTTGATCGGTGCGCCCGCGCGGACGCTGCGCCAGGTCCGGGGCAACGATATCAGCTTCATCTTTCAGGAGCCGATGACCAGCCTCAACCCGCTGC
>CAZMZS010000154.1:0-5476 GCA_964570675.1 uncultured Roseovarius sp. | reverse complement strand
TTAACTGTTGCGCATCTCCAAAATGTCTCATGAAAAAAGGGGCCCGCGCAACCGCCAAGCCTCTTACCAGAAGTGTTGAGGAACCACGTAGAATCCCGAGTGCCACAGGACCCTAACTGGCGAATGCTCTCGCAGAAACCTGCGAGCGCAGTTTCGTCGTCTCGGATATCGGCTTTGCGGACGAAGTGAGCTTTCGCTGCAGCTGCGCTGATGGTTGCGTTCAGGAATCTTCCAAACAGCCATCGTTTTGAATAGTCTGGCCAAGATTGAGACAAAACCGCGCGACTTTGCCTCTAACGACAACCTCGAAGCGGCAGTCACTAAAGCGGATCAGCATCAAGCTGCCAGAACAACATTCCACCCGATATCATCAAGCGACCAATCGAGACCGTGATCCGGAAGTCCATAAGCATGCGTTAAAAAAGGCTCTGGATAAGGAGGGCAATAGGCACTCGGTCTTTGCTTGAAGAATTCATACCAAGCACACAAGAGTTCGAGCCTTCCGGGTAAGGGAACACCGTAGCCGTCCGCTGCAAACTGCACGGTCGCCATCGCGATACAGTCTGCAATGGTAATTTGAGAGCCCGTCAGGAAGGGCCCTTGGTTTTCAGCCAGTATCAGATCTAGGCGTTCCAGCTGCTTTAGGTAGGCCTTCGCACCGAAACGCGCTGTGGTCGGATTCTGCTCTTCCATACCAGCGAAGACGGGGCTGGCCTTATGAGCCCATATCCCGAACTGAAGCGCGGCCTCATCTGCGATGCTCATGGCTTCTCGTGTTCGGGCCTGCTCGGCAGACGACCGCCCGATCATGTTCGGCTGCGGATACCGATCCTCTAGGTATTCTAGGATTGCGATTGAGGAACGAATCTTGAGGCCATCTTCGGTTTGCAACATTGGGACGGTTCCCAAGGAACTCACTGCCTTCAACTTGCCGATGCTTTCCGCATCCATCGCATCGAGAGCCACCCGGTCTATGTCGGTGATCTCCTTTTCGGAGAGGTAGATTCCGATGCGACGTGGGTAGAGCGCCCAGTTCAGTTCGTAGAGCTTCATGATGTTTCCTTTCAAGAGTCTCAGCTCAGCGCGTTGGCCAAACAAGTGATCTATGCACCTGGGCACCTGCCCAAGCGCCATCGGCCACAGCAAGTGACACCGAGTGCGGAACGCGCGCGACATCACCGCATGCGAATGCGCCGCCGATGGATGTCTCCTTTTCCTCAGAGGTGCGCAGTTGAGAGCCCATGGGCGTTTCCATCACGTCACAGCCCATGGTTTCTGCCACCGGACTGGTCGGCGAACAGCGAGACGCCGTAAACAACCCGGCGAAGTGAAGGCGGCGACCGTCGGTCAGGACCACGTCGGCCTCGCCTTCGATCCGATCGATTGGCGTTTGCTCCACATCGACACCCCGGCGATTCAGATCGGCAAGAGCGTCGTCGTCCAGAGAAAATGTGGCATTGGTCATAAATGTGATTTTGCCCCAATCCGTCAGCAACTGCGCCTGATGCAAAGACATGGGCCCGGTTGCAATCACGCCGATATTGCCCTGATCCAACTCGTAGCCATGACAGTATGGACAATGAAACACCGATTGCCCCCACCGCTCTGCCAGACCAGGCACCTGAGGCAGCTCATCCGCCACGCCTGTGGCGAACAGCAGGCGGCGCGCGGCGAAGCTTTCGCCAGCGGCCAGTGTGATCTTGAACGCATCGTTTGCCCCGGTTGCGGTGGCGACCTCGCCCACTTTCCATGTCAGCGTCGGATATGCCTCCAGTTGGGTTCTGGCGGTGCGGGCCAGTTCTGCAGGATCGACGCCATCCTGTCCCAGAAAACCATAGGAATGGCTGGCGGTCCTGTTGCGCCGCAACCCGGCGTCGATGACCATCACCGATCTGCGCGCGCGCACCAGCTGCAGGGTGGCTGCCATTCCGGCATAGCCACCCCCGATTACGATAACATCCTGCATTTTCAGTCTTTCTGTTTAAGCGTTTCCGCGTGGCGGCGTTTGAAGTCGGCCACCAGATCGGCAAGGGCGACATGGGCGAAACGGTCCAGCAACAACGCTTCGGCGTCGGCAAACGCATCTTCCATCGCGGCGTTGACCGACTGCTCCACCAGGCAGGAGGGGTTCTCGGTCCGATTGCCGATCGCGAAAATGGCGGGTTCGCCAAGCGCTTCGTGCAACTGCTGCAAGGTCACAACCGTGAGATCGGCGGTGATGCGCCATCCCCCAGCATGGCCACGACCGGACGAAACGATCCCTGCCTCGCGCAAAAATCCCATGGTGCGCCGGACGACAACGGGATTGGTGCCCAAGCACTGCGCAATGGCTTCGGAGGTCATGGGCCCCTCATGCTCTGCCATGTGCAAAAGCGCGTGAAGGACGGAGGAAAGGCGGCTGTCCCTTTTCATGTAACAATAGATGTTATGATTCGACGTGACTGTCAAGCTATAGCGCAGCCATTCTAAGAACGCGCATTTTCACTTCGGAAGCAGCGATCTCTTCGGATGCTCCCCCGAAAATAACCTTTCGTGCCCATCAGCTACTGGACCTTTTTGGTGGGCTGTTGAGAGCAGCCATAAGCTGCACAGCAAAATATCGACAAAAAGGGCTCGAAGCCGACAAACGCCCGCGTGATAGTCGCGACGGACCTGATCGCGATTATCAACATAGCCGGTAAGGGGCCCGCGCAACCGCAGGCCCCCGATCCTTGTGCCGCTGACGCGGATTACTTCTTGAGCGCGTCGCGGATTTCCGTCAGCAGATCGATCTCGCTCGGCCCGGCGGGCGCGGCCTCGGCTTCTGCCTCTTCCTTCTTGGCGGCATTCTCCTTGGCGCGGTTCACCGCCTTGACCAGCAGGAAGACCACGAAGGCGATGATCACGAAGTTCAGGATCGCCATCACGAAGCGCCCCCATGCGAAGACCGCCGCCCCGGCCTCTTCGGCCTCGCCGATCGAGGCGAACTCGCCCTCGCCCAGCAGGACATACTGGCTCGCGAAATCGACCCCGCCCATGAAGAGGCTGATGATCGGGTTGATCAGATCGCCCACCAGCGAGGTGACAATGGCCGTGAACGCCGCGCCGATGATGATGCCGACGGCCATGTCCATGACATTGCCCTTGGCGACGAAGTCCTTGAATTCCTGGATCATTTCACTGATTTCCCGTCCCTGTTCCACTCATAACCGCCGCCATCATGGCCTGCGCGCCTGAAGAATGATCCGGTTTCGCGGAAAAAAGCCAGCAATTTGATGGGAATTACGCAGGGCCTCTCCCCCCGGCGCTGCGCAGGCGCTCAGCCCTCCAGCGTGCCCTCCATCACATAGCGCAGGATCGCGACCACCTGCTCGGGCTCGCGCGCCATCGCCAGCGCGGCGGCATTCACCTCCTTGAGGGCGTGGTCATGCTCGGGCGGTTGCAGCACGATCAGCGACTTGCCCAGCGCCGATGCATAGCCCGCATCAAAGGCGGCGTTCCACTGCTTGTACTTGTCGCCGAAACGCACCACCACCACATCGGCATCCTCGATCCCCTTTCGGGTGCGGATCGCGTTGATCATGGCGCCCTTGTGATCGTGCCAGTACTTGTCCTCCTCGGCCCCGAGGATCGCCACACCGCAATCGTCGCTGGCGCCGTGATCGGTGACCGGGCTGTTGAACCGCAGATCCAGACCCCTCGCCCCCTCAAGGATGCGTTCGCGCCAATCGGTGTGAATCTCTCCGGACAGATAGACGTTCAATGTCATGGGGTCTCCTTTTGTCTCAATTCGGTTTCGCGCAGGAGGTAACCCGCCATGCGCCCCTTGCCACCCGTTTCGGGGTGGTGCGGCGGCGGCAGCATGCGCTTGGCCGTTACCCGCGCAGCGTGCCGCCCGTGGCCTTCTCGACCTTTTCGACGACCTTGCGGCTCACCGCCTCGATATCGGCCTCGTTGAGGGTCTTCTCGGTCGGCTGAAGGCGCACCGTCACGGCCAGCGATTTCTTGCCCTCGCCAAGGCTGCCGCCGATGAACTCGTCAAAGACACGGACATCATCGATCAGCGCCTTGTCGGCCCCCGCAGCGGCATTGACCAGCGTCAGCGCCTCGGTCGCCTCATCGACGACGAAGGCGAAATCGCGCTCGACGGCCTGCAGGTCGCGCAGCTCCAGCGCGGCGCGGCCCGTGGCTTTCTTGCGCGGTAGCGGGATCTCACTCGGGAACAGGGTGAAGGCCACCGCCGGGCCCTTCACATCCATCTGCTCCAGTACGCGGGGATGCAATTCGCCGAAAATGCCCAGCACCTTCTTGGGGCCAAGGCAGATGCGCCCGTGGCGACCCGGATGGAACCAGCCCGGCCCGTCGCGCAGGATCTGCACCTTCTCGGGCGCGCCCAGCGCGGCCAGGACCGCCTCGCCGTCGGCCTTGGCATCGAACAGATCGACCGCGCGCGCCGCACCGTGCACATCCTTGGGGCCTGTCCGCCCAACCAGCAACCCGGCGACCTGCACATGCTGTTCCTCGGGCTCGCCGCCCTGAAAGGCGTGGCCCACCTCGAACAGCGCCAGGTCCATATGTCCGCGCGCCTGGTTGCGCGCCGCCGCCTGCAACAGCCCCGCCAGCAGCTCGGGGCGCATATGGCTCATCTCCGAACTGATCGGATTGGCCAGCATCGTGGCATCATCGCCGCCCCCGAACAGCACCGCGCTGGCATGGTCGATGAAACTGTAGGTCACGCATTCATTGTAACCCAGCGCCGCAGCGGTGCGCCGCGCGATCTGCTCTCGCTTCTGCATGGGCGACAGGATCGGCTTGGGGACGCCGGGCTCGGCGCGCGGCAATGGCTTGCCCTCAAGCTTCGTGAGCGACGCGATGCGCGCCACCTCCTCGACCAGGTCCGCCTCTCCCATCACGTCGGGGCGCCAGCTTGGCACATGCGCCATGTCGCCTTCCAGCTTGAAGCCCAGCGCCGTCAGCGTGCGGCGCTGCTCGGCCTCGGGAATGTCCATGCCCACCAGCGACTGCACCCTTGCCGGGTCCAGCCGGTAGGCGCGGCTCACATCTGGCACCTCTCCGGCGACCACAAGGCTCGATGCCTCGCCGCCGCACAGGTCCAGGATCATCTGCGTCGCCAGCTCGATCGCTTCCATGTTGAAACCCGGATCGATGCCGCGCTCGTTGCGATAGCGCGCGTCCGAATTGATCTTGAGGCCACGCCCCGTCGCCGCGATCTGGATATGGTCCCAGACCGCCGCCTCAAGGAACACATTCACCGTCTCGCCAGTGGCGCCTGTGGCCAGCCCGCCCATGATGCCGCCGATGCTCTCGATGCCATTATCGTCCGAAATCACCACCATGCCGGGGGCGAATTCATAGGTCTTCTCGTCCAGCCCCAGCAATGTCTCGCCACCACTCGCGCGATGCACCCGCAGATCGCCGCTTACCTTGTCGGCGTCGAACACATGCAGCGGGCGGTTGCGGTCATAGGTGAAGAAAT
>CAZMZS010000153.1:0-5766 GCA_964570675.1 uncultured Roseovarius sp. | reverse complement strand
TGCAGGATCACGTCGGCGCCCTGTTCGATGAGCGCGGTGGCGGCGTCGGCCTCCTTGGCGGGGTCAAACCAGGTATAGGCCCAGATGATCTTGAACTCGACTTCCGGGTTGGCCTTTCGGGCATGAATGAACGCCGCGTTGATGCCCCGGATCACTTCGGGGATCGGGTAGGAGGCGATATAGCCCACGATGTTGGACTTGGTCATATTGCCCGCGATATGACCCTGGATCGCGCGCCCCTCGTAAAAGCGGGCCGAGTAGGTCGAGACATTCGGCGCGGTCTTGTAGCCCGTCGCGTGTTCGAATTTCACGTCCGGGAATTTCTCGGCCACGGCGACGGTGGCGTCCATGTAGCCAAAGGACGTGGTAAAGATCAGGTCCGCGCCATTCAGCGCCATCTGGGTGATCGCGCGGGTGGCATCGGCGCCTTCTGGCACGCTTTCCTGGTAGACCGTCTCGACCTGGTCGCCGAAATGCTCTTCGACGGCCAGGCGGCCCTCGTTATGTTCGTAGGTCCAGCCGCCATCGCCGATCGGGCCGACATAGATGAAGCCGACCTTGGTCTTGTCGTCCTGCGCCTGCGCCGGGGTGACGGCTCCGGCGGCAACACCAAGCGCCACCGTGGCGCCGGTCAGAAGGGTCTTGAGGGTCATGGGTTGAACTCCCTGTGGTTTGAGGATGGGCAGCGCCTCATTGCGAGGCATGGAAAATGCGGGTCAGCGAGCCGGGCGCGCGGCTGCGGTCCGCCGACATGATGACAAGCACGAGGATCGTGATCAGGTAGGGCGACATCGAAAGGTATTCCACCGGCAGCGCGACTCCGGCGGCCTGAAGGTTGAGCTGCAGCACGCTGACGCCGCCGAAGAGCCATGCACCCAGCAAGACGCGCCCGGCCTTCCAGCTGGCGAAAACCACCAGCGCCAGCGCGATCCAGCCCGCGCCAGCGGTCATCCCTTCGGTCCATTGTGGTACCCGCACGAGGCTGAGATAGGCCCCGCCAAGCCCGGCGCAGCCACCCCCGAAGGCGATCGCCAGCACCCGCACGCGCACCACCTTGTAGCCAAGCGCATGGGCGGCGTCGTGGTTTTCGCCCACAGCCCGAAGGATCAGTCCGGCGCGGGTATATTTCAACACTGCCCAGACGGCGGCCACCAGCGCCAGCGCGATATAGACCATCGCGTCATGCGAGAACAGCACCGGCCCCAGAAACGGGATATCGCTCAGCACCGGGATATCCAGCCGGGTCGTGGGCGGGGGCTTGATGCCGACATAGCCCTGCCCAAGAAGCGCGCTCAGCCCCAGGCCGAACAGCGTGAGCGCCAGCCCCGAGGCCACCTGATTGGCCAGAGCGAATTGCGTGAGCAATGCGAACAGAAGCGACAGCGCTGCACCCCCGAGCGCCGCGGCCAGAAAGCCGAGCGCGGGCGAGCCGGTGTTGACCGCGAAGGCGAAACCGCAGATCGCGCCCGTGATCATCATCCCCTCGACCCCGAGATTGAGCACGCCTGCGCGCTCGACCACCAATTCGCCGATGGCGGCCAGCAGGATCGGCGTCGAGGCGGCCATGATCGAGGCCAGCAGAAGGATCGGGCTGATCGAGGAAAGGTCCATCATGCGGTCTCCGGCCCGGGGCTCAGGCGCAGGCGGTAATTGGTCAGCAGGTCCACCGCCAGCAGGAAAAAGAGCAGCATGCCCTGGAACATCTGGATCGCCGCCGCGGGCAGGCCCAGATTGGACTGCGCGATCTCGCCACCGATATAGGTGAGCGCCATCAAGAGCCCCGCCAGCGCGATGCCGAAAGGGTGCAGGCGGCCAAGGAAGGCCACGATGATCGCGGTGAAGCCGTAGCCCACATTGAAGTCGATACTGACCTGCCCGGCGGGGCCGGAGACCTCGAACATGCCCGCAAGCCCCGCAAGCGCACCCGATGTGCCAAGGCAGAACAGCACGAGCCGCGCCGGGTTGACGCCCGCGAAACGGGCCGCGCGCGGGGCCTGCCCGGTCAGGCGGATATGGTAGCCCAATACGTGACGCCCCAGCAGGATATAGGTGAAGATCACCGCAATCAGCGCCGCCACCACGCCCCAGTGCATCCCGGTATCTGCAATCAGGTCGGCATTATGGGCCGAAGGGTATTGTTGCAGGTTGCGGCTGCCGGGAAAGCCCATGCCCTCGGGGTTTTTCATCGGACCGAGCGCCATCGCCGCCAGCAGCTTTTCGGCCACATAGACCAGCATGAGCGAGACGAGTATTTCATTCGTCCCGAAGCGGACCCGAAGCAGCCCCGGAATCATGCCCCAGGTCAATCCCCCAAGCGCGCCCGCGATCACCATCAGCGGAAAGATGAACCAGGCGTCGAGCGGATAAAAGGCCAGCCCCACCCCCGCGCCCGAAAGCGCGCCGATGATATACTGCCCCTCGGCGCCGATATTCCACACCCCGGCGCGAAACCCGAGCGAGAGCCCGATGGCGATCAGCACGAGCGGCGCGCCCTTCACCAGCAGTTGGGGGCGGTAGTAGAAGGCGAATTCGCCAAAGAGCGGTTCCCAGAAGATCGTGGCGATGGCCTCGACGGGGTTCTTGCCGAGTGCGGCGAACAATGCGCCGCCTGCGAGCATGGTGACGAGCACCGCAAGCAGCGGCGACAGATACATCCAGCGGCGCGAGGGCTGGGGACGTTTTTCCACCCGGAGCTTCATGGGCGGTGCGCTTTCGCGGGCGGGGCAGGGGGCGCTGCCCCCGTCGCCCGAGGGGCGACTCCCCCGGAGTATTTCGGGCAAGATGAAGCGCATGGGCGGTCAGGCATGGGCGACCTCCATCCCATGCGCGCCGCCCATCATCAGGCCGATCTCCTGAAGGGTGAGCGCATGGGTGGGGCGGATATCGGAGAGCAGCCCCTCGTTGAGCGCACCGAAGCGGTCGGCGATCTCCATCAGCTCGTCGAGATCCTGGCTGATGCAGAGGATCGCGGCGCCATCGGCGGCGAGATCGAGCAGGGCTTGGCGGATCGCCACAGCGGCGGCGGCGTCGACCCCCCAGGTGGGCTGGTTGACGACCAGCACTTCGGGGCGCTGCAGTACCTCGCGGCCGATGACGAATTTCTGCAGATTGCCACCTGAAAGCGCACGCGCGGCGGTGTCCGGGCCGGGAGTGCGCACGTCGAAACGCGCGATGATGCGGGCGGCGAAATCCTGCGCCGCGGGCCAGCGGATGAAGCCGCGGGCCAACAGGCGCTCGCGTTCGGCGCCGGTCATCAGGGCGTTTTCAATGAGGTTCATGTCGGGGGCGGCGGCGTGGCCGAGCCGTTCTTCGGGGGCGGTCAGCAGGCCAAGGCGGCGGCGGCCTGCGGGGCCGAGCGCGCCCACCGGGCGGCCTTTTAGGCGGACCGCGCCGGGGGCGCTGCGCAATTCGCCCGAGAGTGCCGCGAGGAGTTCGTCCTGACCGTTGCCAGCCACCCCGCCAATGCCGAGGATTTCGCCTTCCGCGAGGGTGAAGTGCAGGTTCTTGAGGCTGGTGCCGAACCGGTTGGGCGAGTTGAGAGAAAGGCCGGTGATGTCGAGCGCGGTCGCACCGGGCGCGCGCGCTGGGCGGGCGGTGACATCGAGAGAGGCGCCCACCATCAACTGCGCCATGTCGCGCGCGGTGGTCTCACGCGGATTGCAGGTCGCGACATTGCGCCCCTGGCGCAGGATCGTGGCGCGGTCGCAGAGTGCGCGGATTTCCTCGAGCTTGTGGGAGATGTAAAGGATCGACACGCCCTCGGCGGCGAGTTTGCGCAGGGTCTGGAACAGGATCGCGACCTCTTGCGGGGTCAGGACCGAGGTGGGCTCGTCCATGATCAGAAGGCGCGGGTTCTGCAGAAGGCAGCGCAGTATTTCGACGCGCTGGCGCTCGCCCGCCGAAAGATCGCCCACGGTGCGGTGAGGGTCGAGCGGCAGGCCGTAGGTTTCGCTGACCTCGCGGATACGGCGCGATAGGTCGCGCAGGGGCGGGGGCGATTCCATGCCGAGTGCGATGTTCTCGGCGACGCTGAGCGCGTCAAAGAGCGAGAAATGTTGGAACACCATCGCCACCCCGGCGGCGCGCGCGGCGCGCGGTTCGCCCGGCGCGAAGGGTGCGCCATGCAGGGTCATGGTGCCGCTGTCGGGTTTCACGAGCCCGTAGATCATCTTGACCAGGGTGGATTTGCCGGCGCCGTTTTCGCCCAGGAGCGCATGCACCTCGCCGCCTGCGATATTGAGCGAAACGTCATCATTGGCCACGACTCCGGGATAGGCCTTGGTCAGTCCCGAAATGGCAAGCAATGGTGCTGTCACGCTTAGGTCCCCTGGTGGCGCGGTTGCGCGGCGTTTCAGGATGACTAGCGCAGGGTCGCCATGATGGGCAATGGGTTACGCGCTTTTTGCGCGCCCTCGTGGGGGGTGACGGGGCGGGATGAGCAAAAAACACGCAAGGCCGCGCGAAGCGGCTTTTGCCCGCCGCGCCGGGCGGCTAGTCTGGTGCCATGAGCAGTGCCCCCCGATTCATTCACCTTCGCCTTCACACCGAATACTCCCTGCTGGAAGGAGCCGTGCGGCTCAAGAAGCTTGCGGGGCTTTGCGAAGGTGCGGGGATGCCCGCGGTGGCGGTCACCGACACCAACAACATGTTCGCCGCGTTGGAATTCTCGGTCACGGCGAGCGACGCGGGCATTCAGCCGATCATGGGTTGCCAGATGGACCTGGAATATGTCGAGGTTCAGCCCGGCGAGCGCCCGAGGCCCCCCGCGCCGGTGGTTTTGCTGGCGCAGAGCGAGCGGGGGTATGGGAACCTCATGAAGCTCAATTCCTGCCTTTATTTGCGCAGTGACGGGCAATTGGCGCATCTGACGATGGCGGATATTGAGCGCCACGCCGAGGATGTGATCTGTCTGAGCGGCGGGCCGGACGGGCCGGTGGGGCGACTGTTGCAGGCCGGGCAGCGCCCGGCCGCCGAGGCGCTGATGACGCGGCTGCATGGCGCGTTCGGGGATCGTCTCTATGTCGAGTTGCAGCGCCATCCCGGCGAGGACGGCGCGCCGGAGGCCGAGCGCCAGACCGAGCGGGGATTCGTGGAAATGGCCTATGGGATGGGTATCCCGCTGGTGGCCACAAATGATGTCCATTTCACCGATCCGGGCATGTATGAGGCGCATGATGCGATGCTATGCGTGGCCGATGGCGCCTATGTGGATCAGGGCGAGCCGCGCCGCCGCCTGACCGCGCAGCATTATTTCAAGACACCGCAAGAAATGGCGACGCTGTTCGCCGATCTGCCCGAGGCGCTGGAAAATACCGTCGAGATCGCTAAGCGCTGCGCCTTCGGGGCCTATCGGCGCGACCCGATCTTGCCGCGCTTCGCCGATGACGAGGTCGATGAGCTGCGCCGGCAGGCCAAGGAAGGGCTGGCCACGCGGCTGGCGGTGATCCCGCATGCGGCATCGGTGGAAGAGTATGAAAAACGGCTGGAGTTCGAGCTGGGGATCATCGAGGGGATGGGCTTTCCCGGCTATTTCCTGATCGTCGCCGATTTCATCAAATGGGCGAAGGAAAAGGACATTCCGGTGGGGCCGGGCCGGGGCTCGGGGGCGGGCAGCCTTGTGGCCTATGCGCTGACGATCACCGATCTTGACCCGCTGCGTTACAGCCTGCTGTTCGAGCGGTTCCTGAACCCCGAACGGGTCAGCATGCCCGATTTCGACATCGACTTCTGCATGGATCGCCGCGAGGAGGTGATCCAGTACGTGCA
>CAZMZS010000152.1:0-5785 GCA_964570675.1 uncultured Roseovarius sp. | reverse complement strand
CGATGACGCTGGCCGCCTTCGACCCCGATTTCGCTATTGCCCAGGGGCTCGATGTGCGGCGCACCGAACTGGCGGCAATGGGGCTTGCCATGGCGATCACGGTAATCGGGCTCAAGATCGTCGGGCTGATCCTGATCGTCGCGCTGCTCATCATCCCGCCCGTCGCCGCCCGGTTCTGGAGCGACCGCGTCGACCACGTTCTGGCGCTTTCGGGGCTCTTTGGCGGGATTTCGGGCTATGGCGGCGCGGCTCTGTCGGCGACCGCGCCGGGCCTGCCGACCGGGCCGCTCATCGTACTCTTGGCCTTTGCCCTATTCGTATTGTCGCTTCTGGCCGCGCCGCGCCGGGGCGTGCTGGCAACGCTCTTGCGCCGCCGCCGCGCGATCGCGCCGGGGGCGGGGCGATGATGGGCGCCGAATTTGTTGCCCTCTCGCTGCCGCCGATCCTGATCGGCACCTTCGCGGCCATCGCCTGCGCGCTGCCTGGGAACTTCCTTTTGCTGCGCCGTCAGGCGCTGATCGGGGATGCCATCAGCCATGTGGTGCTGCCCGGCATCGTGCTGGCCTTCCTCGTGACCGGAATCGTGGCCGCATGGCCGATGATGCTGGGCGCGGGCGCGGCGGCGCTTGTTTCGGTGCTGCTGATCGAGACCATCCGCCGCCTTGGCCATATCGAGCCGGGCGCCGCGATGGGCGTGGTCTTCACCACCATGTTCGCCGCCGGTGTGCTTCTGTTGGAACAAAGCGACACGTCGGGCGTGCATCTTGACGTGCAGCACGCGCTTTACGGCAATCTCGAAAGCCTGATCTGGCTCGAGGCGACGGGCTGGGACTCGCTTTGGGATGCGCAGGCGCTCGCTGCCTTGCCGCCCGAATTACCGCGCATCGTGCTGACGCTGCTGGTCGTGGCGGGGGCCGTGCTGCTGTTCTGGCGCCCCCTTGTGCTGTCGACCTTTGATGAGGGCTTCGCCCGCACGCTCGGCCTGCCGGTGCGCGCCATTGGCGTGGGGCTGGTCGGCCTTGCGGCGATGGCGGCGGTGGCGGCATTTGATGCGGTCGGCTCGATCATCGTGATCGCCATGTTCATCTGCCCGCCCGCCGCCGCGCGGCTGATGACCGACCGCCTTGGCGCGCAGATCTGGTGGAGCATCGGCTTTGCGACCCTGTCGGCGGTGCTGGGCTATGTGCTGGCGGGCTATGGGCCGCTTTGGCTGGGTGGCGTGCACGCGCTCAGCGCCGCAGGCATGATCGCCAGCGTTTCGGGGGTGATCCTATTGCTGGCGGCGCTGTTTGGGCCCTGTCGCGCAGCTTCGGGGCTGCGGCGCGGCTGAGAGGGCAGGGGCGAGGGACCAGTCCCTCGCGCTCCCTGGGATATTTTGAAACAGAAGAAGGGCTCAGTCGGCAAGCTGAGCGGCGCGTGCCAGCGCGCCGAGCCCCTCTGCGAGCAGGCTTTCGCGGCTGTGGATTTCGACCGGAACGCCCTGATCGCCAAGCGCGGTTTGCATCCCCGAGGCGGCGCCGTCAGGCGCGATGAGGGCGACCTGTTGGCCGAGCCAATAGGGCCGCGCGGCCGCCAGTTCGGCCCCGAGCAGGTGGCCGGTGATGGCGTCGGGGCGGTTCGAGACCTCGGCGGCGCGCAGATGCGCGGCCAGCCGCTCGGGGCGGCTCAGGCTGTCGGCGATGGCATCGGGCGCGGGCGGGGCGGTGCCACCCAGAGCCGCCACAAGGCGCGGCGTAAGGAAGCTCTGTGCGCTCACGGCCTCGCCCGCGCTGATCTGGATCCAGTGATTGACGCCGTCCTCCAGCGCGCAGACCACCCCGTCCCAGCCGGGCTGGCGCGCCAGCAGGCCCGCGATCCACAGCCGCACCCGCGCCCCGATCACATCGGGCGGAGTCGTTTGAACAAGACCCGGCAGGGCGGCGCCCGCCACCTTGGGCAGAACCGGTGCGGGCAGAGGGTCGGGGGCGCCGTCGCCGATCCGGACCTGCTGCGCGGCGTCGAATTTCAGCGCCGCCAGCGCGCCGGCCTCGTCGGGGGCGCGGGCGGTTGCGATCAGCTGCGCGCCCCTCATCGCATGGGCGCTGACATGCGCGCCGTCGCGGCCCATCGCGATCCAGTCGGTCATGGCTCCGCTCAGCCCCGTTCGATCTGACGCACAAGCCCGGCCATGTCATAGCCGGCCTCCCGCGCCCTGCGGATGATCTCGTCACCGCTCAGCGCGCCGTAGCTCACGATGCTCCAGAGCATTGCGCAGCGCGTTCCCGAGCGACAATAGGCCAGCACCGGGCGCTCCATCTCGTCAAGCGCGCGGGCGAAGTCGCTCACCGTCTCTCGCGTGGTCGGTCCCAGCGGGATCGGTACCGAGCGGATCTCGAGCCCCGCGGCCTCTGCCGCCTCGGCCACCGCCGCGTAATCGGGTTGGCCGGGTTCCTCTTCATCGGGGCGATTGCAGAGCACCGAGCGGAACCCAGCCGCTGCGATGTCCGGGATATCGCCCGGCGAAATCTGGGGACTGACCGAGAAATCCCCGGTAATCCTGCGTATGTCCATGGCGCGCCTCCTTGGTCAGACCAATTTATGCGACGAATTGCCCTGCGACTTCAACAACTGCCTGCGCTGCGCCGTTCGGGTCCGCGTCAGGGCGGCGGCGCGCCGCCGGTCCTTTGGGCGGAACAGATGCAGGTCAAGAGCAGGGCCGGCATTTCCGGCCAGAATAATCCAAATGATCTGCAAAAAACGACATTTGCCGTGAAAACGCCCGCCAAATACGAAATTTGGGGAAAAGATAACCAGTACTCCATGCTATGATGCGTCATTCTGCCGCGGAATAACAACCACAGAGCGGCAGAGACATCAGAACGAGGGAGTACTTGAACATGTCCGGAACATTCGTCGTTGGTTTTGACGGCAGCGAAGCGGCGCATCGCGCGCTCGACTTCGCCATAGAACGCGCTGCGGCGCAGGGCGGCACCGTGCTGATCGCGCATGTGCTCGAATGGTCGCCCTATTCCTTTCTGACCCCCACCGAACTGGAAGAGCGCCACAAGCGCCGCCGCGAGGAACTGGAGCGCGCCGAAACCGCCCTCATGGCCCCGGTGGTCAAGAAGGTCTCGGGCCGGGGCGCAGAGATCGAAAGCGTCATCCGTTACGGCAAGATCGCCGATGTCCTGTGCGAGATCGCCAAGGACGAGAAGGCGGCGCAGATCTTCATCGGGCGCGACGGCCACTCGGCTCTGGGCGCGCGGGTCTTCGGCTCGGTCGCCAGCGCGCTTGTGCAGACCGCACCCGTGCCCTGCACCATCGTTCCATGAACGCCAGACACCAACACAACAGGGATTTTCAGATGTATCCTAAAGCAACACGGGCGGCCCTGGCCGCAGCCGGACTGAGCCTTGCAGGCGCAGCCCCGGCATTCGCGCAATCTGTGGACGACACGGTGAACCAGATCTTCGCGGATTCCACGGGCTGGTTCGTCAGCCTCATCTTCTCGAACTTTCCGGGCACGTCCTTTCCATGGATCGTGGCCTGGCTGGTGATCGGGGCCACGGTCTTCACGCTTTATTTCGGCTTTATCCAGTTCCGCGTGATCGGCCATTCCATCGCGCTGATCAAGGGTGACTACTCCGACCCCGACGACGCGGGCGAGGTCAGCCACTTCCAGGCCCTCGCCACGGCGCTGTCGGGGACCGTGGGCCTTGGCAACATCGCCGGTGTGGCGGTGGCGATCGGTATCGGCGGGCCGGGGGCGACCTTCTGGATGATCCTCGCGGGCCTCATGGGCATGGCCAGTAAGTTCACCGAATGTACGCTGGGCGTGAAATACCGCAACGAATACGCAGACGGGCGCGTCTCGGGCGGGCCGATGTATTACCTGACCAAGGGCTTTGCCGAACGCGGCCTGCCGGGGGGCAAGATCCTGGCGGTACTGTTCTCGATCTTCTGTATCCTCGGCGCGCTGGGCGGGGGCAACATGTTCCAGGCCAATCAGGCGCATCAGCAGATCACCGGCGTGGTCGGGGACTATCCCGGCTGGATCACAGGGCTGGTCTTTGCCGGTCTTGTCTTTGCGGTGATCGTCGGCGGGATCAAGTCGATCGCCAAGGTCACCGAAAAGATCGTTCCGCTGATGGGCATCCTTTACGTGGGCACCGCGCTCATCATCATCGCGATGAACTACAACCTGATCGGATGGGCCTTTGGCCAGATCTTCGCGGGCGCCTTCACCGGGCTTGGCGTGGCTGGCGGCATGGTCGGCGCGCTGATCCAGGGCTTCAAGCGGGCCGCCTTCTCGAACGAGGCGGGCGTCGGCTCGGCCGCGATCGCCCACTCGGCGGTCAAGACCAAGGAGCCGATCACCGAAGGCTTCGTGTCACTGCTGGAACCGTTCATCGACACGGTCGTGGTCTGCACCATGACGGCGCTGGTAATCATCATCACCCAGCAGCTTGTGGCCGATCCGGAAACCGGTCTCTACCTGCTCAACGAGGCGGGCAACAGCGTCAAGACAGTGGGCGACACATCGGGCGTCGGCCTCACATCGGCAGCCTTCGGCAGCGCGATCAGCTGGTTCCCCTATGTGCTGGCCATCGCGGTGGTGCTGTTCGCCTTCTCGACGATGATCACCTGGTCCTATTACGGCCTCAAGGCCTGGACCTTCCTGTTCGGCGAGGGCAACACGACCGAGCTGGTGTTCAAGACGATCTTCTGCCTCTTCGTGGTGATCGGCGCCGCTGCACAGCTCGGCCCGGTGATCGACTTCTCGGACGCCGCGATCTTCGCGATGGCCGTGGTCAACATCATCGGGCTCTACTTCCTGATGCCGATCGTCAAGCGCGAACTCGACAGCTACCTCTCGCGCCTGAAATCAGGTGAGATCAAGAAGTTCCACTGACCTCCGGTCAGTTCGGAAACGCAAGGCCGGCGCATTTTGCGCCGGTCTTTTTTGTGGGGGGAGACGAACGATGCCCCCCCAATTGACCCCCCTCATTGATCCACCCGCAAACCCTTCTTAACTCTTGAGGGATGCCGCAGACCGGCAGACACCCAAAAACAGGAGGATATCTCATGGACGAGAAGGAAGCCTATCAACAGAAACTCAACGCGCGGCTGGACGAATGGAAAGCCGAGATCGAGAAGATGCAGGCCAAGGCCAAATCCGCCGAGGCCGACGCCCAGCTTCAGTACCAGGAATATATCGAGGATCTCAAAAAGCGCCGCGCCAACCTCGAAAAGGAACTCGAGGAACTGCGCGACACCCAGACCGCCGCCTGGAACGACCTCAAGGCCGGGGCGGACAAGGCATGGAACGCCATGTCCGAGGCGATGGACGACGCATGGCGGCGCTTCGGCTGATCCCCTGCGGGCGCGGCTTTCCGGGCACGGCCCGCGAGGCCGGGTCAGGCCGCCGCGAACCCCTTGTCCAGCGCCGTCAGGATACGGTCGACCTCGCCTTCGGTGATGGTCAGGGGCGGTGACATCAGCACGTTATGCGCCCCCAGCCTGACCATCGCCCCCGCCTCATAGGCGGTCTGGTGGATGCGCTTCATCGTCGCCGCATCCATCGGCGTCTTGGCGGCGCGGTCGCTGACGATCTCGATCCCGGTCATCAGCCCGTGCCCGCCGCGCACATCGCCGATGATGTCGTATTTCTCGGCCAGCCTGCACACCCCGTCATAAAGCTGCGTGCCGCGCGCCGCGGCGTTGGTCTTGGTATCCAGCCGCAGCGTTTCGGACAGGCAGGCCACCACCGCCGCCGCACCCACCGGATGCGCCGAATAGGTATAGC
>CAZMZS010000151.1:0-5799 GCA_964570675.1 uncultured Roseovarius sp. | reverse complement strand
TACTTCAGTCTCATAACCTGAAGGTCGCAGGTTCAAATCCTGCTCCCGCAACCAACAAGAACGTACCGCCGTCCTTCGGGGCGGCGTTCTTGTTTGTGCCAAGGGCCAATATACCGGCCAACGTGCCGACCAGAGTCACTTCGGTCTCCCCCCGCTTGGCACCAGCGCGCACCTCGATACGGTCCACCAGACTGCGGATGGCCGTCATAGCATCAGCACGCGTCGCCTCCTCGGAGAGAAGCCCAGCGAGTTCGCCGACTTTCTTCCGGTAGAGATCCGCATAGTTCGGATGAAACCTCACCACGGGCGAGACCGGGTTGCGGGCGATTTGCGCTTGTAGGGCGGATTTGCGGTCTTCCAGAGCGGTCAGCCGGTCACGTACCGAGGCTGGCGCCCCGTCTCCCGACATTATAAAATCGACACAGCGGGTGATCCCACGTTCAACTTCGGCCAAGTCCTTTTGCAAGGCGACCTGATCGGAGGTGCTGCGCTTGCTCAACTTGGCGAGCTCGGCCTTCAACTCGGTTGTAAACTCGTTAACCAGAGCATCATTACCAACGAGAATATCGCGCAGCCCGCCCAGCACGCGGCTCTCAACTTCTGCGGCGGCGATGCCGAAGGCCGCGTCGCAGGTGCCTTTCTCGCGGCGTGCCGCGCAATAGTAGCGGTCTTTGCGGGCCATCGTCATGTTGCCGCCACAGCAGCCGCATTTGACGAGCCCTGTGAGCAGGCGTTTTTTGGTCTGGCGTTTGTTGCCCGCATGACTGGCGTAGCGAGCCTTGAGCGTTTGCGCCTTTAGCCAGGTCTCATCGTCAATAATCCGCAGATCAGGCACATCTGTCGTAATCCACTCTTCGGCGGGGTTGAGACGCGACTGCCGCTTACCGGTGTCCGGATCCTTCACAAACCGCTGCCGGTTCCAGACGAGGCGCCCAACATACATCTCGTTGTTAAGAATGCCATTGCGCCGCTGGCGGCTGCCGTGGATCGTTGACGCATTCCATTCTCCGCCTCGCGGGCTGGGGATGCGGTCGCTGTTCAGGCCGGCTGCTATTTTTCGGGCAGACCGTCCTTCGACGTATTCCGAGAAAATACGCGAAACAACTTCAGCTTCCGCAGGTTCAATCTCACGTTCACCCGTTGCGGCACTGCCGTCCGCCAGCAGCCGGCGGACAACACGGTAGCCATAAGAATTGCCACCGCCGGACAAACCTTGCTCAACACGGCCGCGCAGTCCGCGACGGGTCTTCTGCGCCAAATCCTTGAGAAAGAGTGCATTCATCGTGCCCTTCAGGCCGATGTGCAACTCGCTTATCTCACCTTCGGCCAGGGTCGTGAGCGTGATGTCTGAGTATTGCAGGCGTTTGTAAATACCGGCGATATCTTCCTGATCCCGACTTAACCGATCGAGGGATTCGGCAACAACCGTATCGAACCGACCCAGACCTGCATCCACGATAAGCGCCTGAAGGCCGGGGCGTGTCTTGATCGAACCGCCGCTGATGGCCGCGTCGGTGTAGACCTGAACCGTCGTTCCGCCCGCCGCCAAGACATTTTCCTCACAGGTCCGGATCTGGTCCTCGATTGATGCAGGGTTCTGCATGTCCGTCGAATACCTTGCATAAATGGCGGCTTTCATCAGCGTATCCCTCGCTTTGCGTTTACCCCGGCGGGCTGCAGTTGCACCCTGAGGTCTTTCAAGGATTGCCCCAACATCCTGGACGCATGCAACTGTTGGGCTTGAATGTAGTGTTTCTCTGTCGTCCTGGGATCTGTGTGCCCGAGCATTGGGGCAACAATACCGATGTGCTTGGGATCCTCGATGGCAACGCTGGTGACGGCGCAATCGCGGAAAAGGTGCGGATTGATCGCACGACCAAAGGCGCGCTTGGTCGCGTTGGATATCCCAGCATGGATGCTCTTGTCAGTCATGGGCTTCCCATACTGGGTGATCCAAAGGCGAGCGCTGTCGTTGCTGTCGAGCAATACCGGCCGCACCTGCTCGATGTAATGATCGATGTAGGCTGTGAGGCTTTCTGGGACGGGGATCTCGATAGGATTGCGGGCTTTCATCTCTGCGCCTTCAAAACGGAGTTCATAGCGGCCTTTAAGCTTGATCATATGCCGACCGATCTCAATCATAGCGAGATTGCCCAACCGCATGGTGGGGCAGGAAATCAGCAGGCCCACAAGAAGCGCATCGCGAAACTTTGTCTCGGCATGTCTCAACGGGGGCGCTTTGAGAACCCGGTCAAGTTCTCCATAAGCCCAGCCCGCGATCTCTGTTGCTGGCCGCAACCGAGAATGCTTGTCCTTCGACGCTTTACTCTGTGCCTCAAGACGCCGCACCGCCCGATTGAGCCATGACCAGTCTGCTGCAGGTGCCAGCGCTTTGCACACGGCCAAGAGTTCGGCCAACCGTCCCCAGACGGTCCAGCTTGCCACCTCTTCAGAGAGTTGGCTGATATAGGCAGACACGGCCTCTAATGTGACGCGATCTTCAGGCGCCAGATCGGCTTGATACTGCCCGCTTGTAATCAGGAAGGTCAGCCACCTTCCGTATCCCTTGCGATATTTTTCCCGGGTGTCCTCACACCAGTGCTGTCCAAGACCGGCTGTGCCATCCAGGATATCTCCGGGTTCAAAAAGCTTTTCCCATGCGCTTTGGTCGGTTTCCGGCCATTCATGAACCTTCAGGCACCGACGCAGGGGATCCTTATGTGGCAATAGCTGGGTCATCCTGCCCGCCGTGCTGTAGAAAGGGAGTTCTGGTAATGCTCCAAGGCGGAACGGCGCTCGAACTGCGCATAGGCCTTCATCGCGGTCCTGAGAGAGTTGTTCAGCACATGGCTCAGCGTAGTGACATCGCCCGGCTGCACGAGGCTGTGAATCTTGCCCGCAATACTGCGGAACAGATGCGCATTGATGGTCAGGCCTGTGTGCTCAAGGATGGTTTTCTTGACCAGATTTGACAGACCGCTCGGCCTTTTGGAGCCACCATTCATGGCGGGAAACAGAAAGTCCGAGGGCTCCTTCAGCAGAACCGGGCGTGCCTTCTCCAGATAATAGTTCAGCAAGACCGTCGCCTCCTTACCGAGTTCATAGTCCAAGGTGACGTTATTTTTCACCTCATGCGAGGGAATATGAATGTGGGTCCGGTGCTCGCGTTTGATCCTGACCGGTTTGAGATGCCGCTCGAGGTTCAGTGATGCGAGATTGCCCGCCCGCATTGGCGCGTTGAGCAGGATCTCGATTGCCAGAGCGGCCTGCACCAGAAGAGCGGCATTGCGCGGCTTGGTTGCAAGCAGACGCTCGGCCTTTGCAACCAGTACAGTCGGCAGGTGCAGCAGTTTCGCGAGGTTGTCGCTGTCTTCGAGTTGAAGCAGGCGCTGGCGGTTCTTCTCGCGCAAGCCATCAGCATCCCGGCCGAGGCGCTTAACAATCGCGCGAATATCATCCAAGTGGGTGTCCTCGACACCGACATGGTGTTTTGCAATTGCTTGCAAACAGACAGCCACCCCTTTGATGGCTTCTGTAGGTTTGTGGTCGAAGCGTCCCATCATCCACCGCAGGGCTGCCTTGAGATTGTCCATCTCGATGAGTGCGTCGAGGTTTGTGATCTCGGTCACCGGTTTGCCTGAATGTACCAAGGCAGAGGCCACCTCCTGAATCTGAAACCGGCGGTGCGCGATGGTCGTCGGGCGCAGGGGCCGGCTGGGACCCGAGGCATCAAAGAGATCTGGATTGCGCAGCCGCTCCAGCCAAGCGTTGACGTCAGACTGGAACGCGTCCGGAAACGTCTCGATGGGAAAGGTCCAGGGTTCCTTCTTGCGGGGCAGCCGCGACAACTCCACCTCGGGCCAATCGGAGATCTGATCCTTCAACCGGTTCCAGGTCTTGATGGCATTGGCAACCACATGTTCAGGCCGGTTGACGAAACTCTCCTCGATCAGGGTCTTAAGCAGCTCCAGAGTATGTTGATCCGTTACCTGTGGGGGCTCCACCGACAGAGCCGAGCAGAATTGCGCCAACTGGGTCAGTTTCCAAAGATCATGCTTGTTCTCGATCCGACCAAGCAGGTCCGACCAATCCTGGTTGACAGGGGCAAGCCAGTCGGAGCGTTTGCGGGAGCAGCCGGTCAGTTCAAGCGCCTTCAAGGCATCACTCTTGATGTTGGCCAAGCGCTTCTTGGTAATGTTATGTTGTGCCGGGACGATCTTGCGCACACGGACATGGAGCCAGTTGATGTTAGCGGGTATCTCGGAGGGCCGGCGTCCAATGATGCGCGCCAGCGTGTTGAGCGCTGACTTCAAGTCCCGGCGCCGTGTCGGAGGCAGATCTTCCATGTTGGAAAGCTGCGTAATTACGCTGTCGAACATGCGCGCCCCGGTGGAAACAAAGGGGCTTGCAGGAGTCTCGTGCGGTTTCTCTTTGGTCATCGGGGGGCATTCCTCATGTAAAGGGCTGAACTCGGGTGATCACGGGTGGACAACAGATCCTATTCGGGAAAGCGTAGCACAATAATCCGGCAGCGATTGCATGGCCACGCTATCCCGACGTATCCGTAACCCCCTGACAAAGCTGGACATATGTGGACAGAGCGGGTCATCGGCTCATCCGATCCAGAACGAAGGCTTTGAGGTCACGCGGGAAGATGCGCCACTGGTTTCCGAGGCGTGCAGCAGGCAGGTCTCCGGCCTGGATCCAACGGCGCACGGTTTTGTCGGAAACCCGGCATGTCTCTGCGACATCGACAATGTCCAGCATCGGCTCGGGCTTTTGGTTGGGCTTACTCGGCATCTTCATCCCCTTCGTCAGGAAGAGGATGCTGATGCTCCTCGTCCGCTTGAGGAGTGGCCGCTAACGCCTCACGGGCCGCGACACGCGCCAACAACCGAACCAGCGCGCGCAGCGTCTCATCTGCGTGCTCTGCGCTCTGTTGCTGTGAAACGTCCCGGTGCATCGGCCACTCCATGTCGTTGCTCTTCATGGAGGAGATCTATCGATTGGAGCAGCCGGGATCAGGGATCGACGATTTTCCGTTTTTGAAAACTGCCTATCCCCTAGGTGTCATCTGATTGAGGACCGGATAGACTTGATATGTGTTTTCCGAGGCGCGCGATCTTGTTCTTTCGGGTGCGTATGTTACGAAAATGATCTTTCAGCGACTTGTAAGATGCTCCAGTTGGATGTGGCATGCTTGGAAGGTTAAACACTTCATTGGCGACGTACATAAATGGCGTCGGCGGCGGGAAGCCTTCAATTCCTTCCTGGATCTTAGGCTCCTCCCCGGTCGAACGGCGCCACCAGTACCCAAACCACTCCACCAGGTGCTCTCGAGATGTGTCCTTCAGGAAAGGTTCATCGCGTGGCCGGGTCGTCAGGTTTTTGACGAGGGCCTCTAGGGCGCCGCGTAGATCATCCGGAGAGTACTGCGCATCATCGGCAAGATCTTCTTTCAAAGCATGCTCGACAATCAGTGTCAGTCCGGCTTCGTCGGCTTGCTCGAGGGCCGTCAGGAGATTTTGTGTTTTCTCGGAGATCCGACGTAGCTTTGCAACTTGGCCTTTGTTTACAAAACCGCGCAAGTATTCGGCCTCTTTCTTGTAAGCGGCCAGGATAGGTTTGAGCTTTTCCCAGCTCTCGGCGTCAATCTCCGGTGCCCTGGCCCCGAAGTGTTTTCTGAGACCACTTTGAACACGGCATTGAAACGCTTGAGTAAGGTTCGGAAACACGTCTCGTGTCATTAGGAATACCCTCGTGAATTCGAACTCAGCAGATGCGTTGGACCATCAACTC
>CAZMZS010000150.1:0-5850 GCA_964570675.1 uncultured Roseovarius sp. | reverse complement strand
TCGGGCTGCGGCAAATCGACGACCCTGCGGATGATCGCGGGCGTCGAGATGCAGGACGAGGGCGAAATCTGGGTGGATGGCGCGCTGGTCTGCGACAGGGTGTTCCGCGTGCCCCCCGAGCGGCGCCATATAGGCTTGATGTTTCAGGATTTCGCGCTGTTTCCGCATTTGAGCGTGGCGGCGAATGTTGCCTTCGGGCTCTCGGGCGACCGGGCTGCGATCGACCGGA
Organism: uncultured Roseovarius sp.; assembly: GCA_964570675.1. GTDB lineage: Bacteria > Pseudomonadota > Alphaproteobacteria > Rhodobacterales > Rhodobacteraceae > Roseovarius. Next base: position 5,621 of record CAZMZS010000150.1, on the reverse strand, counting down.
GGGTGGATGAATTGCTGGAGCGTGTGGGTCTGGGCAGCTACCGCGAGACTTATCCGCATGAATTGTCGGGCGGCGAGCAGCAGCGCGTCGCGCTGGCGCGCGCATTGGCGCCGCGCCCGTCGATCATGCTGATGGACGAGCCGTTTTCGGGGCTCGACAACCGGCTGCGCGACGGTATTCGCGACGAGACGCTGGATATCCTGCGCGAGCAGGATACGGCCGTCTTGCTGGTCACACATGAGCCGGAAGAGGCCATGCGCATGGCCGACGAGATCGCGCTGATGCGCGACGGGCGGATCGTGCAGCAGGGCGCGCCCTATAATATCTACAACGCGCCGGTGGATCGTGATGCGGTGGCCTTCTTTAGTGATATCAATGTGATACGCGGCAAAGTTAATGGATCTTTGGTCGAGACGCCCTTTGGCCATTTCCTGGCGCCGGGGGTGCATGAGGGCAATGAGGTGGATATCGTCATCCGCCCGCAGCATATCCGCATCGATTTTGATCGCGCCGGGCGCGGGCCCGGACCGACCATCGAGAACGGCACGCCTGCGCGCGGTGTGGTCGAGCGCGCACGCTTCATGGGCAGCGAAAGCCTTGTGGAGTTCCGCATGGATCACGACGGCTCGCTGATGCACGCCACGGTGCCCAACGTGTTCCTGCCCAGCCCCGGCAAGCCGCTGTGGCTGATGATCCGGCGCGACCGCTGTTTCGTCTTTCCGGCGCGCGATTGACGTGAGGTGAAGGGGGGCGCTGCCCCCGTCGCCGCAAGCGGCGACTCCCCCGAGGTATTTTGAGCCAGATGAAGGGCGCGGCGGGGGAAATTGCCGATTTCTGTGCTGTGCATCACTATTGGTTCTTCCAACCCGCGCGATGAAGGCTTAGATACGGTTGACGAAAATGCCGGGGAGGCGCACAAACGGTCCCCGACAATGGGAGATAGACTATGCTGAACAATATTGGCCTTCCGGGCCTTCTGCTGATCGCCGTCGTGGTGCTGGTGCTATTCGGGCGCGGCAAGATCTCGTCGCTGATGGGCGAAGTGGGCAAGGGTATCACATCGTTCAAGAAGGGCGTCGCCGACGGCACCAAGGAAATCGACGAGGCGAATGACGAGACCGGCGACACCGCCAAGGACGTCACGCCCGAAGACGAAAAAGACAAGGCCTGAACCCTGAATGTTCGACCTGGGCTGGACCGAGCTGATGGTGATCGGCATCGTCGCGCTGATCGTCGTCGGCCCCAAGGATCTGCCGGGCATGTTCCGCGCAGTCGGAAATTTTGTGGGCAAGGCCAAGCGCATGGCGCGAGATTTCAGCCAGGCGATGAATGACGCCGCCGACGAGGCCGGGGTCAAGGATGTCTCGGACAGTCTGCGCAAGGCCACCAATCCGGTGGGCAGTGCCATGGACGAGGTGCGCAAGACCGCCAAATCGGCCAGCGAGAGTTTCACCCAGGATACCATGGCCGGGCCCAAATCGGCCAAGGACAAGGCGGATGAGCAAACCGGCGACGGGCCAGAGGAAGAACCGACCGGGCTGAGCGAGGAACGCCGGGCCCAAGCCGAGAAGATTCGCGCCAAGAGCGCCGAGATGGCGACCGCGCGCCACGCACGAGAGGCCGCTGAAGCGGCCGAGGCGGCGGCGGCCGAGACCAGTGCCGATGACGCGCCCGCCACCTCCAAGGACAGCAAGGCATGAGCCCCAGCGACGATATCGAAGACAGTTCGGCCCCCCTGATCGAACATCTGACCGAGCTGCGCACGCGGCTGATCAAATCGGTCGTGGCCTTCATCATCGGCATGGTCATCTGTTTCACGGTCGCCACGCCGATCTTCAACTTTCTCACCGCGCCGCTCTGCCAGGTTCTGGCCAGCCGCGGGCAGGATTGCGACCTGATCTTCATCAGCCCGCAAGAAGGTTTCTTCGTCGCCATCAAGGTATCGCTGCTGGGCGGCCTGATGCTGTCCTTTCCCTATATCGCCAACCAGATGTGGCGCTTCGTGGCGCCGGGGCTTTACAAATCAGAGAAGGGCGCGTTCCTGCCCTTCCTCGTGGCATCGCCCTTCATGTTCGTGCTTGGCGCGTCCTTCGCCTTTTACGTGGTGACGCCGCTGGCCTATGACTTCTTCCTGGGCTTCCAGCAATTCGGCTCGGGTGGCGAGGCGCTGCCGGGTGGCGGCACGCAGGGCGCCGCGCCGCTGAGCGTGGTCTTTCAGGGGTCCGCGCAGGAATATCTCAACCTCACGATCAAGTTCATCGTGGCCTTCGGGATGTGCTTTCAGTTGCCTGTTCTGCTTACGCTGATGGGCAAGGCCGGGCTGGTCAGCGCCGAGGGCCTGGGCAACATGCGCAAATACGCGGTGGTGGGCATCCTGTTGCTGGCCGCGCTGGTGACGCCGCCGGACGTGATCACGCAGGTGATCCTGTTCGTGGTGGTCTACGGGCTTTACGAAGTGTCGATCTGGCTGGTGCGCCGGGTCGAGCGCAAGCGCGAGGCAAGGCTGCGCGCCGAGGGGCTGTGGTTCGACGATGACGATGACGAGGATAATGATCCCGATCCGTCCCCTGACTCCAAGCCCGATGCTGCGCATGATCCTTATGGCGAGGACGATTTCGACGACCCGCTGCTTGACGAATTCGACGAGGACGATGCAGGCAACGCGAAAAAGGACGACGAGGACAAATCGACGTGAGCGACAGCATGGACCGGATTGCGGCGGCGCTTGAGCGCATCGCGCCTGCGCCGCTGGAAACGCCCGATTTCAACGCGGCCGACGCCTTTGTGTGGCATGTGGAGCCCGACCGCTTGCAACCCGTGCCCGAGGTCAACCGCGTGGACATGTCGCTTCTTCTGGGGATTGACCGCTCGCGCGATACGCTGCTTGAGAATACCCGCCAGTTCGCACAAGGGCTGCCCGCCAATAACGCGCTGCTCTGGGGGGCGCGCGGCATGGGCAAATCGAGCCTGGTGAAAGCGGTTCATGCGGCGGTACGCAGCGAAGCGGCGGGCCTCAAGATCGTCGAGCTTCAGCGCGAGGACCTGCCCAGCGTCGGCCGCCTGCTGGGGCATTTGCGTCATGCCGAAGCGCGCTTCATCCTGTTTTGCGACGATCTCTCCTTCAGCCATGACGACCAGCATTACAAATCCCTGAAGGCGGTGCTCGATGGCGGGATCGAGGGGCGGCCCGACAACGTGGTCTTCTACGCCACATCGAACCGTCGCCACCTGATGCCGCGCGACATGATCGAGAATGAACGCGCCTCTGCGATCAGCCCCTCGGAAGCGACCGAGGAAAAGGTTTCGCTCAGTGATCGTTTCGGTCTCTGGCTGGGCTTTCATCCCTGCGACCAAGATGAGTATCTCGCCATGATCCGGGGCTATTGCGATGCGCATGGGATCGAGATCGACGATGCGACGCTGCGCGCCGAGGCGATCGAATGGCAAGCCACGCGCGGGTCGCGCTCTGGCCGGGTGGCGTGGCAGTATTTCACCGATCTGGCGGGGCGGCGCGGCATCGCGATCTGATCGGCCCCAAGACCGACGCTGTATTTCATCTGGCCATAAATACCTGATCACAACGCCGCAGCATGGCGCCACCTGCGCCGCGTTCACGCCGCAGCACCCACAGGCACCCATCAAGAAAACCTGCGCGCGCGGCACGCGCGCTCCGCTGGATCAGACCGGCTGACCTGGGCGGGGGTCAGCCGAGATAGTCGTTGGGATCGACGCTGTCGAAACCGTCGCGGACCTCGAAATGCAGCGCGGCGGCGCCGTCGCGCCGGATTTCGGCCAGTTTCTGGCCCCGGCTGACATTGTCTCCCTTTGTCACCGTGACGTTGTCGATATTGGAATAGACGGTCAGCAGGTTGTCGGGGTGCTTGATCACGATGATCGGCACGCCGTTGGTGTCCTGGGTGATGGCGGCGACCACGCCGGCGGCGGCGGCCTTGACCGGGGTGCCGGGGCTTGCGGCGATGTCGATGCCGTCATTTTCGCCCTTGGCATAGTCGCGGATGATGTCGCCGCGCACCGGAAAGGCCATGGCCGCGCTGCTGCTCGCGGCGGTTTGCGTCGCGCCAAGGTCGGGGGCGCTGCTTTCGACCGGCTGGGCGGCGGGCACGGTATCGTTTTCGGGCAGCGCGCGCGAGGACGAGGGCGGCTGGGGCGTGGGCGAGCCCGCGCCGGGCCGGGTGGTGGTGGCCTCGCGCTCATCGCCATTGTCGGGCAGGGCCACGGGGATCAGCAGATATTGCCCTTCGCGCACCGAAAGGTCCGAGCCCAGGCCGTTCCACTCGGCCAGGCTGCGCACCGAGACATCATAGAGCCGCGCGATCGTATAGGCGGTTTCGCCGCGCTCGACCCGGTGGCGCACCGGCTCGACGCCGGATTGGGCAGAGGGCAGGGCCGAGGTCTGCACGCTGGCGGGTTGCGAGGCATTGTTGATGGCGTCGCCTGCCAGCGTGGTGATGTCGACCTCGCCCGAGGGGGTGATCGGCCCGCCCGAGGGTTCGCTGACGCGGCCGGGCAGGGCCACGATTTCGCCGTCGCGCAAGGGGTCGCCGGTCTGGATGCCGTTATAGCGGGCCAGCGCGCCGGGATCGACGCCGATCCGATTGGCGAGGCTGGCCACGGTATCGCCGCGCTGCGCCACCGCCACCTGATAGCCGGGATAGGAGATAATCCCGCGGCTGTCGGGTCTGGGGCGCTCGGCGGTCGCGTTGGCGGCCGCCTGGGCGGTGCTGGGCGCGTTGCCGAAAGCGCCGCGCAGGTCGAAATCGAGAGGCTGGTCGCTGCAGGCGGTCAGCATCAGGATCGCGGTGCCTGCCAGGAGCGGCGCGCTGGTTCTGGAAAAAGTCATCTCGATCGGTCCTCGTCCTGCGCCCCTTGTTGGCCGGGGCTCGGGTTTCCTACTCGTCATTGCGGTCAGCCGTCGCGGCCCAGCCCCTCGACCAGGGGCACGAAGCGCACCGGGCGCATCTCGTCGTAATCGAACCCCGTCTCGTGGCGGGTGACGCGGATCAGGCTCTGCACGGCGTCGGACTGACCGACCGGCAGCACCATGATACCGCCGATTTTCAACTGCGCCAAGAGCGGGCCGGGGGGATCTTCGGCGGCGGCTGTCACCAGGATGCGGTCGAAAGGCGCCTGGTCGGGCAGGCCGAAGCTGCCATCGGCGGTCACGGCGGTGATATTGGTGAGATCCAGTTCGCGAAAGATCGCGCTGGCCTCGTCGACCAGCCGCTTGTGGCGGTCCACCGTGTAGACGCGCCGCGCAAGGTGGCTGAGGATCGCCGCCTGGTAGCCCGAGCCGGTGCCCACTTCGAGCACCTTGTCGCGTGGGCTGACCTTGAGCGCCTGGCTCATCAGCCCCACCACCGAGGGCTGCGATATGGTCTGGCCGCAGGCGATGGGCAGGGGCATGTCCTCATAGGCGCGATGGGCGAAATAGCCGCGGATGAAGGGGCCGCGATCGACTTTTTCCATCGCTGTCAGCACCCGCTTGTCGGTCACGCCCTTGGAGCGCAGCGCGAAAAGGAACTGCATCTTGCGTTCGGCGATATCGGCGGCGTCGTCACTCATTCGATGGCCCTGAGCGCCTCCAGCGCGTCATGGGCCGT
>CAZMZS010000149.1:0-5867 GCA_964570675.1 uncultured Roseovarius sp. | reverse complement strand
TCGAAGGCCGCCCGCGACGGCGAGCTGAAATCCAAGGACATGCAGGGCGCCACCTTCACCATCTCGTCATTGGGCGGCATCGGGGGGACGTCCTTCACCCCGATCGTCAACGCGCCCGAGGTGGCCATCCTCGGCCTCACGCGCTCCAAGATGGCGCCCGTCTGGAACGGCACGGAATTCGTGCCGCGCCTCATGCAGCCGCTCTCGCTCAGCTATGACCACCGCGCGGTGGACGGGGCGCTTGCGGCCCGCTTCTGCGTGACGCTCAAGGGCCTGCTCGGCGACATGCGCAAGCTGATGTGGTAAGGAGAAAACAGATGGACATCAAAGTACCCGATATCGGTGATTTCTCCGACGTGCCGGTCGTCAGCATCCTCGTCAGCGTCGGTGACACCGTCGCCGAGGAAGACCCGCTGATCGAGTTGGAGAGCGACAAGGCGACGATGGAGGTCCCGTCGCCTGCCGCCGGCAAGATCACCGAGATAAAGGTCGCCGAGGGAGACACCGTTTCCGAGGGCACGCCGATCATGGTCATCGAGACCGTCGGAGCGGCCGAGGAGGCTCCGAAACCCGAGGCCCCCGGAAACGCGGCCCCCGCTCCGCAGGCCGCCACCGGCACGGCGAGCGGCCCGGGCGACAAGCACGCCGATCTGGTCGTGCTCGGCTCCGGCCCGGGCGGCTATTCGGCGGCGTTCCGCGCCGCTGATCTGGGCAAGAGCGTGATCCTGATCGAACGCTACCCCACCCTCGGCGGGGTCTGCCTGAACGTGGGCTGCATCCCCTCCAAGGCGCTCTTGCATGTGGCCAAGGTGATCACCGAGGCCGAGGATATGGCCCACCACGGCGTCAGCTTCGGCAAGCCCCAGGTCGATCTCGACGCGCTGCGCGCTTTCAAGAACGAGACGGTGGCCAAGCTCACCGGCGGGCTGGACGGGCTGTCCAAGGCGCGCAAGGTCAAGGTGGTGCGCGGCACAGGCACGTTCACCGGGCCGAACATGATCGAGGTCACGCAGGACGGGCAGAGCAGCACGGTTTCCTTTGACCAGTGCATCATCGCCGCCGGGTCCGAGCCGGTGGCGATGCCCTTCATCCCAAACGACGACCCCCGCGTGATCGACAGCACCGGCGCGCTGGAACTGGCCGATATCCCCAAGCGGATGCTGGTGCTGGGCGGTGGCATCATCGGGCTGGAGATGGCCTGTGTCTACGATGCGCTCGGCACTCAGGTCACGGTCGTGGAGTTGATGGAACAGATCATCCCCGGTGCCGATAAGGATCTGGTGAAACCGCTGATGACCCGGATCAAGGGCCGCTACGAGAATATCCTGCTCAAGACCAAGGTGACGGCGGTCGAGGCGCAGAAGAAGGGCCTCAAGGTCACCTTCGAGGATGACAAGGGCGCGACCACGACCGACACGTTCGACAAGATCCTCGTCGCCGTGGGCCGCCGCCCGAATGGCGCGCTGATCGACGCCGAAAAGGCCGGTGTGGCGGTGGACGAGCGCGGTTTTATCGCCGTGGACAGCCAGCAGCGCACCGGCCAAAGCCACATCTTTGCCATCGGCGACGTGGTGGGCCAGCCGATGCTGGCGCATAAGGCGGTGCATGAGGGCAAGGTCGCGGCGGAGGTCTGTGCCGGGCAGAACCGCCATTTCGACGCGCGGCTGATCCCCTCGGTCGCCTATACCGACCCCGAGGTGGCATGGTGCGGTTTGACCGAGACCGAGGCGAAGGCGCAGGGCATCAAATATGAGAAGGGCGTCTTTCCCTGGGCCGCCTCGGGCCGGGCGCTGTCCAACGCGCGCGCGGAGGGCATGACCAAGCTACTGTTTGATCCCGCCGATGACCGGGTGATCGGTGCCGCGATCGTCGGCACCAATGCTGGCGATCTCATCTCCGAGGCGGCGCTCGCCATCGAGATGGGGGCCGATGCGGTCGATCTCGGCCAGACCATCCACCCGCACCCGACCCTGTCGGAGACGGTGAATTTCGCCGCCGAAATGTTCGAGGGTACGATCACCGACCTGATGCCGCCCAAGAAGAAGACATAGCCGGGTGCGATAAGCCCCTGCCATCCGATCCCGAAAGGAGCGAGACCATGACCGACAGCAAGAAGAAATCGACGAAGGGCAAGAAAACCGCCGACGCGACGGGCGGCTTTGACATGGCCGAGATGTTCAAGATGTATGACCCCGAGAAAATCGCCCAGATGTTCGACCCGCAAAAGCTGTTCGCGCAGATGCCGGGCATGACCGGTGGCATGGATATGGACGGCCTTATCCGCAAGAATCAGGCCTCTTACGAGGCCATGGTCGAGGCCAACAAGGCCGCCGCCGAAACCTACAAGGACATGCTGGAAAAGCAGATGGAGATCTTTACCCGTCTGACTGCCGAGGCCCAGGAGATGGCCGACAGGATGGCAAGCCCCACCGATGCCGACGCAGCGCAGAAAAATGCCACGGTCTATGCCGAAGCGACTGAAAGAGCCTTTGCGCTGATGCAGGAACTGGCCGAGGCGGCGCAAAACGCCAATCAGGAAGCGTTCGACGGGATGAAGGCGCAACTTAACGCCGCGATCGACGATCTGAAAAAGACCTGACACGGGGCTGCGCTGGCAGGAAGGAGACCAATGTGAAAACCGCAAAGCCGCCTTCCTCTCCGCGCGTCGGGTTGTTCGTGACCTGCCTCGTCGATGCCATGCGGCCCAATGTGGGCTTTGCCAGCCTGCACCTGCTGGAGGCGGCGGGCTGCACGGTCGAGGTGCCGCGCGCGCAGACCTGTTGTGGCCAGCCGGCCTATAACAGTGGTGATGACGCCACTACGGCCGCCATCGCGCGCGGCATCATCGAGGCGTTCGAGCCTTATGATTATGTCGTGGTCCCCTCCGGCTCCTGCGGGGCGATGATCCGCAGCCACTTTGACGGGCTGTTCGAGGACGGGTCCGACATGCAGGCGCGGCAACGCGCGCTCTCGGCCAAAACATGGGAAATCCTGAGCTTTCTGACCGATGTGATGGGGTTCGTGCCCGAGGGCGTGCGCTATGACGGCATGGCCACCTACCATGACAGTTGCAGTGGTCTGCGCGACCTGGGGGTGCATGACCAGCCCCGCGCGCTACTCGATCAGGTCGAGGGGCTGCGTCTGACGCCGCTGGTCGGCCATGATGTATGCTGCGGATTCGGCGGCACGTTCTGCGTGAAATACCCGGACATCTCCAATGCCATCGTGAGCGACAAGGCCGAGGCGATCGCCGACACCGGGGCCGACACGCTGCTGGCGGGCGACCTTGGCTGCCTGATGAACATGGCTGGCAAGCTCAGGCGCAATGGCGAGACGGTCAAGGCCTTTCATACCGTCGAGGTATTGGCGAACATGGCCCAGGGCCCTGGCCTGACCGGGGAGGAGGAGGCATGATCCAGACATCCGACCGGTTTCGCGCCAATGCCGCCCGGGCGCTGCAGGATGACAACCTGAAGATCGCGCTGACCCGCACCACCGGCCTGTTGCAGCGCCGCCGCGCGCAGGTGATCGACGACTACCCGCAATATGCCGATGCGCGGGCGCGGGCGAAGACGATCAAGGATCACACGCTCAGGTATCTCGATCACTATCTCGAGATGTTCGAGCGCAATGCGGTTGCCAATGGTGCCGTGGTCCACTGGGCGCAGACACCGCAGGAGGCACGCGAGATCATCACCCGCCTGTGCCGCGAGGCGGGCGCGCAGAGCGCCACACGTGTCAAATCCATGCTGGGCGAGGAGATCGGTATCGCCGAGGCGCTGGAGGCCGCCGAGGTGGACCGGATCGAGACCGACCTGGCCGAACATATCATCCAACTGGCCGCGGATCCGCCATCGCATGTTGTGATGCCCGCGATGCACAAGACGCGCGAACAGGTGGCCGATCTTTTCGATGCAAGGCACGACGTTCGCCCCGCGTCGCATGATGTGGCCGATCTGGTGGGCAGCGCGCGGCGTGAATTGCGCGAAAAGTTCATGACCGCCGATATCGGGATTTCGGGGGCGAATTTCCTGATCGCCGAAACCGGGGCCATCGTCACCGTCACCAACGAAGGCAATGGCGAGCTGACGACCACGCCGCCGAACACCCATATCGTCACCGTCGGGATCGAAAAACTGGTGCCGGGCATGGATCACTGCGCGGTGTTCCTGCGGCTGTTGTCGCGCGCCGCCATCGGGGCCGAAATCACCCAGTACACCAGCTTTTACAACGGCCCCAGACGTGACGGCGATGCCGACGGGCCGGAGACCTATCATATCGTTCTGGTCGATAATCGCCGGACCGAGATGCTGGGCGGGTTCCTGCAGCCGATGTTGCGCTGCATCCGCTGCGGTGCCTGCATGAACCATTGCCCGGTTTATGCCGCCGTGGGCGGGCATGCCTATGGCGCGGTCTATCCGGGGCCGATGGGATCGGTGCTGACACCGGCGCTGTCGTCGCTGAAAGAGGCCAAGGACCTGCCCCATGCCTGCACGCTCAACGGCCGCTGCAAGGAGGTCTGCCCGGTGGACATCCCTTTGCCCGACATGCTGCGCTCCTTGCGCGCGCGCCAGTATCAGGGCGGGCTGACGCCTCCGGTGACCGCGATCGCATTGAAAGGCTGGGCGATGCTGGCGCGGCGACCGCAGCTTTACCGGATGGCGGCGGCGGCGGTGGTGTTGGCGATGCGGCTCTGGGCGCGGGGGCGCGGTCGCATCCGCTGGTTGCCGGGCGCCGGCGGGTGGACCCGGCACCGCGATCTGCCCGCGCCCGAGCGCGACACCTTCATGCAGCAATATGCCGCCCGTCAAAGAGGCCGCAAATGACCGCCCGTGACCGTATCTTTGCCGCGATCGCGCACAGGCTTGGTCCGCGCGACAGCAGTGCGGACGACATCGCGGCCGAGGCTGCGGCGCTGGTGGCCGACACGCAGGCGATCCAGCCGGCGTTCGACATGTTGGCCCTGACCGAGCGCTTCATCGCCAAGGCCACGTCCGACCGGGTGACCGCCAGTGTCGAGCGGCTGGACGGGATTGCGCAAGTGCCTGGCGCCGTGGCGCGCTATGCCGAGGCCGCCGCGCTGGAGGCCCTTGCGGCGGTGCAGCCTGCGCCAGCCTTCGACGCGCTGGACTGGGCCGGCCTCAAGTGCACGCCGCGTGCCACCCCGGATCAGGCGCTGGCCGTCACCCTGGCCGAATACGGTGTGGCCGAGACCGGATCGCTTGTCTTCAGGTCTGGCCCCGACGCACCGGCCTTGCTGAATTTCCTGCCGCTGCATCATGTCGCTGTGCTACGCGAAGATGATATCCTCGCCCATATCGAGGATGTCTGGCCACGACTGGGCGGCCCGGATGCGCCGCAATCGCGCCTTCTGACCCTGATCACCGGCACCAGCGGCACCGCCGATATCGAGGCGCAAAACATCCGCGGCGCCCATGGGCCACGCTATATGCATATCCTGTTGCTGGGATGCGCATCTGAAAGGGGGCCACAGGCATGATGACGCGCCGAAACCGGATCCGCCGAGATAAACGCGTTGCGTTCATACGTACGCCCCGACTGTTGAAGCGGGGGCAATGGCCAGCTACTGATTTTGCTAGCGGCGCTTTTGGTCATGCTCTTGGTGCAAGCACCGTTGCCGCGCCGTCTCCGCTTTCGGTCAGGGTCGTGACCGTCGATACTGCCAAGCAATGGAGTACCCATGCTGCTAGAGATCAATGACCGGAACGGAATTTATTACCTTCACCATGCGCCTACACGTGTCGGAGCGCCGACTTTCGTGTTTGTCAACGCGCTCACGGGGGCAACCGGGACATGGGAGGCCGAGGTCGCCCCGGCCCTGCGCGATGCGGGCTTTGGCACGTTGA
>CAZMZS010000148.1:0-5868 GCA_964570675.1 uncultured Roseovarius sp. | reverse complement strand
ATCGACCGCGAGCGGCTCTATGCGCTTGGCATCCCCGTCTCGGACGTGTTCGCCGCGCTGCAACCCACGCTCGGGTCAGCCTATATCAACGATTTCAATCTCTTCGGACGCTCCTGGCAGGTGCGAATGAGTGCCGCGCCCGAATATCGCGACGCGGTGGGAGATATCGCGCGTATTCAGGTACGCAGTGCGTCCGGAGAGATGGTGCCAATCGGCGCCTTTGCCCGTGCCGACTATATCACCGGACCGATGTCGCTCTCGCGCTATAACAATCAACGCGCAGCCAAGATCAGCGGCACCCCCGCAGAGGGTTTCTCGTCTGGCGCGGCGCTTGCGGCGATGGAAGAAGTGGCGGAGACCAATCTGCCGCCTGGCTTCGATTACGAGTGGACCGGTACCGCGTTGCAGGAAAAGCAGGCGGCGGGGCAGACGACCATGATTCTCGTGCTGGCGATGCTCTTTGCCTATCTTTTCCTAGTAGCGCTTTATGAGAGTTGGACGGTGCCGGTGCCGGTGATGCTGTCGGTGGTGTTCGGCGTGGCCGGGGCTATCGCGGCGCTACTCTTGGCAGGGCTGCCCTTCAACATCTATGCGCAGATCGGGCTTGTGGTGCTGTTGGCGCTGGCCGCCAAGAACGCCATTCTTATCGTGGAGTTTGCCAAGGCGCGGCGCGAGGCGGGCGAGACCATTCTCGATGCCGCCGTGCAGGGCGCGCATGCGCGATTCCGCGCGGTGATGATGACCTCTTTTTCGTTCATCGCCGGGCTGATCCCTCTGGTCACCGCGGAAGGGGCCTCGATGCTCTCACGCCGCGCCGTGGGTACCGGCGTGGCGGGTGGCATGCTGGCGGCAGCGCTGGTGGGCATTTTCGTCATTCCGGCGCTCTATGTGATATTCCAATCCCTGCGGGAACGCTTGAAAGGGCGCAAGCCCACCGAAGCGGAGCCCTGAACGGTGGGCCTGCGTGCGGTCCTTTCAGCCTACCGTCGCGCCCTGTCCGGTGCGCTGCTCTTCACGGCGCTGCATCTGAATGTGCGGCTAGCGGTTTCCGTGCTGATGCTGCCGCTTGCGGGAATGATCCTCGGCCTTGCGCTGCGCTGGTCGGGTGATCCGGCGCTGACCGATCAGGAAATTGCCGGCTTTGTGTTGTCCCCCATGGGTGCGCTTGGCGCATTGGCGGTGGCCGGGATCCTGATCGTTGCGGGGGTGCTTGATCTTGCATTGATGACAGCTGTGCTGCGACAGCCGGTGAAGGGGGTATGGCCGGCGCTCTTTGCGGCTTGGCGATTGGTACTTTCGCGGCTGGTGACGGTTTTTGGCCTCGCTTCGCGCCTCGTCCTGCGGGTGGCTTTGCTGGCCCTGCCGTTTCTGGCGGCTGGCGCGGTGGTGGCGGCGCTCACGTTAAGGGCGCATGACATCAACTATTACCTGACCTATCGGCCCCCCGAGTTTTTGCTGGCCGCAGGTCTAATCGGCACACTCGCCCTGATCATGGCGGGGCTGCTGATCTGGTGGCTATCGGGCTGGGCGCTGGCTCTGCATCTGCGGCTGATCGAAGGGGTGTCGGCACGCGACTGTTTTGCGCAGAGCGAGGCGCATCTGCGCACACGGCGCGTGGTGGTGATCCGGTTTATTCTGGGCTGGCTCGTGCTGCGCTTGGCGCTTGCCGCCGGGGTCGCGGCGCTGATCGGCGCGATTGGGTCGGGGGCGCAGGCGCTGGCACTGCCAAACCTTGACCTCTTGGTCGTGGCGGCGCTGCTGACGCTCGCGCTCTGGTCGCTGGCAAATGCGATTCTGGCCGGTGTGTCCAATGCGGCGCTGGCAGTTTTGTTGAATGATCTGCATCTTAGTGTGGCCCCCAAGGTGCTCACCCCAAAGCCGGACACCGCGCCGCCGCGCGGGGGGCTGCTGCTGACCGGGCTTGCCGTTGCAGCGGGGCTGGCCGGGCTTGGTGCTGTTGTCGTCCTGAATGATCTAGCGGGGCGTCTTGCGACGCTGCAGGCGGTGGAGATCATCGCGCATCGCGGTGCGGCGGCGACCCGGCCCGAGAATACACTGGCGGCTGTGGAAAAGGCGTTGGAAGATCGCGCCGACTGGATCGAGATCGATGTTCAGGAGATCGCAGACGGCATCGTGATCGTGACCCATGACAGCGATTTCATGAAACAGGCAAGCGTGCTCCTCAAGGTGTGGAACGCGACTCCGGAGGATCTGGCGCGGATCGACATTGGAAGCTGGTTCGATCCCACCTATGCAGAGGCGCGCGTGCCGACCCTGCGCGCCGTTCTCGAGACCGCAAAGGGGCGCGGACGGTGCTGATCGAGCTTAAATATTATGGACATGACGACCGGCTGGAGGAGCGCGTGGCGGAACTGGTCGAGGAGACTGGCATGGCAGATGATGTCATGATCATGTCGCTCAAGCGGACGGGCATAGCCAAGATGCGCAGCCTGCGTCCCGATTGGCCGATGGGCATCCTCGCCGCGCGGGCAATCGGTGATCTGAGCGCACTCGATGCCGATTTCCTGGCGGTCAATACCGGGCAGGTCTCGGGGCAGCTGTTGCGTTGCGCGCAGGCGGCGGGCAAGCCGGTCTATGTCTGGACGGTGGACGACCCGCGCGCCATGTCGCGGATGATTTCGATGGGCGTGGACGGGCTGATCACCAACAAACCCGCTCTGGCACGGCAGGTGATGGAAGAGCGCGCGGCGCTGTCGCTTCCCGAACGGATGTTGTTGTGGCTGAGTGATTGGTTCCGTCTGGACAGTTTCAATTTGGTAGCGGAGCCCTCGGATGCCTAGTGAATGTCAAATTGGAGGACATAGATCATGAAAAGTTCCGTCCTGATGCTGGCCATCGGCGCGCTGTCGCTGTTGGGTGGCATTATTGCCCTGCTCAATCCGCTGGCGGCGACGCTGACGGCGGAATTGCTGACCGGGTATCTCTTTCTCGGCATCGGTGTGCTCATGCTGTTGTCAATCTTTGCCGATGACAACTGGGGCTCACGCCTGTTGTCGCTGGTGCTGGGGGCTGCGATTCTGGCGATCGGTGTCAATCTGGTGAGCAACCCCCTGCAGGGCGTACTGCAGCTGACCGTCGTGGTGGCGTGCCTGATGCTGTTCATCGGCGTGCTGCGGATCGTCTTCGCCTTCCGCATGCCGACAGCCGGGCTCAAGATCATGCTGATCCTCGCGGGTATCGTCTCGCTTGTGCTGGGCGGGATGATCCTGATGAGCTTTCCGTTTTCGGCGGCGGTGGTTCTGGGTATCCTGCTGGCGATCGAACTGATCTCGACCGGGATATCCCTGATTGGCCTGGGCCTTGCCGCCCGGGACCAGTCAAGCTGAGGAGGCGGCGATGAAAAACTGGCTATGGTGGCTATTGGCGGGGCTGGTCGCGTTGGCGGGCGGCGTGCTGGGCCTGATCAATCCGAATGCTGCGCAGATCACCTCGACCACCATTGCAGGCTGGGTATTAGTGCTGATGGCGCTGTTGCAGGGCGCGGCAGCTTGGAAGTCAACGGCCTTTCGCGAGCGTGCCGGAGCCGGGCTCTTTGCCGCCGCGGGGTTGTTTCTGGGCCTTTCGCTTCTCACCGGCCCGTTCGGCGATGGCACGCTCCTGCGCTGGCTTCTGGGCGGGCTGCTTATGGTCGCCGGGTTTGCGAAGCTGTGGATCGGGCGGCGCTGCAAGACTGATCCGTTGTTCTGGGCGGTGATCGGAGCCGGCGTGCTCTCGATCCTTTTGGGGTTGCTTGTGCTTTTGGGCGTGGGCCTGAAATTGGGTGTCATACTGTCGCTGGAACTTCTGGGCAGCGGGGTGGCGCTGGTGGTGATGGCCTTGCGGCTGGAAAATCGGTGACGAATTGAACCCGAGAATTCATTGTTTTGAAAGGATGGCATGATGAAATCGAAATCTTTGCTGCTGGCGGCTTTTCTGATGGTGCCATTGCAGGGTACCGGTGAAGCGCAGGCACAAGGCCTTGGCAGGATGTTCCAGGATTCCGGCCTATCACCGAAAGATCTGTCGATCATGGAGACGGCTGCGCTGCAACTGCTTGATCCGCTGGGGAGAACCGGGGACGCACGACTTTGGAACAACCCTCAGAGCCGTTCCAGAGGCGCCGTCACGCTGGGTCCGATCGAGGGTAATTGCGCCGAACTGGTGTATAGTATCAGCACGGTGATGCGGCCTGGACCGGCCACCTATCGCTTCTGGCGCTGCAAGACGTCCGAAGGGCAATGGCAGCTCAGTAATAGGCCATAATATTCGGTGGTCGCCTGAGATCAAAAATATCCAAGTTGCGGCAAAAACGCGTTTGCAAACCATTTGGAGGGCTTCAGCATGCCTCACGGACCACCAAGAAAGTGACGTTCGGCGAAGACCTTTAAACCAAAGGACAAAGTTGGCCATGGAGATCGTGACATTCAAGAATGACAGTGAGGGCGGGACAGTGTTCGACCGCGAGACCGTAACATTCCAGCTCGGGATGAGTGACTTTCTCGCGGCATCGCCGCTCATTTCAGCGGCGCAGTCTTGCAAGCGCTATTTTTTCTCGGAATTGCCGCAAGGGTATTATAGCAGCAAGGACTTCTCCAGCCGTCGTCAAATCTGTGTCCTGCTGTCGGGCGAACTTGAGGTGATGTCGACCGGCGGGCAGACTGAACGCTTCGTGGCCGGGGATGTGCTGCGCCTCGAAGATACCAATTTTCAGATACCGGGACGGACAGTACGAGTCACGAGCGAATGTCCCGCGCGCATCTTGAATGTGCAGATCGAATAGGCTCTGGACGCGCCAGTAATTCCCCCGCGGCGCGCCCTGCGGTTTCGGAAAGAAGGACCGCCGACTCATTACCGGCGCAGCACTGAACCTGAAAGGATCAGACATTGGCAAGCGCCGTCAGGACGGTAGGCTTATTTCAACTTGCCTGGTTGAAGTTCCACGGGAGGAGCACATCCATGCGGCTTTTGAGATGCTCGCCGGCGACAGACTCGAGCGTGGCATTGAACTGATTCCATGGGGGCATCCACCGCATCAGTTCAGTCGTGATGGCGATCCAAGTGCCAGACGATCTGCATTGGGCTGAGATGATCCTTGCTCCGAAGATGAAGCACCTTTTCCTCGCGCTGACGCTGCGTCCGTTTAGCATGCCACCGGGAGCGGCTGGCCCTTTGATAAGGCCAGCTTCGCCGCGCTCCGCATAGGCGTGACACCATCGGTATAAGCTGGATCGACCTATCCCTAAATAGCGGCAAGTCCTCGCGACGTGACCGATCTCCTCCGCATGTCGCAGTATTCGCAACTTGCGCCGAATCTCGCGTTGATCCTTGGTCATGAACATCTACTTCTTCCCAAACCTGGGAGATTAAAGGAAATGTCCCGCGAGTAACGGCATATCTACACCGGGAAACGTGTCCGTCGTCAGACAATGCCCGTGGGGCCCGGTGAAAACGTATGACACAAAAAGGAAACCCCTCCGGCGGGAGTACTGTCAAGTCTTAAAAGCTATAAGTATCAAAGCGTTATATTTTCGGTGCGTTTTGTGATCCATTATTTTATCTAAGTAGTGGTCGGAGCCTTAATGGTGGCTCCTTCACCTCAGGCTGATAACCTGAAGATCGTAGGTTCAAATCCTACTCCCACAACCAAAATTATAACATAAAATCAATGGTATAACGCCAGCCCGGGCGTTTTTTGTGTTTGGGGTGTGCGGCCAGGTGCTACGCTGGTGCTACGGCAGGGAGCAAAGATAAACATCCAAACACAATGCCAAACTAGGCAGCGCGTTTGACGACAGTAGGAACCGCCGCTCCCAGCCGATTCTGTGGAAAAACTAACGTTTGCGAGCGCAGAAATGGTTGTTCTAAATG
>CAZMZS010000147.1:0-6242 GCA_964570675.1 uncultured Roseovarius sp. | reverse complement strand
GTGGTTCGAGGACGGCACGCTCAACGTCGCCGCCAACTGCATCGACCGGCACCTCGCCGCGCGCGGCGACCAGACGGCGATCATCTGGGAGCCGGACGAGCCCGGCGACGCGGCGCTGCACATCACCTATCGCGAATTGCACGCGCAGGTCTGCAAGATGGCCAACGTGCTCAAGGGCATGGGTGTGGGGCGCGGCGACCGGGTGGTGATCTACCTGCCGATGATCCCCGAGGCGGCCTATGCCATGCTGGCCTGCGCGCGGATCGGCGCGATCCATTCCATCGTCTTCGCCGGCTTCTCGCCCGACGCGCTTGGCGCGCGGATCAACGGCTGCGATGCACGGCTGGTGATCACCGCCGATTCCGCCCCGCGCGGCGGGCGCAAGACCAAGCTCAAGGACAACGTCAACCAGGCGCTGCTGCATGACGTCAATGACGTGAAATGCCTTGTCGTGCGCCGCACCGGCGATCAGATCGCCTGGCGCTCGGAAGGCGATTACTGGCTGCATGAGGAACTCGAGAAGGTCGATTCCGACTGCCCGCCCGAGGAAATGAACGCCGAAGACCCGCTCTTCATCCTTTATACCAGCGGCTCCACCGGCCAGCCCAAGGGCGTCGTGCATAGCCAGGGTGGCTATCTGGTCTGGGCCGCGATGACCCACGAGCTGACCTTCGACTATCACGAAGGCGACGTGTTCTGGTGCACCGCCGATGTCGGCTGGGTCACCGGCCACAGCTATATCGTCTATGGCCCGCTGGCCAATGGCGCGACCACGGTGATGTTCGAAGGCGTGCCCACCTATCCCGATGCCGGGCGGTTCTGGGCGGTCTGCGAAAAGCACAAGGTCAACCAGTTCTACACCGCCCCCACCGCGATCCGCGCGCTGATGGGCCAGGGCAACGAATTCGTCGAGAAATACGACCTCTCGGACATGAAGGTGCTGGGCACCGTGGGCGAACCGATCAACCCCGAGGCCTGGAACTGGTATAACGAAGTGGTCGGCAAGGGGAACTGCCCCATCGTCGACACCTTCTGGCAGACCGAAACCGGCGGCCATCTTATCACGCCCCTGCCCGGCGCCATCGCCACCAAGCCCGGCTCTGCGACCAAGCCCTTCATCGGCGTTCAGCCGGTGGTGCTGGAAACCGAGTCCGGCAAGGAGATCACCACGACCGAAGCCTCGGGCGTGCTTGCCCTCAAGGATAGCTGGCCGGGACAGATGCGCACCGTCTGGGGCGATCATGACCGTTTCCAGGCCACGTATTTCCAGCAATACAAGGGCTATTACTTTACCGGCGACGGCTGCCGCCGCGATGCGGACGGCTATTACTGGATCACCGGGCGCGTCGATGACGTGATCAACGTGTCCGGGCACCGCATGGGCACCGCCGAGGTGGAATCCGCCCTTGTCGCCCATTCCAAGGTCGCCGAGGCCGCGGTCGTCGGCTATCCCCACGACATCAAGGGGCAGGGCATCTATGCCTATGTCACCCTAATGACCGGTGAAGAACCAAGCGACGAGCTGCGCAAGGAGCTCGAAGCCTGGGTGCGCTCGGAAATCGGCCCGATCGCCAAGCCCGACCTGATCCAGTGGGCGCCCGGCCTGCCCAAGACCCGCTCGGGCAAGATCATGCGCCGCATCCTGCGCAAGATCGCCGAGAACGATTACGGCAGCCTCGGTGATACCTCGACCCTCGCCGATCCCGGCGTGGTGGACGATCTGATCGAGAACCGCCGCAACCGCTGATCCGCCCGCCTATGGCGTGCCTATCGCCCCCCGCATGGCCCCGGCCCTGCGGGGGTTTCTTTTTGTCGCAAACAAGCGAGACCCGCGTCGCTATCGCCCTATTCTTGCCAGCACGGCGCCAACAGATCCGGCGCCAACACCATGAAAACCGGATGAGACCCCATGTCGTTGCTGGCACCCGACAGCCCGAGACTGCCCTCCCGTGCGCTGCACGGCATTCTCTGCGTCGAAATCGGGATGCTGCTCTTCGTCGCTCAGGACGCGATGATGAAAACCATGCTGGACAGCTATCCGGTCTGGCAATTGATCTTCGTGCGGGCGGTCGTGTCGGTGCTTGTGCTGTTGCCGCTGGTGGCGCTCCTGGGTGCGCCGCACCGGCTGCGCACGCCGCTTTGGCCGCTGCACTTGGCGCGCGCGGCGCTGTTCACGCTGGGGTTTTCGATGTTCTACGCCGCCTTCCCCTTCATGGGGCTGGCCGAAGTAACGACGATCTTCTTCTCGGCGCCGCTGATCACCGCCGTGATGGCGACGGTGTTTCTCAAGGAAACCATCGGCATGCACCGCGCCTGGGCGCTGGCGGTCGGGTTCGTGGGCGTTATCATCGCGATGAACCCGGCGGGCGAGGCATTTTCCTGGGTCGCGGTGTTGCCGCTGACCTGCGCCGTCACCTATGCCGCCTCGCAGATCATCGCCCGGCGCATCGGCGACCGTGAAAGCACGCTGACCGTGGGGCTTTACACGCTGGGTTTCTCGGGGCTGATGATCCTGCCGATGGGCTGGGCCTTCAACCAGATCGTCGCCGCGGGGGCGGGCTTCCCGCATCTTGCCTGGCCGCCGGCCCCGGTCTTCTTCGCCGATCTGCCCGGCCTTGCGCTGCTGGGGCTTCTGGGGATGGCGGGCTACATGCTCTTGTCGCGCGCATATCAGGTGGCCAATGCCAGCCTGGTGGCGCCATTTGACTATACCTACCTTCCCTTCGCGGCGCTAATGGCCTATGCCCTCTGGGATGAACTACCGCCGGTCAACACGCTGATCGGCATGGCGCTGATCGTCGGTAGCGGGCTTTACCTCGGCTATCGCGAATTGCGCGCCGGGCGCGACACGCCCGAGCCCACCATCGTCGCCGAAGGGGTGTTCGTTCCCGGCAGCCCCCTGCCCCAGCAAATCCCCGAGGAGGAAGACGCCCTTTGACCCATGCCGCCCTGAGCCTGCCGCAGCGTGACCTGCGTGGCATCGCCATGGTGTTTTGCGCCGGGGTGCTTTGGTCGACCGTGGGGCTGGGGATCCGCCTCATGGAAGAGGCGCTGGTCTGGCAGATCCTGTTCTACCGCTCAATCAGCCTGGCGCTGCTGCTTTATGTGGTGATCCGCCTGCGCACCGGCCGTTGCCCCTTTGCGCTGGCGCGCGCGACCGGGCTGCCCGGCGTGATCGCCGGGCTGGCGCTGGTCGCGGCCTATACCGGGGGGATCTACGCCGTTCAGACCACCTCGGTGGCCAATGCGATGCTGCTTTTCGCCAGCGCGCCCTTGCTGGCGGCGGTGCTTGGCCGGGTGATCCTGCACGAATCCGTACGCCCCCAGACATGGGTGGCGATCGCCGTGGCCTGCGCCGGGATCGTGGTGATGGTCTGGGACAAGACAGGTGATTCGGCGCTCAGGGGAAACCTTGCCGCACTTGGCTCCGCGACGAGCTTTGCGGTCTTCACAGTGGCGCTCAGATGGGGGCGCGCCGGCGAAATGATGCCGGCGGTGTTTCTCTCGGGGCTGTTCGCCGTGCCGATCATGGGCGCGATCTGCCTTGGCTCGGGCCTGTCGCTGGTGATGTCGCCCCATGATATCGGGCTGTCTCTTGGCATGGGCGTGTTTCAGGTCGGCGCCGGGCTCATCCTTTATACCATCGGCTCAAAGACGGTTCCGGCGGTGGAACTGACGCTGCTGTCACTGGCCGAGGTGGTGCTTGGCCCGATCTGGGTCTGGCTGGTGCTGGGCGAGACCGCCACCACCTACACGCTTCTGGGCGGCGCGATCCTGCTTGCCGCCATCGCCGGCAACGCCCTGTCGGGCGCAAGGCGCAAGCCTCCGCCGCCCATCGTCTGAGCCGACAGGGCTGCATGACCCGCGCCTGCGTGCTAAGCTGGCGACGCCTTCGACCAAACCAATTCAAAGAGAGGTTAATAGAATGCAAAAGATACTTCTTGCCACCGCCTGTGCAGCAAGCCTCATGCTGACCGGCTGCATGACAGCAGAGCAGGAACGCCAGGTCGCAGGCGCCGCGATCGGCGGCAGCCTGGGGCTGATCACCGCCAAGGCGCTTGGCGCCAATGACAACTGGACGGTGGTCTCGACGCTGGCCGGGGCCGGCGCGGGCGCGCTGGTGGCGCGTAACCGCAACAACAACACCTGCGCCTATGCGCGAGGCGACGGCACCTATTACCGTGCCGCCTGCCCCTGATAGGGCAGAATGAGTTGAGGGCGCCGCGCCAATCCGCGCGGCGCCCGTTTCATGTCAGCCGCGCCCGCGATAGGGTGCAACCCCCTGATCGGGAATCCATACATCCGCGGGCACCTCACCGGTCTGGTAGAACACGTCGATCGGGATGCCGCCGCGCGGATACCAATAGCCCCCGATCCGCAGCCATTTCGGCTCCAGGAAATCGACCAGACGGCGTGCGATACTCACGGTGCAATCCTCGTGAAAGGCGCCGTGATTGCGAAAGCTGCCCAGGAACAGCTTGAGCGACTTGCTTTCAACCAGCCACTCGCCCGGCACGTAATCGATCACCAGATGCGCGAAATCCGGCTGCCCCGTCATCGGGCAGAGCGAGGTGAACTCCGGCGCGGTGAAACGCACGTTATAGGCCACGTCCGCCTGCGGGTTCCTGACCCGCTCCAGCTCGGCCTCATCGGGGCTCTGGGGCATCGCCGCCATACCGCCCAATTGCTTGAGATCCTTGTAGATATCGTCGCTCATATCGTCTTTCCCGTCATACGCCGCGCTTGTTTCCCCAAAGCATCACATGCAACTGCGGCAACACCCGCGCCTGAAACCATCCATCCCGCGTGACCTTATCCACCAGCCAGCACATCCGCGCATCCACGCCCGCCTGATCGACCACGGCGCGATCGTCATCCGGCGGGGGCGGCGTGTGATTGCCCGGCTGCAGGAACAGCGGCAATTGCGGATAGCGCGCCGCCACGTCTTGCGCCCATTGGTAATCGGTGTCGTCGAAGATCACGATCTTCATCACCATATCCGCGCCCTGCCCTGCATCGACGCAGGCTTGGAACGCGGCCCAATCCACATCCATCCCGCTTGACGGCGGCTTGGGGCTCAGCACCAGCATGTCCAGATCGCCAAACCAGTCGCGCGCCACCGAGCCCTGCGTTTCCAGCGCAAAGCAATAGCCCTTCTCGTGGCCCATGCCGATCAGCCCGCCCAAGGGCTGGATCGCCGGGTTCCCGCCCGACAGCGACACCAGCAAGGGCCGCCCGCCCGACAGGCGCGCAACCGCCTCCATGACCGCCTCGGCGCTCATCGGGGTCCAGCTCTCGCGATAGGCGCTGTCCACCGCATGCAGGCTGTCGCACCACGAACAGCGGTAATCGCACCCGCCAAGGCGCACGAAAACCGTGGGCACGCCGATCAGCGCGCCTTCGCCCTGAATCGTCGGGCCAAAGATCTCGGACACGCGCAGCGGGGTTTCGTCGCTCATGGCCGATACTCCGCCCATGTCTTGGGCGTCTCGCTCACGCGCACCGCCGACACCTCGGGCCATTGCGCATGGCACCAATGAAAGAAATGCTTCGCCATGCGCTCGGCCGTGACGCAATCGTCACCCAGCACATCGTTGAGATGCCGGTGATCCAGCTCATCGTCGATATAACGCTTCAACGCCGCCAGATCGTGGTAATCGCGCACGAAGCCGTGCTGGTTCAGCTCCTCTGAACGCAACTCCACGACGACGATGTAGTTATGCCCATGCAGACGCGCGCATTGGTGATCCTCGGGCAGGCCAAAAAGCTGGTGCGAGGCCGAGAAATGGAATTCCTTGGTAATCGTGTACATCACGCAACCCCCACGGTTTCGCGCCAGAAATCCGGGTCCGCATAAGGTGTCGGGTCCTCTATCCCGGCCAGGTGAAACGCCTCACGCCGCTCGACACAGGTGCCGCAGCGCCCGCAATGAATCTCGCCGCCCTTGTAACAGGACCATGTCTGCGCAAACGGCGTGCCGTGGCGCGCGCCCTCACGCACGATATCGGCCTTCGATATCTGCACAAACGGCGCCAGAAGCGTGACATCCGCCACGCCCTCCAGCGCCCTCGTTTCCATCGCCTGAAAGGCATCGATGAAACCGGGACGGCAATCGGGATAGATGAAGTGATCGCCACCATGCACGGCGACCGCCACGGCCTCCGCTCCCTCGGCCGCCGCCATGCCAAACCCCACGGCCAGCATGATCGCGTTGCGGTTGGGCACGACCGTCACCTTCATGG
>CAZMZS010000146.1:0-6374 GCA_964570675.1 uncultured Roseovarius sp. | reverse complement strand
CAAGAAAATGGAGGCGAGTACCGGAATCGAACCGGTGTACACGGATTTGCAATCCGCTGCGTCACCACTCCGCCAACTCGCCGCTCAAGTGGTGGAGATCGGTTATCCGATCATTGCTCTCTGCGCAAGGCCCGGCGCGCAGCTGCTGTGCGCTCATTTGCGTTGTTCCTAGCTGATCTGTATGTAAAGATATGAAGCAGGTTCATGGAAGACAAGAGTTCGGCCGATGACAGATTATGCCGCGCGGCGCGCCGTGATGGTGGACACGCAAGTCCGCCCGTCCGATGTAACGAAATTCCCGATTATCGACGCGATGATGTCGGTTCCGCGCGAGGCGTTCGTGCCGGTGGAGCTGCGCGAGGCTGCCTACATGGGCGAGAATATCGATCTTGGCGGTGGCCGGGTGATTCTCGATCCGCGCATCCTTGGCAAGATGCTCGATGCGCTGGATATCCAGGCCGATGAGCTGGTGCTGGATGTTGGATGCGCTCTTGGCTATTCGTCGGCGGTGATGGCGCGGGTCGCCGAAGCCGTGGTCGCCGTCGAGGAAGACGCCGAAATGGCGCGCGAGGCACCGGGCCTGTTGTCGGAGAACGGCGCTGACAATGTCATCCTTCAGGAAGGCCCGCTTGTGCAGGGCGCGCCTGAACACGGACCCTATGACGTAGTCGTCCTTCAGGGCGCGGTCGAGCACCTGCCCGAGGCGCTGAGCGATCAGGTCAAGGAGGGCGGGCGCATCGCCTGCCTGTTCATGGAAGGGGCCTTGGGCGCGGTGCGCATCGGTTATCGGATCGACGGAGAGATTTCATGGCGTTTTGCCTTCAACGCCGGTGCGCCGGTGCTGCCCGGGTTCGAGCGTCACGCAGCATTTACCCTGTGAGCGGCTGCGCCGCCGGGCCAAGAGGGAGCGTCCATTGATACGCCTGACGACAAACAAAGTTCTGGCCCCGGTTTTGGCTCTGGCCCTGGCGGTTTCGACGCCGGTCACGGCCTGGTCCGAGACGCTGGCGGATACGCTGGTGAGCGCCTATCGCAACAGTGGCCTGCTTGATCAGAACCGCGCCTTGCTGCGCGCCGCCGACGAGGATGTTGCCGTGACTGTGTCGCAGCTGCGCCCGATCATCGGATGGTCGGCGGATGTGACCCGCGGGTTCGGGCGCACCCGCACGCAGAGCAGCAACGGGGCGGTATCTATTGATTCGACCGACGCCAGCTTTGGACTGACGGCGGAGTTGCTGCTTTATGATTTCGGGCGCACGCGCCTTCAGGTGGAAGCAGCCAAGGAAACTGTGCTTGCGACGCGCGAAACCCTGCGCAGCATCGAGCAACAGGTGCTTTTGCGCGCGGTTGCGGCCTTCATGAATGTGCGCCGCAACAGCCAGTTCGTCTCGCTGCGCCAGAATAACCTGCGCCTGCTGCGTCAGGAATTGGAGGCCGCGCGCGACCGGTTCGAGGTGGGCGAAGTGACCCGCACCGACGTGTCACAGGCCGAAGCGGCGCTTGCCCTTGCGCAAAGCGGGCTGGCGTCGGCGCAGGGCAATCTGACGCGTTCGATCGAGGAATTCGTCAGTGCCGTGGGCCGGGAGCCGGGGAACCTGCAGACACCACAATCTCCGCCAAGTCTTTCTGGTGACGTGAAAACGGCGAAATCCGTGGCCGTGCGCGCCCATCCCGACATACGCAAGGCACAGTATGATGTGGCCGCAGCGGATCTGACGGCCGACGCGGCAGCCGCCGCCACGCGCCCGCGCATCGGGCTTAATGCGCGCGCCGGCGTCGAAGAGGAATGGGGCGGCAGCGACTATGTGCGCTCTGGCAGCGTGGGTGTGCAGATTAGCGGCCCGATCTATCAAGGCGGCCAGTTGAGCGCGCTCAGGCGTCAGGCCATTGCGCGGCGCGATGCGACACGCGGGGCGCTGCATCTTGCCCGGCTTCAGGTGCAGCAGGAGGTCGGGAATGCCTATGCCGATCTGCGTGCCGCCCGTGCCAGCCGCGAGGCCAGCCAAGAGGCCGTGCGCGCCGCAACCGTGGCCTTCCGCGGTGTGCGCGAAGAGGCGCAACTGGGTGCGCGCACCACGCTGGATGTGCTGGATGCCGAACAGGATCTTCTGGACGCGCGCACCAACCTCATCTCGGCGGAAATAGATGTCTATGTCGCGGCCTACGCGATCCTGTCCGCGATGGGGCAGTTGACGGCGAAGGATCTGAACCTGGCGGTTCAAACCTATGACCCGGCCGCCTATTACAATCTGGTCAAGACAGCCCCCGTGGACATCAGCCCCCAGGGTCAGCAGCTTGATCAGGTGCTGCGCGCGCTCGGGAAAGAGTAAAACACAACCTAACCAGTTGTGTGAAAACGCCCTCGGGGATAAACTCGGGTGAGGCAAGAGTGGTGCAGAAATATGTCTGATCCCGTCAGCAATGCGGAAATCGAGGATGTCTTGTCCTCAATCCGGCGTCTGGTTTCAAGCGGCGAACGCGAGGCGCCTGGGGGCGTCGTCGGGACCAGTTTTGACAGCACCAACAAGCTTGTTTTGACACCTGCGCTGCGTGTGGACGAGGCCGATGAGACACCTCCGGAAGTGCCGCCGGTTTCCGAGGCGCACGACGCGGGCGTGGTCGGCGACCGGTTCGAATTCCGGCATGTCGCCCGTGACGGGGGTGATGTTGAGGCACCCGAACCGGATGATGAGCCTGCCGATGCGCCAGATACCGGATCGTCGGATACCCAAGAGGAAGAAACCGCCACGCAATCCGCGCAGGACGAGACCCCCAATGCCTCGCCCGATGATGAACCCGCAGAGCAGCCCGGCGATATCGACCCCCTGGCGGCAGACGATCATGATTCGCTGGTTGGGGATGATAATGCCGGCGAGGGTACGAACGATGAGAATGCTGGCGATGCCGAGATATCCGCACTGGAGGACCGTATCGCCGGTGTCGAAGCCGCAGTTGCCGCGCGCGATGACGAGTGGGAACCCGATGGTGAAACCGATGATCCCTATTCCGGCTCGGATGTCACGCCAATGGCATGGGAAGATTACGCGCCCGAACCCGAGCTTCGTGAGTCAGATGCCGATGACGAGTCCACCGTGTTCCCAAGCGTAGCCTTCGCGCCGGAAGCCTCGGGAAAGGTCGATGACGAATCCCATGACCCTGACAAGGACGCGCAAGCGCCGGATGACCCCGAACCCGAGGTCGCGGCAGAACCTGAGCATGACGCGGTACAGCAGGAAGGCGACAACGAGGACGAGTCCGAATTCTGGGACGATGCGGATGAGGCCATTCTGGACGAAGACGCGCTGCGCGACATGGTCAGCGAGATCGTGCGTCAGGAGCTTCAGGGCGCCTTGGGCGAGCGTATCACCCGCAACGTGCGTAAACTGGTGCGCCGCGAGATTCACCGCGCGCTGACCAGCCAGGAATTCGACTAGGCGCGCGGCGTCGCAGCCAGTTCCAATATCCGGTCAAGATCGAGATGGGTTTCGACATGGCGCGCAAGCGCCTCGAGTGTTTCGTCGACGCTTGCGTCATAGCGCAGCCCCGACGCCACGCCGAGTTCACCCAGAAAGGCCGCACGGAACCTGTCCGAGGCGAAAAGCCCATGCAGATAAGTACCGCGCACCCGTCCCGACACTGACGCCGCGCCTTCGGGGCGGTTATCCAGATGCAGCCATGCGCGCGTGCAGTCGGGTCCGGTCGTTTCGCCCAAGTGGATCTCATACCCTTGCACCGGGTCGCCGGTGGCGGTGTAGGTGGCGCTGGTCAGGGACAGGCGCTTCTCCGGTTTCATCACGGTCGTGACGTCCAGATGCCCAAGCCCAGCCACCACGCCGGGCGCGCCTTCGATCCCGTCTGGGTCGGCAATCTCGCGCCCCAGCATCTGATAGCCACCACAAAGGCCCAACACATGCCCGCCGCGACGGATATGCGCCTGAAGGTCGATATCCCAGCCCTGAGCGCGGAAATGGCCCAGATCGGCGATGGTCGATTTACTGCCTGGCAGCAGGACCAGATCGGCATCGCCCGGCAATGGCTGGCCGGGTTCTATGATCTCGATGCTGACGCCCGGCTCTGAGGAAAGGGGGTCGAGGTCGTCGAAATTGGCGATCCGCCCGAGGCGCGGCACCGCGACCTTGAAGCCGCCGCCGCTGGCCGAGCGAAGATCCATCACGTCCTCGGCCGGAAGTCGCCAGGCATCGGCGAACCAGGGCAGAATACCCAATGGCAGCCAGCCGGTGCGCTGTTCGATGGCTGTCATGCCCGCGTCAAACAGGCTGGTATCGCCGCGAAACTTGTTGATGGCGAAGGCCTTGATCCGTCCGGCATCGGCAAGGGACAGTACTGTTTGCGTGCCGACGATCTGCGCGATCACGCCGCCGCGGTCGATGTCGCCGACCAGAATGACGGGCAGGTCTGCGGCCTCGGCGAAACCCATATTGGCGATGTCGCCTTTGCGAAGGTTGATTTCTGCAGGGCTTCCGGCGCCTTCGACCAGCACGAGATCGGCATCCGCACAAAGCCGGTGAAAGCTTTCAAGGGCAGGGGCCAGAAGCTCTGGTTTCCTCTGTGTGTAGCCCTTTGCACGCATCGTGGCGAAGCGGCGCCCCTGAAGGATGATCTGTGCGCCGGTTTCGCTTTCGGGTTTTAGAAGAACCGGGTTCATGTCGGTATGGGGCAGGCGGCGTGCGGCCATCGCCTGAAGCGCTTGCGCGCGGCCGATCTCGCCACCCTCGGGCGTCACGGCGGCGTTGTTCGACATGTTCTGCGGCTTGAAGGGTGCGACCGACAGGCCGCGATTGGCGAATGCGCGCGCCAGACCGGCGACCAGCATGGATTTGCCAACATTCGAGCCGGCCCCCTGAATCATGATCGACTTTGCCACGACGTGCCCTCCTGTCATGCATGCGCGGTGATACAGGCTGGAGCGCGGCGGGGGAAGATGGCCGGACCACGCGCGGTGAGCTATGGGCAAAGAAAAAACCCCGCCGTGTCCGGCAGGGTCTTTTGCAGCGACGTCAGGTCGTGATCAGGCGGCTTCGGCCTGAGCAGCGGCATTGCGCCGTTCGCTTTCCTCGCGCGACAACGCGACCGAAGTGCGCACGCCCTTGGAAACGAAATCCATGAGACCGTCGACGACGCGCTCATTGGGATCGATACCGGCACAGGACAGCACTTCGCGCCCATCGCGCGAACGCGCCCACCGGGCGATCTGCTCGGGGCCGTTGCCGTATTTCTTGTCGTCCGCGATGGCGTCATCCAGCGCGGCCAGCACTACGGCTGCAAATAGTTTACGGGCACGGTTGCCCTGTTCGGCATTGAAGGCCGTGCCGTCAACGAAATCCGTCATGGTTCGTCCTTGATGTTATTGCTCTTGTCTTTTCGGCGTGCAGCCGGTTATGGCGAAGTTTGATCGATTCGGATAGAGCGCAGGCGCATAGCTTCTATGCATTATGTGCATATCTATGCCCGTGGTCGGTGCGCGGGTATCGTCATCTTGCCAGTCATCGTCTCCCCAGATATAGGGGGCATCAACCTTCCATCAACCTTTTGTCATGGTTTTGCTATAATGCCCAAGATCAATGGAAACGAGATCAGACCCGGAAACATCCTGGAACATAACGGCGGCCTGTGGACCGCCGTGAAGGTCGATCACGTGAAGCCTGGCAAGGGCGGCGCCTTTGCCCAGGTCGAAATGCGCAACCTTCGCAACGGGTCCAAGCTGAACGAGCGGTTCCGCAGCGCCGACAAGATCGAGCGCGTCCGCCTTGAGCAGAAGGATCAGCAGTTTCTGTATGAAACAGATGGTCAACTGGTGTTCATGGACAGCGAGACCTTCGAGCAGGTCGAGCTGCCCGTCGAAATCCTCGGCGAGCGCCGCCCGTTTCTGCAAGACGGAATGACGGTGCAGGTCGAATATTACGAGAACGAGGCGCTGAGCGCCTCGCTGCCCCAGAAGGTGGTTTGCCGGGTGGCCGAGACCGAGCCGGTGGTCAAGGGGCAGACCGCGGCCAACAGCTTCAAGCCGGCGGTCCTGGACAATGGCATCAAGGTCATGGTGCCGCCCTTCGTGGGGTCCGACGAGGACATCGTCGTCAATACGGAAACCATGGAATACGCCGAGCGGGCCTGAGCCTCAGGTGTCGGCGGTCAGTCAAGCAACCGGGCGCGATGATGAGTCGCGCCCGGTTGCTTATGGTGTGTATCGCAGCGTCGCATCGCCCGCCTGCAGATCCCCCTTCGAACGATCAAAGCGAAGATAGGCGATACCCTTGCCACCCGATTGCGTGAAAAGCGTGCCGACGGCTTTGCCATCCGTGGTGATCGGGGTGCCGGCGGGCGCTTCGCCCGTGACCTCGACGCTGGCAAGACCC
>CAZMZS010000145.1:0-6494 GCA_964570675.1 uncultured Roseovarius sp. | reverse complement strand
CGGCATAGATCTTGGCGCCGCGCGCCTTGGCGTGCTCGTATTCCTCCAGCACCACAACCCCGGCGCCCTCGCCCATGACGAACCCGTCGCGGTCCTCGTCATAGGGGCGGCTGGCGGCTTGCGGGTCGTCGGCCCATTTGGTGGACAGCGCCTTGCAGGCGTTGAAACCGGCGATCCCGATCTCGCAGATCGCCGCCTCGGCGCCCCCGGCGACCATCACGTCGGCATCCCCGAACTGGATCAGACGCGAGGCATCCCCGATCGCATGCGCACCCGTCGAACAGGCGGTGACGACCGAATGGTTGGGGCCCTTGAAACCATAGCGGATACTGACCTGTCCGCTGATCAGGTTGATCAGCGCGCCGGGGATGAAGAACGGCGACACCCGCCGCACACCCTTGTCGCGGATCACCAGCGTCGTCTCCTCGATCGAGCGCAGCCCGCCGATCCCCGAACCCAGCATCACACCAGTGCGCTCAAGGCTCTCGTCATCCTCGGGCGTCCAACCCGCGTCCTTCACCGCCATGTCGGCGGCGGCCACACCATAGAGGATGAAATCATCCACCTTGCGGCGCTCCTTGGCGGCCATGTGATCGTCGGCGTTGAACGTGCCGTCGCTGCCGTCGCCAAGCGGCACTTCGCAGGCGTATTTGGTCGCCACGTTGACGGGATCGAAACGGGTGATCGTGCCCGCGCCCGATTGCCCGGCCAGCAGCCTTTTCCAGCTTTCCTCGACGCCCGAGGCCAGAGGCGTGACCAATCCCAGCCCGGTGACAACCACTCGACGCATGCTGCTGCCCTTTCCATGTCGTTTCAAGGGTTGCTCATAACCCGCCTTGCCCCCGGTGGGCAAGAGCACTGCGCGCGCTTGCCGTCCCGCCGCCGAAATTCGCCGCCCCTATTGGAACGCGGCGGTCGGGCCGGGATCGGCAGCCGCCAGCGCCAGCGCCTCCGACAGATCGACATCGCGCGACAACAGCGCCCGGCCAATCAGCGTGCCGGCGATATTGGGCACGTATTTCAGGCGCGCCACGTCATCAGCGCTGCGCACCGTGCCGCGCGCGATCACCGGGTGGCGGGTCTGCGCCGCAAGCCCGGTGAGAACCCCCAGACTGCCGTCGCTATCCTCGATATCGGCGTCGATATCGGTGACGATGATTCCCGCCAGCGGCACATCGTCGAACGCCTTCACATAGGTCTCCGGATCAAAGGCGCTGCGCGATTTCCAGCCCTCGGTCATCACCGACCCATCGTGGATATCCACCGCCAGCACGATCTGGTCGGGGTGCCGGCGCGCCAGTTCGCGCAGCAATTCGGGATCATGCGCCGCCATCGTGCCGATCACCACCCGGCCCGCGCCCCGGTCGATCCATCTGGTCACCCTCTCGCGCGCGCGAAATCCGCCGCCCAGTTGCACCGGAATGCCCGCAGCGCGGATGATCTCTTCGATCAATGCATCATTTTCATCATCGCCGCGCAGCGCGTCGATATCGGTCAGATGCATCCACGACGCGCCCGCCGCGGCAAAGCCGCGCGCAGTCGCCACCGGATCGACATGCCAGATCACCGGCTCATCCAGCCGCCCGCGCGTCAGCGACACGCATTTGCCGTTCATCAGTTCGAGTGTGGGATAGACGATCATGACACGTGCGCCCTCAATTTGCGATGACCCGCCCGGCACTGCCCGGACCCTGCACAAAATGCAGCCGATCGCGACGGGCTTGTATCGTCAAATCGGCATGATAAAGCCCGTTCACGCCCCCTTGCCGGGTTTCAACACGAAAAAGGCCCCCGCCATCCGGCAGGGGCCCTCATGCCCGAAGGCATATCCCGTCGTCTTTACGACGCGTCGCTGATGAACTTCACCGCATCGCCGAAGGTCTGGATGGTCTCGGCGGCGTCATCGGGAATCTCGATGCCGAACTCTTCTTCGAAGGCCATCACCAGCTCGACCGTATCAAGGCTGTCCGCCCCCAGATCGTCGATGAACGAAGCGTTCTCGGTCACCTTGTCCTCTTCAACGCCGAGATGCTCGACGACGATCTTCTTCACGCGGTCTGCGATATCGCTCATGTCTTAATCCTCATCTTTCTCCGGGTCTGCCGACCCGCTTTCTGCCCCTGCCCAAGCCGGGAAGTGGCCATGGTGATGCCCCTCTCCGGGCGGCTCGGTGGTCCCGTCCTCACGGGCAGCCGGGCACTTCTCCCAGCCGGTCTGCGCCGCCTATAGCACATGGCGCGCCGTAGGCAAATCCTTTCGCAAGGCCCATGGGACGCTCTGCAAAGGATGGCGCAGGACCGCCGCAAACGGATCACGGAGGGGGGCTAAGCGCCTATCCCGTACCGACAATCCGGAGTTGAACAGCGCGCGCCCGGATCGTCCGTATCGTGGCTGCATCCCATGCCGCGCCCGCATGTCGGGCTTTGTTGCCAAGCCTCTCGCGGGCCGCGCGCAAGAATCAGAGCATCGCCATTCCGCCATTCACATGCAGCGTGCTGCCAGTGACATAGGCCGCCTCGGGGCTGGCCAGATACAGCACCGCCGCCGCGATCTCTTCGGGGGCGCCCATCCGCGCGGCGGGGATCTGGGCGTTGATCTTTTCTTTCTGCTCGTCGTTCAGCTTGTCGGTCATGGCCGTGGCGATAAAGCCCGGCGCAACCGCATTGGCGGTGATGCCTCGGCTGGCGACCTCGTAGGCGATGGATTTGGTCATCCCCACCAGCCCCGCCTTGGAGGCTGCGTAATTGGCCTGCCCGGGATTGCCGGTAGCGCCCACGATCGAGCTGATATTGATGATCCGGCCCCAGCGTGCCTTCATCATCGGGCGCATGACACCCCGGCACAGCCGCATCGACGAGGTCAGGTTCACATCCAGCACCTGCGCCCATTCCTCGTCGGACATGCGCATGAAGATCTGGTCGCGTGTGATCCCGGCATTGTTGACCAGGATATCCAGCCCGCCCATGGCCGCGATCGCCTGCTTGGGCAGCGCCTCGACCGCCTCGGCGTCGCCAAGATTGCAGGGCAGCACATGGGCGCGCTCGCCCAGTTCGCCCGCCAGCGCCTCCAGCGGCTCGGTCCTTGTGCCGCTGAGCCCGACACTGGCGCCCGCGCCATGCAGTGCCTTGGCGATCGCGCCGCCGATCCCGCCCGACGCGCCGGTGATCAGCGCGTTTTTCCCTGTCAGATCAAACATGCTCTTGCATCCTTTCGGTTCTGGCTTCCGGTTCTGGCGCCGGACCGCCCTCTGGCGACCCGGCCTGAAAATTCGCGCGCCCCGCGGCCTCAGCCGTTCATTGCCGCGACAGCGGCCGCGACATCCTCGGGCGTGCCGACGGCGCGGGTGGCAAGGTCGCGGTCGATCCGCCGCGCCATGCCGCTCAGCGCCTTGCCCGCGCCGATTTCCCAAAGCTCGCTCACACCCACACCCGCCATGTAAAGCACCGACTCGCGCCAGCGTACCGCGCCCGTGACCTGGCTGACCAGCAGCTTGCGGATCTCTGCCGGGTCGCTGACCGGCGCAGCCAGGACATTGGCCACCAGCGGCACCTTGGGCGCGGCCATTTCGACCCCGCTCAGAGCCTCTTGCATGACATCGGCGGCAGGTTGCATCAGCGCGCAGTGAAAGGGTGCGCTGACGGGCAGCAACATGGCGCGCTTGGCGCCTTTTTCCTTGGCAATGTCCACCGCGCGTTCCACGGCGGCTTTTGCGCCCGAAACCACCACCTGTCCGGGGTCATTGTCATTGGCGGCCTGGCAGACCTCGCCCTGCGCGGCGGCAGCGGCCACCTCGCGCACGGCCTCCAGGTCAAGGCCCAGAATGGCGGCCATCGCGCCCTCGCCCACCGGCACGGCCTTCTGCATGGCCTCGCCCCGGATGCGCAACAGGCGCGCGCAATCGGCGATGCTCAGGGCGCCCGCCGCCGCCAGCGCCGAATACTCGCCCAGCGAATGCCCCGCCACCATCACGGCCGCATCCACGCCGACGCCCTCGGCCTCCAGCGCGCGCATCGCCGCCAGCGAGGTCGCCATCAGCGCGGGCTGGGCGTTCTGCGTCAGGGTCAGCTCATCCTGCTCGCCCGCCCAGATCAGCTTGCTCAGCTTCTCGCCCAATGCCTCATCGACCTCGTCGAACACGGCCTTTGCGGCCGGGTAGGCCTCGGCCAGCGCCTGTCCCATTCCGATGGTCTGGGCGCCCTGCCCGGGGAATACGAATGCTCGGCTCATTATGGTCTCCTGCCTCCCGAATAGCTGTGGTGCAACCCGATACCGCGCCTCGTGCACAGAGGCAACGCCCAACACCGACGCACGGCTTGTGTGCGCCCTGCGCCATTGCCCCGCCCGCGTGCTCGGCTAATGTCGCCTCGAAGGCCGCAACCATCAGGAGCCCCGCACGATGCCACTCAGCAATTCCAGCACGACCTATGGCAGCGTCACCAAGACCTTTCACTGGCTGACCGCCCTGCTGATCCTGGCAATGTTCCCCCTGGGACTGATCGCCAGCGACCTCGCCCATGAGGTGCGCGGCACCGGCGCGAGCCCCGACGATTCCGCCCTGCAACTCGCCTCGACGCTCTTTTCGATGCACAAGACAATCGGCGTCGCGCTCTTCTTCGTGGCGCTGGCGCGCATCGCCTGGGCCATCGGCCAGCCCAAACCGGCGCTCCTGAACGGCGACAAACCGGCCGAGGCATGGCTCGCCGAAACCGTGCATTGGCTGCTTTACGGCTCGCTGGTGGCGGTGCCGCTCAGCGGCTGGATGCATCACGCGTCCACCTCGGGATTCGCGCCGATCTGGTGGCCGCTCAGTCAATCCCTGCCCTTCGTGCCCAAGGATCAGCAGGTCGCGGATATCACCGCAACGCTGCATTACCTGCTGCAATGGGTGCTGCTCGGGGCCATCGCGCTGCATGTGGCGGGCGCGCTCAAGCACCACTTGCTTGACGG
Organism: uncultured Roseovarius sp.; assembly: GCA_964570675.1. Lineage (GTDB taxonomy): Bacteria > Pseudomonadota > Alphaproteobacteria > Rhodobacterales > Rhodobacteraceae > Roseovarius. Next base: position 1,547 of record CAZMZS010000145.1, on the reverse strand, counting down.
CGACGCCACGCTGCGCCGGATGCTGCCCGGCCAGAACCCGGCCCTTCCGAGCGAACGTCAACCCGGCCATGTCCTGCCGCTCGTCACCGCTCTGGCGCTCTGGGGCGCGGTGCTGGGCGGCGCGGCCTATCTTGGCTGGTTCGCCCCGCCGGACCACGCCGCCGACAGCGCCCCACAGGGCGCTGCGCTCGAGACGGTGGAAAGCGAATGGGAGGTGCAGGATGGCAGCCTGCAAATCACCGTGGTGCAGATGGGGTCCGAGGTCACCGGCAGCTTCGCCGACTGGACCGCGTCAATCGACTACAGCGAAAATTCCGATTCGAACGGTCGCCACGGCAGCGTCGACGTGACCATCTCGATCCCCTCCCTGACCCTCGGCTCCGTCACCAGCGAGGCTCTCGGCGCCGATTACTTCAACGCCGAAGCCTTCCCCACCGCCAATTTCACGGCCGATCTCTTCAGGACCGAGCAGGGCCATGTGGCGCGCGGCACATTGCGCATCAAGGACGAATCCGTCGCCGTCGAAATGCCCTTCACTCTCGATATCGAAGGCGACAGCGCCACCGCCCAAGGCGGCCTCAGCGTGGATCGGCGCGCGTTCGGCATCGGCGGCGAGGGCACCGGCTCGCTTGCGGCCAGCGTCGATATCAGCTTCGACCTTACCGCCCGGCGCGCCGCCCCCTGACGTGCCCTGCCCTTCATTTGGCTTCAAATACCTCGGGGGGTCCGGGGGGCCGCCCCCCCGGCCTTGAGCGCAAGCCCCCTCCCCAAACGCCAAGGGCCTGCCAAATCAATGGCAGGCCCTTTCAACGTCAAGCAGCGCGTGTCACTCGGCCTTGCCGGCCTCGATCGAGATCATCACCTCGACCTCGTCGCTCACCGCGGGTACCGCGAAATCCATACCGTATTCCGACCGCTTGAGCGTGGTCGTCGCATCGAACCCGGCCCATGCCTGACCGTCCTTCATCGGATGCCCGTCGCTCTTGTTCAGCTCCGCTGCCAGGACGACCGACTTGGTCACACCGTTCATCGTCAGATCGCCGGTGATATCGGCGGTGGTATCGCCCGTCACCTCGATCCCGGTCGAAGTGAAAGTGACCATGTCGCCCTCGGCAGCGCCAAAGAAGTCATCCGACATGAAATGCTGGAAACGCTTTTCCCATCCGGTCAGCATCGAGCGCACCGGGATCGACACGTTCACCGACGAATTGGCCGGATCATCCTGATCGAACATGATCTCGCCCTCGAAGCCCGAGAACATCCCGTAGGTCGTCGAGAACCCCAGGTGATCATACGAGAACACCACCTGGCTGTGGCTGGGGTCGAGGGTGTATGTCTCGGGCGCGGCGAATGCCCCGGTCGCCCCCATCGTCAGGGCTGCGGCCATTACCATATACTTCATCATTCGGTCTCCATGCTTGGATGATCGGTTGAAATCCGGGCTATATTCGCGGCCCCCGGGTCAACGGGCAACCCCCCAGAATTCAACATAACGTGTGGAGATCCGAACAGTCGCGCGCGCGTTCCTGTCACGCGCGCACTGAATG
>CAZMZS010000144.1:0-6693 GCA_964570675.1 uncultured Roseovarius sp. | reverse complement strand
CGGGCGACCCGTACACAATCTTCTGGATGACGCTTTTCGCCGGGTGGGATGAAGGATTGCAGCGTCCTACGAAAAACATGTTCTTCGCGCTCCACAACCTGAAAACTGGTGAATTTAAGCCAGCTGTCACACTTTACCCAGGTGAATTCACCGCTGAAGGGTCACCGAGTGATGCGCCAAAAGAAGATTTCTGGTTTCGCTACAAGGTCGGCACGCCGGAGCACGGCGAACAGGAAGAAAGCTATCGTGCTTCCGACGAGACCTGGAATTTCAAGGCAAGCGTCGTGAACGCAGTTCCCGAGCGTAACTCCGTGCCGATGAGTATGGACATTACTGGCAAGGTCTACGCGCCCGGTTACATCTTCAACACGCCTTGGGGCCTCGAGAATGAAGGCTACGATGTTTCGCGCACGGGTCGCCACAACCCTGAAACTGTCTATGGCATCTCGTATTACACCATTGCGCCCAAAATGATGATTTCAGGTCCGATTACGGTGGATGGCCATGAGATGGAGGTCGAGGGCCTCGCCTGGTGGGAGCACCAGTGGGGCAACCTGCGCACGCCTGATCACCTCGAAGGCCACTATATCTGGCAGAATGCTTATCTCGACAACGGCGACATGTTCCGTTTGCGTTTCTGGCGCAAGCCCGACCTTTCGATTGCCGAGGAGATTACGAACTACGCCTACATCCACGCCGATGGGCGAATGGAGTACGCTCTGGGCGGGTCCGTAACCTGGACCACGATCAAGTCCTGGCCCTCGAATGTCGTCGAGAATGTCGATCTCCCGCTCTACGGAAAGCTGGAGACCCCACAGGGCACTTTCTATGTCGCCCCGGAATACCCGGCCCAACAGGCGATCGGGTTCGCTGATTATACCGCGTTGTGGGAAGGGGCCATGTATCTGCACGAGGGCTCGCTCGACGGGCCGATTGTGGGCCGTGCTTATCACGAAAACATGATTGTGCCTTGGTATTACATCCCGCGCGGCTTCGACAAGCCGATGCGCGAGGAGCTGCCGCGCAAGCTCGACGGCGGCATGCCGCCGGCACCGCCGTTCAACTTCTTCAAGTAACCGGCGGGGCGTCATCATGTGGCTTGACGAGCGACGGTTGTCGCTCGTCAAGCCACAAATGAAGCACTTCAATGTCGGTAGTGATGACAGAACCGAAATGCACAGAAACCACAAAGCATTGGAGATGCCTTGGCCGTTACCCCACGCTCTTGCCTGCGTCACAGGTACACGGCCTGATCTCACCGCATCCGGTCGATCTGGTGGATGCGAACGCTGCTCGGAGCCAAAAACGCTTGGGTCACGGATGAAATCAGGCCGACTTGCGTCCAACAACTGACCACTTGGAAATATCGGTTCATGACCGGTTTTCCCCAAATAGAAGAGAATTCCATGGGTAAGACAGACGATCTGATTGCGTGTTATTACGATGATTTGCGCGATAAATCCGGCATTGTGCCGGACATTGGGCTTCGGACCAAGATCAACATTGGCCGCGGACTGTCGATCTATGATGCCGGTGCTGCCAACGTCGCCGCGAGGCAGCCCGATGAACTGGAAACGGGTAAGCATAATTCATCGATCAAGAAACGGAGCCTCTCAGACGGCCCGGGCCTGATGGATGCAATTGAGCGGGCTAGGGCAAGCCAGAGGATGGCCGGGCGCAGCAAGTACCCCGCCGTGGTCTACCACATGACGACCCGACAATTCGGCAAGGACCACGTCCACGACTGAAGAGTGTATGGATATGCCGGTGCTGCGGAAAACGATTGCAACTCGGCATTCAGCCTCTCGTGAAAAGACATCAGCACCGGTCTTCTGATACGGAGCACTGTTGCAAGACCTATGACATGCAAACCCTGACGCATTGTCAAAAAAGGGCCGACCAGATGAGAAAGAACCCCGTCTTCTTGTTCGCACTCGCGATCTGCCTGCCCGTGGGGCTCTGGGGCGTTGTCGCTCCGGACGTGATGGCTGATGCCGTGCTCGGTTCCACGACCTGGTTCATGGTTGGCGTGAGTTGGTGGTGGCTTACGCTTTGTTCCGGCTTTGTGATCCTTGCCGCTGTTCTCGCTATCGGGCCATGGGGGCGTATTCGCCTTGGGTCGGATGAAGATCGGCCTGAATTCTCGACCGTTTCGTGGATCGCGATGCTTTTTGCAGGCGGGATGGGCGCGGGCCTTCTGTTCTGGGGCGTGGCGGAACCCGTCACGCATTTCGCTGCGCCACCGGGCCTCGAGGGCAGCACGCCGGAGGCCGCGCGCGCCGCGATGGTCATCACCAATCTGCACTGGGGCCTGCACGCTTGGTCTATCTATGGCATCTGCGCGCTGGTAATCGCCTATTTCACTTTTCGGCGGGGTGGCAAACCTCTGATCTCCACCCCTCTCATCGGTCTGATCGGCGGGCGGGCGGAGCGAGGTGTGCTGGTTGCGGCGGACGTGCTCGGGGTTGTCGCAGTGGTCTTCGGCCTTGCTGGGTCGCTGGCGATGGGGGCCCTTCAAGTGCGGTCGGGGCTTGCCAGCGTGATCGCCGTGCCCGAGACGATTGGCGTCGCACTCGCGATCCTCGCGGTGCTTTATGCGGCCTACATGATTTCGACGCTCACGGGCGTTGAGAAGGGTATGAAACTACTCTCCAACATCAACATGGTGCTCGCGCTCGCGATTATGCTCTTCATCATGCTGGTCGGACCAACTGCCTTCATATTCGAGAGTGCGGTGGACACGCTGGGCGCCTACCTTTCTCAGATTGTGACGCTCTCGTTTCGCCTGTTCCCCTATGAGGGCCTGACCGAGTGGTCAGCTAGCTGGACGCTTACATATTTGATCTGGTGGCTGGCCTGGGGACCCTTCGTAGGCGTATTCATCGCTCGAATATCGCGAGGGCGTACGATCCGCGAATTCTGCACTGGCGTGATCCTTGTGCCGACGCTGTTCTCGATCCTGTGGTTCGCAGTATTCGGGGGCGCAGGCATCTATGTAGAGCTGTTCGGCCCCGGCGGGCTTTCAGCGCTGGTGGCCGATAATGTCTCCGAGGCGCTTTTCGCGTTCTTCGGCTATTTCCCGCTTTCGGGAGCCCTCAGCGCGGCGGCCTTGGCATTGATCTTCATCTTTCTTGTTACGTCAGCGGATTCCGGCACGTTCGTTCTATCTATGATGACGACGGACGGACAGCTTGAGCCGCCGGCCTCTGCCAAGATCATCTGGGGCAGCCTTGCCGCGATCATCACCGCCGCGACGCTACTGTCCACATCCGTGGAGGTGGCGCGCGCAATGGCGACGCTTGGGGCCATCCCGTTCTCTGCGGTGCTCGTATTGCAAATCGTCGGTTTCCTGCGGGCAATCTCGGAAGAAAACACGGCGAAGGCCCAGACAAAGAAGGTGGTGTGATGCGAAAGTTTGCGGCATTTTTCGTATGCGTTGCACTGGCGCTTTCAGGCTGCGTGCCGACGCCGGTCGTCGTCGCATCCAAGGACACAGTCCAGGATCGTATCTTGGCCGAAATGATGGCGCTGACGTTGGAAGCCCGCGGCATTGCCGTAGAACGGCGTATCGGACTTGGATCCAGTGCCGACTTGTTTCAGGCGTTGCAGGTGGGGCGCGTGGACATCTATCCCGAATATTCGGGCACCGCGCTGGCCATGCTTGATGCACCGCCAGAGTCTGATCCTGCCTTGGTGCGCGAACGTCTCGCGGCGCCCTTCCTGGCACTTGGACTGGAATTTCTTCCACCTTTCGGTTTCGAATCGCGCTTTGTGCCTGTGACGCGCAGGAGTGTTGCCCGGAATCGGCAGCTCGCCAGTATTTCAGACCTCGCGCCTGTCGCGAGCGAACTTCGTCTCGGCGTGAGCCGCAGCTTCGCGGAACGCCCGCGTGACGGGCTTTCCGGCTTTCTTGCGCGTTTCGGTCTCGACTTCCGTGACGTTGTAGTGCTTCAGGAGGAGCGGCGCGAGAGCCTCTACCGGCAACTCGTCGATGAACGGATCGACGTCATGATCGGATTCTCTACCGATCCACAGATCGCTGATTTCGGCTTGGTGCCGCTCGAGATGGACCGGCCTTTCTTTCCCGCCTACGAGGCTGCACCGTTGACGAGTACGGCAACTCTGGCGCGGCACCCGGCTCTTCCCGAGGCGCTGGCGCCGCTTACCGGGGTGATCGACGCGCAGATGCTGCGCGAGATGGTGCGGCAAGTGCAGGTCTCGGGACGGACGCCGCGGGCTGTTGCAGCGATTGCGCTCGCGCGTCTGGGCATTGCGGGCGGTAGCACGGCAACGCCCCCAGAAATTCCGCTTGCCATCACGCTTGAGGTCCAGGAGCTGGGCAGCGGCCCGGCCAATCTCGCCCTTGAGGCGGTGCGCACAGCGATGCCGGGTCGCGCCGTTGCCCTCTCGCCTAGCCCACGCCCACGCGAAGCGCTCACCGCCGACGAAGCCCGCATGGCCGTCCTTCCGGCCGCTGCACATTTCAGACTTAAACCTGACGGGGCCGTGCGTGATGAGGGCGTGGAAGCAATCGGCGTGGTCGGACGATCCGTCCTTTACGCCATAGCGGGGAACGGCGGCCCAGTCCGCCTCGGGGGCGCGCGGATCGTGGCCACAGGACCAGTAGGATCGCCAAGCCACCTGATCGCCTCCGTTGTTGCCCGCCATTCAGAGACGGAGATAACGCTCGCCCCACAGGACGCTGGCGATGCCGCTACAATCGGCGCGGCGATCGGACGTGGCGCCGCCGATGCCGGGCTGGTGATCGCGAGCCGCCAGCGCGGTGACGTCGTGGATCTTCTCGGCGAGCAGCCGGACTTGCGGCTGGTAGACGCTTCGGCGTGGTGGCAAGGTACTGCCCGCTTGGCGTTGCCCTTTCTGGGAGAAACGATACTCCGTCCGGAGCGCCATCCGCATCTTGATAGCGCCGTCTCGGTCTTGTCGATGCAGACAGTTATCACCGGCGTGATAGCACCAGATGCGACCACGCTCGGGCGGCAGGGGCCTATCTCTTATGACACCCGCGTGCAGTCTCTCAGTGACACGACGGTGCGCGCGATCGACAGGGCGCTTGGTATCCGCCCGCATGTCGGTGCCAGTCTTCGCACGGCCCCGGCGCTCGCGCCCGGACCGCCAGCGACACCTACGGCGCATAACCCCCGACCAGATCATGCGCTGCTTACGCTCGGGACCTTCGCCTTTCTCGCCTTTGCTGGCTGGCTCTTGGTCCGGCGTCGTAATGACCCTGCATGATATCAGAACCAACCCCCGCCGCTATATTCTTCTGCCGAACATTTTTCATGTCGAGATGTAAGAAAGGTTCTTTCCGCTTTTCTTCATTGGCGCTTTCACTGGTGAGTAAATGCTTCATGTTGACTGGCTTCATGACGTGCCGTCAAATCATAAGCCAAGAAAACCAAGGCCAGTCCTGCCGCGCTTGATCGATCCGAACATTGCCGGAGTAGCCATAGCGCCTAATGCGACAATGACGTTAGCGCATCGCAGACGACTTTTAACGCATTAGACAATTTCTCTGGCCGCTTGCTATCTCGTAGAAGTTTTCGTCGGTGCCTTTTGTACATCTCAGTTTCTTTAAAAATTACACTGGCGATGGAAACAACGCAGACGAGACCATGACGGTTTGATCGCACTGGTTTCGCCAAGGCAATTCGGAGAGATATGAGATGACGTCCAAAAATACACGAAATTCAATGCCGCCCGCGGGCCTGACGCGTCGCGCACTGCTGCAGTCGGCGCCGGCGACGGGCCTTGCCTTGGGGGCTGGGGCTTTCACAGGCACTCTTGCAGCCACCACCGGCGCCGCCCGCGCGCAGAGCGGTCAGCCGCCCCTTCAGGGCGCGGGCATCGAGATGTCCAGCGGGCAAGCCATCTATTCGTTGCCCCGCGACCATGCATGGCATGGCAGCGAGTTCTACCAGTCCAACGACTTCAACGAGTGGCATTACATCACGGTTCTTGGTCGCGACCTCGACACCAACGAGCGCATCTCGGTGTTCTGGGTGCCGCTCAGCCAGGGCTGGGTCGCGGCAGAGGGCCGACCGCTGCACAACGTGCTGTTCGCCTTCCACAACCTCGATACCGGCGAATTCCACACGGCGCTTCTGTACATCACCGGGCCGATGACCACCGAAGGCTCGGGCCCGGACGCGGAGGACTTCAACTTCCGCTACGAGATCGACGACGGCAAGAGCGGCTTCACGACAGCCTATACCCACGCCAACGAAACGTGGGAGTTCGGCGGCTATACCAAAGAGAAGGACGACTGGAACGAGCCGTTCCGCCTGTCGATGACATCGCAGGCCCAAGCGCCGGGCTATGCACCGATGGCCTATTGGGGGCTGGAAAGCATCGGGGTCGATCCACAGAATCGCCAGAACCCGGAAACGATGTACGGCCTGACCCTGTATTATACAGCGCCGGACATGGCCACGACGGGTGAACTCGAAGTGGCCGGCCGCACGGTCCGTTTCGAGGGTACCGGCTGGTTCGAGCACCAGTGGGGCAACTTCCGCAACACCTACCAGTATCGCTATTTCTGGGCCTGGTTCCGGTTCGAGGAGAGTGGCGACCTGCTGACCTTCCGCCAGTATTACGAAGGCGAGGACTTCCGGAACCCCAATTACAACGTGAACCGCTACTTCTACATGGACGGCGAGACCTTCGAGCGGAGCT
>CAZMZS010000143.1:0-6699 GCA_964570675.1 uncultured Roseovarius sp. | reverse complement strand
GAACCCAACGCGCTGATCTGCTTTGCCGGGCCGCGGGTGATCGAACAGACCATCCGCGAAAAGCTGCCCGAGGGGTTCCAGCGCGCCGAATACCTGCTGGATCACGGCATGCTGGACCGGGTCACGCCGCGCACCAGGATGCGCGACGAGTTGATCACCATCACAAGGATGCTTCTGGGCCTGCCGCCGCAGGTGAAAGGCGATCTGCCCGCCCCCGAACCCGAGGCCGCGCCGGAAGAGACACCCGAAACCGAGGCCGGGACCAAGGACGCGAAGGCGGAAGCCGAAGCCGCGCAGACCGCGCCCGACAGCGGCACATCGCCCAAGACATGAGCGGCGCGACATCGGACATCATCCTGGAGCGGATGATGTCGCTTCATCCCAAGATCATCGACCTGACGCTCGATCGCGTCTGGCGCCTGCTGGAGGCGCTTGGCAATCCGCATCACGACCTGCCGCCGGTGATCCACGTGGCGGGCACCAATGGCAAGGGATCGACCCTTGCCATGATCCGCGCGGGTCTGGAGGGCGCGGGGCTGACCTGCCACGCCTATACATCGCCGCATCTGGCGCGGTTTCACGAGCGCATCCGGCTGGCGGGCGAGCTGATCTCGGAACCGGACCTGACGGCGGTGCTGGATGAGTGCCACGCGGCCAATGGCGACGCGCCGATCACCTATTTCGAGATCACCACCTGCGCCGCGCTGCTGGCGATGTCGCGGGTAAAGGCGGATTACACGCTGCTGGAGGTCGGGCTTGGCGGACGTCTGGATGCGACAAACGTGATCGACGCCCCGGCGCTGACGATCATCACGCCGGTCTCGATGGACCATGAGCAATATCTGGGCAATACGCTGGCGCGGATCGCCGGTGAAAAGGCCGGGATCATCAAACGCGGCGTGCCCTGCATCGTCGGCCCGCAAGCCGAGGCCGCGCTGGAGGTGATCGAGGCGCGCGCCGCCGCACTTGGCGCCCCGCTGAGCGCGCAGGGCCAGCATTGGCATGTTTTCGAGGAGCGCGGGCGCTTGGTCTTTCAGGACGAGCGTGGCTTGCTGGACCTGACGTTGCCCAACCTGCCCGGCGCGCATCAGATCGACAATGCCGGATCGGCGCTGGCGGCGCTGCGCACGCTGGATGCAGGCGCGGCGGCTTACGATGCGGCAGTGACGCGCGCCGAATGGCCCGCGCGCATGCAGCGATTGGATAGCGGCGCATTGGCCACAATCATTCCGGAGGCCGAGCTGTGGCTGGATGGCGGGCATAACGCCGCCGCCGGTCAGGCGCTGGCGCATCATCTGGCGACCCTGCCCAAGCGCCCCACGCATCTGATTTGCGGAATGCTCAACACCAAGGATATCGCCGGTTACCTGGGGCCGTTGGCGGCGCAGGCCGAGAGCCTGACCGCCCTGTCCATCCCCGGCGAGGCCAATACGCTGCCCGCCAGCGAGACCGCCGAGGCGGCGCGCGCCGTGGGGCTGGAGGCCGGGACGGCGGCGGACCTGCGCGCCGCAGTGCGGATGATCGGCGAAAGAGACCCGCAGGCGCGCATCCTGATTTGCGGCTCGCTATACCTTGCGGGGCATGTGCTGCGCGAAAATGCCTGACCGGGCGGCGCGCGGGCACGAAAATCGCCAGAAACGAATCAAGGCCGCTTGACCGATTCGCTCCGATTCGCCAGTATCCCCTTGAATGACCCGTTCGCGTCGACGACCCGCCCCCGAAGGGGGCGCCCGGGTGCCGGAGTGCAAGCAGCGGGAGTGCCGGATTTCAAGGTTACGATGGCAGGAATGATCGAGGGGCCGGTACAACGGCCCCCTTTCATTCGTGGTGCAGTTGCAATGGCAGCCATGAGTCCAATCCGGACATGGACCTGTGCCGATGCTTGCAGATGCACCCCCTTGTTATCCGGCCACCGCAGACAGGAAAATTGAACCGTGCCCGTGCATGTCACACACGCGACATCGTGTCCCGGTGACCTCTTTTTGACAGCGGGTCATTGCTGATGCCCCCGGAGCCTGAGCATTCTGCACCTGACCGGTTACCCAAGTTATTTTAATCAAAAGGATTTGGGGGACTGTCTTTGATTAAAGCAGAAAGCGTCATCAGGTTCACGAAAAGGAAACTCGAAAACAGGAAACGCACATGAACACGAAATCATTCAAGACTTGGGCCCTTCTGGGGGCCGCGGGTGGTGCTGGCTTCGGCCTCGTTGCCGTTCCTTTGTTCTACATACTGATCAATTTGTCTTCCGACGGTGTCGCATTCGGCCAAACCGTTCGCTTTGCCGTCGCCAACGGGTTCACTTGGGGCGTTCTGGGCCTGTTTGCCGGCATCTTCTTTTGGGTGGTCACGACAATGCAGAAACCGCCCGAGGAGAATTGACTGGAGACCGCTTCGTCCGCCCAACCGCCGTCGGGTCACAGACTGCAGACACGAAAAAGCCCGGACGATTGTCCGGGCTTTCGCATGAGAGACGGTTGTTCGTGCCGTCAGTGCATCTTGGAGTCGACCTCGGCGATGGCCGCGTCGATCAGCTTGTTGCCGTCGGTGGCGGTCATCTTTTTGGCGACGACGTCCTTGGCGGCGCCGATGGCGACGCGGATGGCTTCGTCGCGCACCTCGCGCACGGCGCTGGCCTCGGCCGAAGCGATCTGGTCCTCGGCGGCCTTGAGGCGGCGCGCGATCGAGGCCTTGAGGTCCTCTTGCGCCTGTTCACCGGCTTCGGTCGCTTCCTGCTTGGCGTGAAGGATGATGCGGTCGGCCTGCTCCTGCACTTCCTTTTGCTTGCGCTCATAGCTTGCCAGAAGCGCCTGCGCCTCTTCGCGCAGGGCGCGGGCCTCGTCGAGCTCGCTCTTGATGCCATCGGCACGCTTGTCGAGCTGCGCACCGATCAGGCTGGGTACCTTGAAGTAGAACAGCACCCCGATGAACAGCAGGAAGCCCAGCAGCACCACGAAATCGGTGTTGCCCAGCGAAAAGAACGGCCCGGAGGCTGCCAGCGCGGGGCTGGCGGCAAAAAGGGCGGTCAGCGTTGCAAGATATCTCATGGCGCTCATCCCTTCATCCGTGCGTTCACCGCTGCGGTGATGGTCCGCGCATCGGCCTTGGTGCCCATCGCGGCGACCAGTTCGCCGGCTGTATCCTTGGCCACGCCCTTGACGGCCTCCATCGCGCTTGCGCGGGTCTCGGCGATCTTTTTCTCGCTTTCGGCCAGCTTGGCGGCGATCTCGGCATCGGCCTTGGCGGTGGCATCGTCAAGATCGGCCTGGATATCGGCCTTGGCCTCGGCGATGATCTTTTGCGCCTCGCTGCGGGCTTCGGCGAGGGCCTTGTTGTAGGCGTCCTCGGCCTCGAGCGCGCGCGCCTTGAGATCCTCGGCTGCGGCAAGGTCGTTGGTGATGGAGCCCTGACGCTCGGCCAGAACCGATGCGATGCGCGGCAGTGCGACGCGCGACAGGAAGAAGAAGATCACGGCCAGCGTGACCATGAGCCAGAAAATCTGGTTGGGCCACCAGTCAAAGCACAGCTGCGGCATGCCAACGGCGGAGCCGTCAACGACACAGGTGCTTGCGGTTTCCCCTAGGGTTTCGGTCGCCATGGCGTCCTCCATCGGAACTGGGTCTCACTATCGGGCGGCCCGTACTGTTGATACAGGCCACCCGCGCGTAAGGAAAGGTTCCGTAAGGCTTAGACGGCGAACATCAGCAGCAGAGCGACCAGGAACGAGAAGATGCCCAGTGCTTCTGCGAATGCGATGCCGATGAACAGGGTCGCTGTCTGACCGGCTGCGGCCGAGGGGTTGCGCAGAGCGCCCGACAGGAAGTTGCCTGCCACGTTGCCCACACCGATAGCGGCAGCGCCGGAACCGATTGCTGCCAGACCGGCGCCGATATGTGCGAGTTCGCCTTCCATGATGTATCTCCTTACGATTGGAAGTTTAGATAAGAGTGTGTTTGTCGGGGAACCTTAGTGCGAGGGATGCAGCGCATCCTTGAGGTAGACGCAGGTCAGGATCGTGAAAACATAGGCCTGGATGAAGGACACCAGAACTTCGAGCCCGTACATCGCGGTGATCGCCACAACCGAGATCGGGCTGACCACGGCGATCGCGGCGAAGCCGGCGAAGACCTTGATCACGGCGTGGCCGGCCATCAGGTTGCCGGCAAGACGGATGGAATGGCTGACCGGGCGCACGAAGTAGGAAATGATCTCGATCACGGCCAGGATCGGGCGCAGTGCCAGAGGCGCGCTTTTCACCCAGAAGAGGCCGAGAAAGGCGCTGCCGTTCTTGACGAAGCCGACGATCGTGACCGTGAAGAACACCAGAAGCGCCAGCACCACGGTGACCGCGAAATGCGAAGTGGTGGTGAAGGACATCGGCAGAAGCCCGAGGAAATTGGCGAACACGATGAACATGAACAGCGTCATGATATAGGGGAAGAAGCCGACGGCATCCTTGCCGGCCACGTCCTCGACCATCTTGTAGATGAAGCCATAGGCCAGTTCGCCGACGGATTGCATCCGTCCGGGGATCGTCGAGCGCTTCGCCGTGCCCAGCACCAGCAGCGCGATAACCGCGATCACGGTCAGCGCCATCCAGAGGGTCACGTTGGTGATCGTGAACAGGCCCACCGGGCCGTCTCCGAAAAGCGGCTTGACGATGAACTGATCCATCGGGTGGAAAACCAGACCGCCTTCTTCGCCTTGCGCTTCAGTCGCCATCTTTCGTCCTCTTCTCGCCGCCCGCGTCCGCGTCGTTGTCGTTACCGTCGCCCTCGCGGGCGCTTTCCTGCCGCTGGAGTTCCTGGGCGCTGCGCATCATCGTCTTGATGCCCGCCACAAGCCCCAGCATCGTGAACAGCACCAGGAAGATCGGCAGCGTGCCGAACAGCACATCAAGCCCGTATCCCATGCCGAAACCGATCATCAGACCGGCCACGAGTTCCGTCACCATGCGCCAGCCGACCTGAGCCTGGCTGTAGTGTTCCTCGGAATGGTGCCGCGGTTCCTTGCTCTGCTTGAGAGCCTTGATCCTGTCCTCAAGCCGCGCCAGGCGCTCGCTTTCGTCGGGATCGGTCACGGCGGTTCACCCCTTGGAATGGTTGCGCCTTTGCTAAGCGGGGGCGCCAACCGAGTCAAGCGCACGGAGCGCCCCCGCGCCGGATGCCCAACCCATTGAATTAACGTCATATTCAAGCGCGCCGGGAAAGGGCGGGCATTCTGCCGCGCCCCCTGGGAGGGCAAATCCGGCGATTTGAGCATATTCAACCAAATGGTTGACGAAACCCGAGAGGCGCGCTTAATGCCAGCCATGTCCCATCGACTCGACATCACCTTTCACGCGCTGGCCGATCCGACCCGGCGGGCGATCCTGTCGATGCTGCTGGAAGACGACATGGCGGTGAGCGACGTGGCCGAGCCCTTCGAGATGTCGCTGGCGGCGGTGTCGAAGCATCTTGGCATCCTGAGCCGCGCCGGGCTTATCAGCCAGGAAAGGCGCGGGCGGGTCAAATGGTGCCAGCTCGAGCCCGACGCGCTGCGCGACGCCAGCATATGGATGCAGAGTTTCGGCCAGTTCGAGGCGGTGAACCTCGATGCGTTCGAGAAATTCCTTGCCGCCGAGTTTCCCGGCAACAGCGACGCGACCGGTCAGGACGGCTGAGACGGCGCAGGCGGGTTCAGGCCGGGTGCTCGTCCTTCAGCAAGAGCACCAGCGCCAGCACGATCATCAAGACCCCCAGAAGGATCATCGCACGCGGCACGCCGTGGCCCAGCGCCGCCTCCCAGCAGATCACCCAGACCGGGGTGAGATAGGTATAGGCCATGACCTTGGCGCTTGGCAGGCGCAGCGAGGCATATTGCAGCAGCACGAAGGTCATCGCTGTTGCCGCCAGCGACACATAGGCCAGTGTGATCCAGACGATCGGCGGCAGGCTGGCCCAGTCGGTCGCGCGCAGCGCATCCCAGCCCGCCAGCGTCACCAGAAGCGCCGCGCCGATCATCGCACCGAAGGAGAACACCACCGGCGGTTCACCCCGGTTCAACCGGCGCACCATGGGCGTATAAAAGGCATGCGCGACGCAGCCCCAGAAATAGATCATCTCGCCGCGGCCGATCTCGAAGGCCATCAGCGCCGAGACATCGGCGCCGAAGATCACCCAGAGCGCCCCACCCGCCCCGACGCAAAGCGCCAGCGCCATGCGGCGCGTCATCACCTGGCGCAGCAGCACATAGCCAAAGAGCCCCGCCACCAGCGGCGTGAGCGTGAACACCGCCGCCGCCGAGACCGGCGCGGCGGTCTTGAGCCCCTCGAACATCAGCACGAAGTAAAGCCCCATCGCCCCGCCCAGAACGAGGTAACGCCAGGGCGCGCGAAAGGCCCGGCGGTCCAGCCCGTGGGTCAGGTGCGCGGCGATCCCGACGATCACCGCCGCGATCATGAAGCGCACCGCATTGAGCGCCGTGGGCGCGATATCCCCCGCCGCCATCGCGCCCAGCGCGAAGGAGCCCGCGATCAGGCCGGAAAAGGCCAGCATCGCCAAGTGGCCGCGAAGGGCCTGGCTCATGTGTCGTCCCAGTCCCGGGCGCGATCCTTGAGAAAGTTCAGGAAAGCCTGGACCTTGGTGGTGCGGTGCAGGTCCATGTGGGTGACGATCCAGAGCGGCGCCTCCCAGTCTTTGCGCGGCGCGACCACCTCGG
>CAZMZS010000142.1:0-6703 GCA_964570675.1 uncultured Roseovarius sp. | reverse complement strand
TCCTGTTCACCTCGGCGCTTGGCCGGGTGTGGTGCGGCTATGCCTGCCCGCAGACGGTGTGGACGGATCTCTTCGTGCTGGTGGAGCGCTGGATCGAGGGCGACCGCAACGCGCGCCTGCGCCTGCACCGCCAGAAGAAGCTGGATTTCCGCAAGGTCCGCCTGCGCGTGACGAAGTGGATCACCTGGCTGTTGATCGCCGCCGCGACGGGTGGCGCCTGGGTGTTTTATTTCACCGATGCGCCGACGCTTCTGGTGGATCTCTTCACGCTCAATGCGCATCCGATTGCCTATACCACCATCGGCGTGCTGACGGCCACGACCTTCGCCTTCGGCGGCTTTGCGCGCGAGCAGATCTGCATCTATGCCTGCCCCTGGCCGCGCATCCAGGCCGCGATGATGGACGAGGACACGCTGACCGTCGCCTATCGCGAGTGGCGCGGCGAGCCGCGCAAGAACTCGGACGAGGTGAAAGCCGGGGCCGAGCAGGGCGATTGCATCGACTGCATGGCCTGCGTCAATGTCTGCCCGGTGGGGATCGACATCCGCGAGGGCCAGCAGCTGGAATGCATCACCTGCGCGCTGTGCATCGATGCCTGCGACGACATCATGGACAAGATCGGCAAGCCGCGTGGGTTGATCGACTACATGGCGCTGACGGATGAGGTTTCCGAACGCGCCGGGGAAGAGCCCAAGCCGATCATCAAGCACGTCCTGCGCCCGCGCACGATGCTTTATACCGCGCTTTGGGCGCTGGTCGGCATCGGCCTGATCTTTGCGCTGTTCATCCGGCCCGAGATCGACATGACGGTCGCGCCGGTGCGCAACCCGACCTTTGTCACCATGTCGGACGGTTCGATCCGCAATGTCTATGAGGTGCGCCTGCGCAACAAGCATGGCGAGGAACGCCCGTTCCGCATGTCGGTCAATGGCGATCCGGCCATCCGCCTGCAGGTTGAAGGCACGCCATATGCCACGATCGACGTGCCCGCCGACACTTCGCAACTGGCGCGGGTCTATCTGGTGGCGCCGCCCCGATCGGAACCGGCAAATGCTGAGCGCACCGAGGTGCGGCTTTGGGTCGAGGATATCTCGACGGGCGAGCGGACCTATACTGATACGGTCTTCAATGGACGGGGGAACTGATGAGCAGCGAACGCAAACTGACCGGCAAGCATGTGTTGATGATATTCGTGGGGGCTTTCGGGGTCATCATCAGCGTCAACCTCGTGCTGGCCTATTCGGCGGTCAAGACCTTCCCGGGACTCGAGGTCAAGAACTCCTATGTCGCCAGTCAGACGTTCAACGAACGCAAGGCGGCGCAGGAGGCGCTGGGCTGGAATGTGGAAGCCCGTCACAGTGACGGGCGGCTGGAGCTGGCGATCACCAACCGCTTCGGCGACCCTGTCGAGGTCGGGACGCTTGACGCCACCGTGGGGCGCGCCACCCATATCGCCGATGATGTGCGCCCGGATTTCCGTTTCGACGGCACCGCCTATGTGGCCGAGGTGCCGTTGGGCGATGGCAACTGGAACATCCGCATGGACGCTCGGGCTGCCGATGGCACGGCCTTCACCCAGCGTGTCGTTCTGATCAAGGATTGAACCGATGAGCGGCAATATGCGCCCGACGCCCTCGGCCTGCCCGGCCTGTGCCGCCGCGCCTTCGGCTGAGCGGTTGGCGCAAGAGGCCGCCGCGCATATGCCGGCGCAGATCGCGCTGTCGCTCCCGACGATCCATTGCTCTGCCTGTATCTCGAAGGTCGAAAAGGCGCTGAACGGTTATCCCGGGGTCAAATCCGCCCGTGTGAACCTGACCCTCAAGCGCGCCAGTATCGAGGCCGACTCCGATATCACCGCAGGGGATATGAAGGAGGTGGTCGAGCATCTGGGCTATGAGGCGCATGAGCTCGATCCCGGCACGCTCAATGCCACGGCGAATGACCGCGCGGGGCGTGAGCTTCTGATGCGGCTGGCGGTGGCCGGTTTCGCCAGCATGAACGTGATGCTGTTGTCGGTCTCGGTCTGGTCGGGCGCGACGGATGCCACGCGCGACCTTTTTCATTGGGTCTCGGCGGCGATCGCCCTGCCCACGATCGCCTTTTCGGGTCAGCCGTTTTTCCGCAATGCCTGGGCGGCGCTCAGCAACCGCCAGCTCAACATGGATGTGCCGATCACGCTGGCGATTGTGCTGGCTGTGGTGACCTCGCTCTGGGAAACCGCGCTTTCGGGCGCGCATGCCTATTTCGACGCGGCGCTGGCGCTGACATTCTTCCTGCTGGCGGGGCGTTACCTCGATCACCGGACGCGCTCGATCGCGCGGTCCGCAGCAGAGGAACTGACCGCGCTGGAAGTCCCCCGCGCGATCCGGCTGCACGACGGTGAGGAGGAAACCGTCAATATCGCGGAGCTCGCGGTGGGCGATCTGGTGCTGGTGCGCCCCGGTGGGCGCATGCCCGTCGATGGCGAGATCGTCGCGGGCACGTCCGAGATCGACCGTTCGCTGCTGACCGGCGAGACCCTGCCGGTCTTTGCCGGCGAAGGCCAGGGGGTCTCGGCGGGTGAGGTCAACCTGACCGGGCCGCTGACGATCCGCGCCAGCGCGGTGGGGGCGGATACATCGCTGCACCGCATGGCCGATCTGGTGGCGATCGCCGAATCCGGGCGCTCGCGCTACACCTCGCTCGCGGACAAGGCCGCCAAGCTTTATGCGCCGGGGGTGCATATCCTGTCGGCCTTGGCGTTTGTCGGCTGGTATCTCTACACGTTCGATATGCGCACGGCGCTCAATATCGCGGCGGCGGTGCTGATCATCACCTGCCCCTGCGCTCTGGGCCTTGCGGTGCCCGCAGTCACCACCGCCGCCAGCGGGCGGCTCTTTCGTCGGGGCATGCTGATCAAGCATGAAACCGCGCTCGAGCGGTTGGCGCAGGTCGATACGGTTGTGTTCGACAAGACCGGGACGCTGACGGCGGGAACACCGGAGCTGACCAATATGGGCGAAATGCCGCGGCGCGACATCGAACTTGCGCTGGCGCTGGCCGAAGGCTCCTCGCACCCGCTGGCGCAGGCGATCACCCGCGCCGCACGCGAGGCGGGCTTCGCCCCCGCCCGCGTCAGCGACGTGACCGAGATGCCGGGTTTCGGCACCAAGGCAATGCATGAGGGCCAGGAGGTACGCCTTGGGCGCGCCAGCTGGACCGGAGGGCAGGGTCTGGCCGAGACTGCCACGTTCCTCAGCCGCGGCGCGGGCGCGCCAAAGGCGTTCATCTTTGCCGACCGGCTGCGCGAGGGTGCCGCCGAGGCTGTGGAGTCCCTCAAGCAGGCGGGCAAGACGGTTTACCTAATGTCGGGCGACACCACGCCGGCGGTCGAGGCGCTGGCCGGGCGGCTTGGCATCGAACGCTGGATGGCCGAGGCGCTGCCCGCCGACAAGGCCGAGCGCATCGAGGCGATGAGCGCCGAGGGCGCAAAGGTGCTGATGGTGGGTGACGGGCTCAACGACACGGCGGCGCTGGCGGCGGCGCATGTCTCGATCTCACCCGCCAGCGCGCTCGATGCGGCGCGGGTCGCTTCCGATATCGTGCTTCTTGGTGGTGATCTCTCGCCGATTGCCGCCGCCTGCGATACCGCGCGGTCCGCGATCCGCCGCATCCGCGAGAATTTCAACATCGCCACGGTTTATAACGTGGTCGCCGTGCCTCTGGCGATCGCCGGCTTCGCGACCCCTCTGATTGCGGCCTTGGCCATGTCAGCAAGTTCCATTACTGTGTCGCTGAACGCTTTGAGGCTCAGGTGACATCATGACCATTCTCGCCTATCTGATACCGATCTCGCTCTTCCTTGGGGGCTTGGGGCTGGCGTTTTTCGTCTATACGGTCAAGACCAACCAATATGACGATCCCGAAGGCGATTCACGCCGCATCCTGAGCGACGAATACGACGATCACCCCAAACCCTGAACCTGCGCTTGTCGCAGGCGGGGCAGGGGGCATTGCCCCCTCGGCCTTCGGCCTCACCCCCAGGATATTTTCAAACAGAAGAAGTAAGGGTTCGTGAACCTTTTCGCGGCATCATGGCCGGGCGGTACAGGCGGGGACGCCGATGACCGCAACAGGAGAAGGCCGGCACTGCCGGTCAGGGGCGGGCTGGTCCAATCCCGCCCCTTCTTCTGTTCAGAAATATCCCGGGGGAGTCGCCGCTAGCGGCGACGGGGGCAGGGCCCCCGATTCCGTGGCTTGCCTCAGGCGCCGCCGCCCGGCTCGATCATGAAGCAGGTGACCTTCTTGGCCTGCAGTCGCCGACAGGCCAGGTCCGCAGTCTCGCGGTTCATGCCCATGAAATTGGCATCGAACCCGGTGGGGCGCTTGACCACCTTGCGCAGCGATCCGTCAAGCGTGCTGATCTCGTTGAGCGCGGTTTGCAGCAGGATCTTGCGGGCCTTGTATTCGCTGGGATAGCGCCCGACATTGATCCCCCAGTTGCGCCCGCCCGATGTGGAGACGCGGGTCACGACCTCCTGGATTGGGTCGCGGGCTGGTTCCTGCACGCTTGCCAGCACGAGGTCCGATGGGCGCGGTTCGGGATTGACGCGGGGCAGGCCTGCCGTGTTGGTTGCTGGCGCCGCCGCCGCCCCTTGGGCGATCTGTGCTTCGGCGTCGGGCGCGGGCCTGGCGGCGGGTGTGATCGCCGGAGCGGCCTTTTGCGCGGCCAGCACCGCCTGTTCGATATCGTCCTTCGCAGCCAGCAGCACCGGGGCCTCTTTGGCCACGCGGCGGGCTTGCGGGCGCAGGCTGCGTTTGACGGCGGCGGCCGTCACGAGGCGCACCGTCCTGCCGTAAGCGCCGGGCGCGCCATTGCCGATCTTGCCCATATAGGCGGGGGGGCGGGGCCGGTGCAGCGCCACGCGGCTTGGAACGCGGTTGAAACCGAGATCCAGAAGCTCCGCCACCTTGGCATTGCGCGAGGCTGTCGAGCGACCGCCGAACACTGTCGCGATGACCCGCTTGCCGCCGCGCTCGGCGCTGGCGACCAGGTTGAAACCGGCGGCGCGGGTATAGCCCGTCTTGATACCGTCAGCGCCACGGTAGCTGCGCAGCAGCTTGCGGTTGGTGTGATAGACCGTGCGCCCGCCCGCATCTGCGGTGATGCGCGAAAACAGGTTGTAATAGTCGGGATAGTCGTAAAACACGTGCCGCCCCAGGATCGTCATGTCCCGCGCGGTCGACAGGTGGCCGCTTTCGGTCAGGCCGTGGGCGTTCTTGAAGCTGGTGCGGGTCATCCCCATCGCCTTGGCGGTGCGGTTCATGCGGCGCGCAAAGCTCGCCTCGGAGCCCTCGATCGCCTCGCCAAGTGCGGTTGCGGCGTCATTGGCCGATTTCACCGCCGCCGCGCGAATGAGATAGCGCAGCCGGATCTTCTGGCCCGCGCGCAAGCCCAGCTTGCTGGGCGGTTCGCTGGCGGCGTGTTTCGAGATGGTGACCATCGTATCAAGGCCGATCTCACCGTTCTCGACCGCCTCGAACACCACGTAAAGTGTCATCATCTTGGTCAGGGAAGCGGGGTGCAGGCGGGTGTCGGCGTTGCGGGAATGAACCACCTCGCCGGATCGCGCATCCATCACCATCGCGGCATAGGGGGCGGCGGCCGCACTCAGCGGAACCACGACCAGCATCCAGAATGTCGCGAATGCCATCAGACCCCAGCGGATCTGCTGCTTGCTCCAAGCCTTCATGGAACTACTCTTTTCTGCCTCTCGTGCCGCCGGTTTTCCGACTGGCTTCTTTATCCTGTGACAGGGAGTTTAGCACAGGGACCGTTTTTAGGAAAGTGCCCATTTTACAATGGGTTTCGCCGCGTTCTTCAACATCTCGCGGTTGTATTCGCCCTGACCGCAAGATCGGCCATTGTGGCGGAAATGAGGCAACGCGGAATCGAAAGACCGGCTGAACGCGAAGCGGGGCGCCAACATGGTCGCGCCCCGCTTCAGGAGTTTGCGTCAGGTGCCGGTCCCGATCAGTTCAGCGCCTTGTCGGTGATCGCATGCGTCCAGGCGGCATCGCCCGGATGCTCGGTGATCACCGGGCTCTCGCCACCCGACAGGAGCGATTCCACCGTGCGCTCGAAATCGGCCGGGTCGAGCGCGCCGTTGGAGCCTGCGGTCAGCTTGGCGACCTCGCTCATCATGCGGATCTGGTGCTTTTCGGTCTGCGCGCCGGTGGCGTCATTGTCGAGCACGATCATCGCCGCCTCTTCGGGGTTCTCCTCGGCCCATTTCCAGCCCTTCATCGAGGCCCGAACGAAGCGCGCCAGCTTGTCCACCTCGGCGGGGTCGTCCAGTTTCTCTTCCAGCACGTACAGCCCGTCTTCCAGCGTGGCGACGCCCTGGTTCTCGTATTTGAAGGTGATCAGCTCTTCGGGGGTGATGCCCGCGTCGATCACCTGCCAGTACTCGTTATAGGTCATGGTCGAGATGCAATCGGCCTGGCCCTGCAGCAGTGGATCGACATTGAACCCCTGCTTGAGCACCGTCACGCCGTCATCGCCACCTTCGGTGGAGATGCCAAGCTGGCTCATCCAGCTGAGAAAGGGGAATTCATTGCCGAAGAACCAGACGCCCAAGGTGCGGCCCGGGAAATCCTCGGGGCCGGTGACGCCGGTGCTCTTGAGGCAGGTCAGCATCATGCCCGAGCTTTTGAAGGGCTG
>CAZMZS010000141.1:0-6749 GCA_964570675.1 uncultured Roseovarius sp. | reverse complement strand
CCTTGCCAAGGTAAATGTCGTGAGTTCGAATCTCATCACCCGCTCCAATTTCTCTCTTCCCCGACCGATCTGACAGCGCCGTGCCGATGGCGCCGCCGCTGCCTGTCCCGGTTTGCCGGCCCGGCCCCCTGTTGCAGTCCTGCCCGCTCGCCCGCGCAGCGTCGCGCGCCTCTTGGCGCAGCCCCTGCACGCGCCTATAAGGGCGCGGCACAAGCACGAAGGACCAACGATCATGCGCAACGCGACGATCACCCGCAAGACCGCCGAGACCGATATCTCCGTCACGGTCGCCATTGACGGCACCGGCCGCTACGACAATAGCACCGGCGTCGGGTTCTTCGACCACATGCTCGACCAGCTCGCGCGTCACTCGCTGATCGACATGACCATCCGTTGCGACGGCGACACCGGGATCGACGACCACCACAGCGTCGAGGATGTCGGCATCGCCCTCGGTCAGGCCCTCGCCGCGGCGCTTGGCGACAAGCGCGGCATCCGCCGCTATGGCGATTGCCTGCTGGCGATGGATGACGCGCTGGTGCGCGCCGCGCTCGACCTTTCGGGGCGCCCTTACCTGGTGTGGAATGTCGATCTGCCCACCCAGAAGATCGGCAGTTTCGACTGCGAACTCCTGCGCGAATTCTTCCAGGCGTTCAGCACCCATGGCGGCATCACGCTCCATGTCGATGCGCTGCACGGCATCAACAGCCACCACATCGCCGAGGCCGCCTTCAAATCCGTCGCCCGCGCCCTGCGCGCGGCGGTCGAACCCGACCCGCGCATGTCCGACGCCGTGCCCTCGACGAAGGGAGCGCTGTAAGCGCCATGACCACCGTCATCATCGACTATGAATCGGGGAACCTCCATTCGGCGGCCAAGGCATTTCAACGCATGGCGCGCGAAACCGGCTCGGGCGAGGTGATCGTCACCTCCGACCCCGACACCGTGCGCCGCGCCAGCCGCGTCGTGCTGCCCGGCGACGGGGCCTTTCCCGCCTGCCGCGATCAGCTTTACGATCATCGCGGCCTGTTCGAGGCGATCGAGGAAACCGTGATCGCGCGGGGCCAGCCCTTCATGGGCATCTGCATCGGCATGCAGATGCTGGCCACGCGCGGGCTGGAATACCGCGCCACCGATGGTTTCGACTGGATCTCAGGCACGGTCGAACGCATCGCGCCCTCGGATACCTCGCTCAAGGTGCCGCATATGGGCTGGAACGATCTGGTGATCGACCATCCCCACCCGATCTTCGACGGCATCGTCACCGGCAACCACGCCTATTTCGTCCACTCCTACCATTTCCGCGTGGACAACCCCGCGCATCTTCTGGCGCATGTGGATTACGGCGGCGCAATCACCGCCGTCGTGGGGCGTGACAACATGGTCGGCACCCAGTTCCACCCCGAGAAAAGCCAGGCCACCGGCCTGCGCATGATCGCGAATTTCCTGACCTGGACACCCTGAGCGCGCCCGGGCGGCGCGCGCATGGCGTGGCGCGGAACGCCCGCCACTCAGTCACCTATTGTACGCGCTTCCAAGTCTGCTTGGCGCAGATCAATCCACCCGCCACGCAGCCGCGCAGATAGAGCGAATTGCCCTCCAGGTCGATCTTGCCGATATAGATCTTGCCATTCGACGGGCGCCAGACCTTGCCCTCGTAATGCCCGTCGCCCGCCGGCTCCATGTTGCGCACCAGCATCTCGCCGATGGTGTCCGATTGAATTTCTGCGCCATCGCGGAAGGTGCGCGCGATGATGCCGCAGATATTCTCGCCGCAGGGCTCCATCGCCACGTGGGCGAACGCCCCGTCATCCACCTCGGTCTGCCAGGTGCCCAGCACCGGGTCGGCGACGGCCACGGCGGCACTGGCCACAAGCGCGGCGGCGGCGACTGCCAGTCGTTTCATCGTTGTGCTCCTTCCTCATGTCACACCCCTGACGCTGCCGCCCCTGCCGGAGCGAATCAAGTCTGACGTCGGGTCGCGTTGCATTTCGCGCGCCCTCATGCCAAATGGCGCCCAGCGTCAGCTTGCAAGGATGTTTCGCATGATCCTCTACCCCGCCATCGACCTCAAGGACGGCCAGGCCGTGCGCCTCTTCAAGGGCGAGATGGCGCAAGCCACGGTCTTCAACGACGATCCCGCCGCCCAGGCCGAGGATTTCGTGCGCGCGGGTTGCGAATGGCTGCACCTCGTCGATCTCAACGGCGCTTTTGCCGGCACACCCGTGAACGCCGCCCCCGTCGAGGCCATCCTTGAACGCTGCAAGGTGCCCGCCCAGCTTGGCGGCGGCATCCGCGACATGGCCACCATCGAACGCTGGCTCTCCAAGGGGCTCGCGCGGGTGATCCTGGGCACCGTGGCGGTGGAAAATCCCGCCCTCGTGCGCGAGGCCGCGCGCGCCTTCCCCGGCCAGGTTGCCGTGGGCATCGACGCGCGCAAGGGCCGCGTCGCGACCAAGGGCTGGGCCGAGGAAACCGACGTTCTGGCGACGGATCTCGCCCGGTCCTTCGAGGATGCGGGCGTCGCGGCGATCATCTATACCGACATCAACCGCGACGGCGCCATGCAAGGCCCGAACGTGGCCGAAACCGCCGCGCTGGCCAATGCCGTGTCGATCCCGGTGATCGCCTCGGGCGGGGTCAGTTCCATCGCCGATCTCGAAGCGCTGAAAACCTGCGGCGCACCGCTCAACGGCGCGATCTCGGGTCGCGCGCTCTATGACGGCGCGATCGACCTCGCCGAGGCGCTCGCGGTGATGCGCGCCTAGCTCCCCGCCGCCTTCCCGGTCAGTTTGCTCAACGCGCCGCGCATCTTCTGGATATAGCCCGCGTTCTTCTCGATACCGGGCAGATCGTCCAGCGTCTCGCCGGGGTCCTCATAGGCCAGCCAGACCTGCCCCTCGCCATCCTCGTAAACCAGCACCTTGAGCGGCAGGTAAAGCCCCGCCAGCGCATTGGCCTGCATCGGCGGTGTGCCCAGCTTGGGATTGCCGAAGATCAGCAATTGCGACGGCGCCAGCTCCATGTCCACACCGGCCGCGCCCGCCCCGTGATCGACCCTTGCAAACACAGTGGCGCCCGCGCCCTCGACGGCGGCCACCAGCGCATCCATCGTGGCGCCCACATCGCCGCCCGCCTGCATCCGCATGATGTCGTCTTCCGAGGCCGCCGCCCCCTGCGCCATCACCGCAAGCATCATCGCTCCCAGAATCCGTCTCATCGCGTGCTCCTTTCACATGGCTGAATGTCACGCCCCTACCCTCTGGAAACCCGCGCGCTTTGCCCATAAACAATTCCGTGAGATCACAAACCGGACCCGCCATGCTCAAGATCCGCATCATCCCCTGCCTCGATGTCGCCGATGGCCGCGTCGTCAAGGGCGTGAACTTCGTCAACCTGCGCGACGCGGGCGACCCGGTGGATGCCGCGCGCGCCTATGACGCCGCGGGCGCTGACGAGCTTTGCTTCCTCGACATCCACGCCACCCACCAGAATCGCGGCGTGATGCTCGACGTGGTCAGCCGCACCGCCGAGCAATGCTACATCCCCCTCACCGTGGGCGGGGGCGTGCGCAGCACCGAAGACGTGCGCGCCCTGCTCCTGGCGGGCGCCGACAAGGTCAGCTTCAATTCCGCCGCCGTGTCCGATCCCGACGTGGTGCGCCGCGCCGCCGACCAGTTCGGCAGCCAATGCATCGTCGTCGCCATCGACGCCAAGACGGTCAGCCCCGGCAAATGGGAAATCTTCACCCATGGCGGGCGCAAACCGACCGGCATCGACGCGGTCGAATTCGCCCGCCTGGTCGAATCGAAAGGCGCGGGCGAAATCCTGCTCACCTCGATGGACCGCGACGGCACCCGCGAAGGCTTCAACCTGCCTCTGACCCGTGCGATCAGCGACGCGGTCGACATCCCCGTGATCGCCTCGGGCGGGGTTGGCACGCTCGACCACCTCGTTGACGGCGTGACCAAGGGCGGCGCCAGCGCCGTGCTGGCCGCCTCGATCTTCCATTTCGGCACCTTCACGATCCAGCAGGCCAAGGATCACATGGCCGCCAACGGCATCCCCACAAGGACAGGCGCATGACCCTCGAAGAACTCGAACAGATCGTCGCGACCCGCGCAAGCGCCCCCCCCGACGAAAGCTGGACCGCCCAGCTTCTCGCGCGCGGCCCCGAACACGCCGCCCGGAAATTCGGCGAAGAGGCCGTCGAGGCCGTGATCGAAGCCGTGCGCAACGATCCCGACCGCCTCACATCCGAGGCCGCCGACGTGCTCTATCACCTCATGGTGATGCTGCGCGCGCGCGACGTGGCGCTTGCGGACGTGATGGACGAACTCGCCCGCCGCCAGTCCCGCTCGGGCCTTCAGGAAAAGGCCGCCCGCCCGCGATGATCCGACATATCGTCTTCTTCACCGCCCGCGACGCGGCCGATCTCGGCGAAATCGAGACCGGCCTCAACCTGCTTTCGGGCATCCCCCATGCCCGCCATTTCGAGGTCCGCCCAAACCTGCGCGCCGACCGACTCTCCAATGCCGATGTCGATTTCGTGGTTTACGCCGAATTCGAGTCCGAGGCCGATCTTGCCGCCTACAAGGCGCATCCGCTCTACCAGGCCTCGATCGACCGCGTGCGCCCCCTGCGCGACACCCGGATCGCCGCCGATATCGACGCCGGCTGAACGCCCCGCACTTTCATTGTTCCAACAATACTCCGGGGGAGTCGCGCCCTTGGCGCGGCGGGGGCAGCGCCCCCTTTTCCTAGAGCTTCGAGGAAATCACCCCGGTATTGAAGCCGCCCATGCGCAACTCGCCAAACAGGCGCTGATACTCGATCTTGGGGCAGCGGTTCATGACCACGTCCACCCCGCGTGCCCGTGCAACTTCGGCCGCCGACTCATTCACGACACCGATCTGCATCCAGATCGTGGCAAGCTCGGGGAACGCCGCCAGCGCCTCGTCGACAATCGGCCCCACATGCTCGGAGCGGCGGAAGATATCAACCATGTCGAGTTTGCCCCCGATCTCGCTCAGGCTGGCCACAACGCGCGCCCCGAACAGCATCTCGCCCGCATGGCCCGGATTGACCGGCACCACCTCGAACCCCTTCAGGCTCAGGTAACGCGCCACGTAATAGCTCGGGCGCACCGGGTTCATCGACACGCCCACCACCGCCACGCGCCGCGTGCGGGTCAGGATCTCGCGCAGAAAGGCGTCTGAATACTCTTCGCTCATGGCACTCAAACTAGCGTGCTTTCCCGCAATAAAAAAGCGCCCAAGGAAAACCTTGGGCGCCAGTCGCGGAACGAGGGACAGTGAAGCGAAACGCCGATGTTCCGTATCAGCGCTTCGGGTTCTTAGATAGGAACGCTTTTGAAGATAAAAAGAGTTTGTAAAGCCTTTGTGATCACCTCTGCGCGACCGCCTCGCGGCTCAATCGAACAGGTCCTCGACGATGTCCCAGACCTCGCCCCAAATCTTGCGCCTGAGCGATTTGCGCTTCTTGCGCGCTCTGTATTCTCCCTTGTGCCGCTTGGCACAGGAGCGCGTTTCAGGCGCGGCGCGGCGGGTTTTGCGGGGTTTTTCCATCACCGGCGCAGGGGCGGCTTTCTTCGCTCTTGCAGCAGGTTGCGGCATGAACTTCATCTCGTGCAGCGGCGCCCCGCAGCCCGAACAACTCAGCTCGTGGCGCCCCGGCTCCAGGACCAGCACGGCGCGCGTGCCGCAATAATTGCATGTGGCGATCTTGGGCTGCATTCTCTCTCTTGCCATTGCGCGGTTGTTCAGCGTCTTGATGCATATAAGGCCACCGCCGCCGCATTCGAGACGTTGAGCGATCCGAAATCGCCCCAAAAACTGATTCGCGCCAAAGCGTCGCAGCTTTCGCGCGTCTTTTCGCGCAGTCCCGGCCCCTCGGCCCCCAGCACCAGCGCCACCGCGCCGTCGCGGCGCCCCTCAAGCACGGTCTCGATTCCGGCCTCGGCCTCGCCCGCAAGCCCCAGAACAAGGTATCCCATGTCCTGCAACGCGCTGATCGCCCGCGCCAGGTTCGTCACGCGCAGATAGGGCTGTCGCTCCAGCGCCCCGCTCGCCGTCTTGGCCAGCGCGCCGGTCTCGGGCGCCGAATGATGGCGCGTCGCGATCACCGCGCAGGCCCCGAACACCTCCGCCGAGCGCAGGATCGCCCCCACGTTATGCGGATCGCTCACCCGGTCCAGCAACAGCACCCTTGGCGGCGCCTCGCCCGGCGCGGCCGCGCAGATATCCTCAACGCTGCCCCAATCCAGCGGCTTCACCTCCAGCGCCGCGCCCTGATGCACCGATTGCGGATCCAGCGGCGCCGCAAACTTGCGCGGATCGGTCATTTCGGGCGTGATCCCGGCGGCACCGATCGCCTCTTCCAGCTTGTCGGCGGCGTTCTTCGTGACGATCAGCTTCAGCTTCTCGCGCGCCGGATTCATCAGTGCATCGCGCACCGCATGCAGCCCGAAAAGCCAGACCGTCTCGGCGCTCGCCGCCTTTTTCGCCTGTTCCTTCTCGATCACCCAACGGGGTTTCTTCACGGCCATGCTCGCCCTTTCCTGATGCGCGGCGACAATGCGTGGCCACGCAGGGCGGCGCAAGCCATTTTCGGGTTGACGCCCCAGACCCGCTTTCCTAAATACGCCCTCACGTCCGGGGCAATGTCCCGGTCCGTGGGCGACAGGCCGCAAGGTGTGGCAGGGGACTGTAACTCCCTCGCGGAGACGC
>CAZMZS010000140.1:0-6783 GCA_964570675.1 uncultured Roseovarius sp. | reverse complement strand
ATGGCGCGGCGCGGCACGCCCTATCAGGGGGTGCTTTATGCCGGGCTGATGATCGAAAACGGCGATCCGAGGCTGGTGGAATACAATGTCCGCTTCGGCGACCCGGAATGCCAGGTGCTGATGATGCGCCTTGGCGCGCAGGCGCTGGACCTCATGCAGGCCGCCGCCGAGGGCCGCCTTGACGAGGCGCGCGTCAACTGGGCCGACGACCATGCCATGACCGTGGTGATGGCGGCCCGGGGCTATCCGGGTGCCTATGAGAAAGGCTCGGTGATCAAGGGGCTCGATGATTGCGCCGAGGACAGTTTCCACATGGTCTTCCATGCGGGCACCGCCGAAAAGGACGGCCAGATCGTCGCCGCGGGCGGTCGGGTCCTGAACGTCACGGCGCGCGGCGCGTCGCTCATGCAGGCGCGCGACCGTGCCTATGCGATGGTTGACCGGATCGACTGGCCCGAAGGGTTCTGCAGACGCGATATCGGCTGGCGGGCGCTCTGAGGCGCAAGGGATCGGATCGCCTGGGCGATCCGACCGATGCGAGGGGCGCGGCCCCTCGCGCTCCCCGGAGTATTTAAGGCAAGATGAAGCTTAGCGGCAAGTGAGGGCGGCGTTCAGGCTGTCAGGGCCGGTGGCGGGGCCAAGCACGCGGCTTTCAAGGCGGTCATTCACGAATTGCACGGCCATGACCCGCGACCAATCCCTGCTCGCGGCGATGATCTCGGGGCCATCGCCGCAATCGCGGATCCCGCCGGGGATATGATCCCAGCCGATCCGGTGATTGGTGAGATTGGGCGCATCCGCAACGTGGACGAGCTTGTTATCCTCCAGACGCCAGACCCGGAGCAGCCTGAGCAGGTGGGGCCGGTCGATATAGGCGATCTCGGGCATGCCGTCGCCATCCAGATCGGCCACGCCCACGGGGGCGAGCCAGCGATGAGGACGCCCCATATAGGGCGTCGCCGCCAGCCGCCCTGCAGCGCCCCAGACAGCCAGCCGCGCGCCAAGGCGAAGGCTGGCCTCGACGACGATGACCTCGGGCGCACCATCACCGTTCACATCGGCAAGGCGCGGCGCGATATCCTCGAAGACCTGTGACTCCGGCAGGGTCATGGTCAGCTGGCGGCCATCCGAAAGATCGAGTCTGAGCGCGCCCCATTCCACGTCGTCGCCCAGCACGCCGTGGTCGTAGCGCGTTGTCGGATCGGCGTAGGCGGCGCCGGTGATCTCTTGCGCAAGGGCGGGCGCACAGAGCATCGCAAGCCCCGCGACACCGCCGGCAAGCCACCCCGCCCACGCCATCAGATCTGCTTTTCGGGCATCTGCACGACCAGCCCGTCAAGATCGTCGGTGACCTTGAGCTGGCAGGTCAGGCGCGAACGCTTCGGATCGGGCTCATAGGCGAAATCCAGCATGTCCTCTTCCATGTCGTCCTTGCCGGGCAGCTTCTCGACCCAGTCGGGATGGACATAGACATGGCAGGTCGAGCAGGCGCAAGCCCCGCCGCAATCGGCCTCGATGCCGGGAATGTTGTTGTCGCGCGCGCCTTCCATCACGGTCAGGCCATTGGCCACATCGACCTCATGCGTGGTGCCGTCATGCTCGATATAGGTGATCTTCGCCATGAACTCTTTCTCTTTCAAACGTGCCAGACTGGTAGGGTTCCTAGCCAAGCCATGTAGTTCAGACCAGCCCGATTTGCGACCCTTCGGGCATAGTGTTGCGACAAAATCAACGTGTTCCGCATTTGTTCGGTCGCGTTGGCGCAAGACCGCGCGCCGCAGCGCCGCCGCTTCCCCGGCGGTGTGAAACCGTCTAGAGTGTCGGCAAAACACCGCCCCCGAGGCCCGAGCATGACGCCCCGTTCCATTGCCCTTCTGTCGGTTGCCCTTGTCGCGACCGCCTGTGCCCCCGGCCAGCCGCCCGGTGAACCCGGCCTTGCGCAAAGCCTGCGCGAAGCGCCGCCCGGTGCCGCGCCGGGCACCTGCTGGGGCAAGCAGGTCACGCCGGCGGTCGTCGAGACCGTGACCGAACAGGTGCTGCTCCACCCCGCCAGCTATACGATCGAAGGCCAACCGCTGAAAGCGGCCGTTTACCGGACCGAGACCCGCCAAGCCATTCTGCGCGAACGCGAGGTCACATGGTTCCGTGCCCCTTGCGAGGATGCACGCACCCCGGATTTCATCGCTTCGCTGCAACGCGCGCTCAAGGTGCGCGGGCTTTATAAGGGCCCCGTCAATGGCCAGATGGATGCCCGCACCCGCGCCGCCGTGCGTGCCTTCCAGGCGCCGCGCGGGCTGCAGACGGGGGTGCTGTCGCTCGATTCGGCGCGCGACCTTGGGCTGGTGGCGGTGGAGCGCCCCGAGGCGGGCTGACCCCCTTGCGCGCCTCGCCCAGGCGATCTCGTTCTCGACCAGCTGCGCCGCCAGCGCCACACTCACGGCCTGCAGACCGGGCACCGACAACGCGTCCCGCGCGGCGGCGGCGCGCAGGGGTTCCATCTTCCGGGCCATGTCTGACCTCTGCACGTCGATCACGAATCGCACCTGACCGTTCTGGACGCTGAGCGCGCATCATAACGCCCGACACCGGCGTGTCCCGCCCGGCAGCTCCCGCCGCTTCAGCTACGTCAGAATCACGTCCCGCGTTTCAGACATGCCAATCTGCGCTTCCTGATGCTGCAATAGGTGGCAGATTTTACGCCACAGACAAAGACCAGCGCCGCCACCAGACATGAAGCGCTTAAAAAATGGAACCCGAGATTAACGTTAGGTCATAGTGGCTTATGCATTCGCTGCATAGCAGCATTGCTCGATATGGGGATTGTGCAAGCGCAGCATTTAGCTATCTTCATATCAACAACGACACATACAGCATGCAACGCAGCTGGAAGCCTGAGAGTAACGAAGAAAATGACCTATGCGTCCTATACCCGCGCAGCAGAAACCGGTCTCGGCCTGGAATTCAGCGCTGCACTGCATCACATGATGCTGCGCTTCGCGGATTACCGCATCTATCGCACCACACTGAACGAGCTGCGCAAGCTGGACGACCGCACGCTGGCCGATCTGGGGATTGCCCGCTCGGGCATCCGCGCCAAGGCCCACGAAGCCGTCTACGGGACGCGCTATTGAACTGATTTGAGGATTCAGATGTCTCTCTCCTCCTCCCTGAGACATCTGTAAACGGCGGCGGCCCTCTCCTCCTCCCTGGGCCGCCGCCATTAAGACCCCGGGTCTTCGGACCCGTACAGATTGCGAAAGGCCCTCTCCTCCTCCCTGGGCCGCTCGTAAAAAGAAGCGGCGGTGCCTCTCCTCCTCCCTGGCACCGCCGCTTTTCTTTTCCCCCAAGCCCTTGACTGTCCTCGCTGATCTCTGCTCGTATCCCGCGCAGACCCATCAGGACATTCAGACATGACCCTTTCCCCCGACGACCCATCGCTGCGCGACGCCATCATTTCCGCCGTTGCAGACGGGTTCGAGCGCCAGACCCGTTTCCTCACCGATTTCACCCGCATTCCCAGCCGCCGCGGCCAGGAAGACGCCGCGCTCGATTTCATGGCCGGTGCGCTGCGGGCGCGTGGCTGGCAGGTCGATGACTGGACCGCCCCGATCGACACGCTGCGCGACGAGCCCGGATTTTGCGACTGCGCGGGCGAAGTGACCTCGGTGCGCTCGGTGGTCGGCACGCTCGTGCCTGACGGCGCCGCCTCACCCGAAGGGCGCTCGCTCATCCTTCAAGGCCATCTTGACGTGGTGCCCGAAGGGCCGCTTGGCATGTGGCAAAGCCCGCCCTACGCGCCCGAGACGCGTGACGGCTGGATGTATGGGCGCGGCGCGGGCGACATGAAGGCGGGCAAGGTCGCGGCCCTCTTCGCGGTAGATGCGCTGCGGCGCGCGGGCTATGCCCCGGCAGGACGGCTCCATTACCAATCGGTCGTCGAAGAGGAAAGCTCGGGTCTCGGCGCTCTGGCCACGCTGGCGCGCGGCTACCGGGCCGATTGCGCCTTCATTCCCGAACCGACCGCGCACAGGCTGGTGCGCGCGCAGGTCGGCGCGATCTGGTTCCGCCTCAAGGTGCGTGGCCGCCCCGCGCATGTGGCCTATGCGGGCACTGGTTCAAGCGCCATCACCGCCGCGATGCACCTGATCGCCGCCCTTCAGAAAATGGAAGCCCGCTGGAACGACGAGGACGCCGCGCGCCACCCGCTTTACAAAGACGTGAATCACCCTCTCAACTTCAATGCCGGCAAGATCGCGGGCGGCGACTGGACCTCGAGCCTGCCCGCCTGGTGCGATGTGGATTGCCGCATGGGCCTGCTGCCCGGCGACGTGGTGTCCGAGCGCCGCGCGCAGATCATCGCCACCATCAAGGAGGCCGCCGCCGACCATCCCTTCCTGCGCGACAACCCGCCCGAGATCGAATGGACCGGCTTCATGGCCGATGGCTTCGCTCTGGAAAATGCCGCGGAACCCGAGGCCGCGCTGGCCGGGGCGCATTGTGCCGTCACCGGCGATGCCAAGCTTCCCGAGGAATCCTGGACCGCGCTCACCGACACCCGCTTTTACGGGCTCTACCACGGCATCCCCAGCCTCTGTTACGGCCCCCTCGCCGACAGCATCCACGGCTTTGACGAAAAAGTGGACCTCGCCTCGGTGCAGCGCACGACCGAGGTGATCGCGCTGTTCATCGCCCGTTGGTGTGGACTGAGGCCGCTTGGGGGTTAATTCAATCGCCCGCGTGCCCGGCGTCGCCCACCCGCCCCGCCATTCATCGCGCGGCTGGCATCCGTTAAGAACCCCACAAAGGCGCGCGCCGCCGGGCTGACCGGGTTCTGCGCCGCCGGGCTTTGCAGCGCCGCGCGCGCGGCGTCGGCGCTCACGCTGCCCGCCTCGTCGAAAATCCACTCCAGAAGCCCCATGCGCGCGGCGACATCGGCCTCACGACCCGTCGCCTCGCTCATTTCCAACCCATCGATGATCCGGGTCACACACATCGCGTTCTCTCCTGCGGCCACACCCCGGGCCGTCTGGGGCGAAGGGAAAGAACCGACGGCAAGCCCCTGCGACTGCGGGAAAGGGCCACGCGCCCGCACCGCCCCCCGCGGCTTGACGTTGGTCCAAGGCTGGTTTCCGGGCTTGGCGGGATCGGATGCGGCGCCTTCCCGGATCGTCGCGCGATCCAGTGGCCAAGGCCGCATCCCCCATCCTGACCGTTGCGGGGGCAGCGCCGGATTTGCACCGGCTTCCCAATTCTCCCGCAGAATGCGGGCACCTCGGACCCCGACCTTGACCCAACCGACAGAGTCGCGCAAGCCGCGAATGCGTCACCACGGGGCGCAAAACGACCCGCGTCCCGCGTGCAAGAACGCGCCCCGGCAATCAAGTCGGCCGTCCATCCCGGCCTTCTTCTGTTTTCAAATATCCCGGGGGAGTCGCGCTTGCGCGACGGGGGCAGCGCCCCCTCTTTCAGAACGGGACGTCATCCGTGCCGGTCACGAAACGCGCGACCACCTTCTTCACACCCGCCTTCTCAAAGGCGATCTCCAGCTTGTCGCCCTCGATGGCGATGATCGCGCCATAGCCGAATTTCTGGTGAAAGACGCGCTCGCCCACCACATGCGCGCTGACCGCCTGCGCGTCGATCACCGCCGCGCCGCGGGTCTGCCCGCTCGGGCGCGACGACATGCGCGCTTCCTGCAGGCGCCGCCAGCCGGGCGAGTTATAGACATTCGCCTCCGCCGCGCGCGCCTCAAGCCCGCTCTCTTCGTGCATCGACGCCGCCGCGCCATAGCCACCGCCATAAAGCCCCGGCGGGGTCAGCACCTCGACATGCGCCTCGGGCAATTCATCAATGAAGCGCGACGGCATCTGGCTTTGCCACTGGCCGAATACCCGCCGGTTCCCCGCAAACGAGATCGTGCAGACCTCCTCGGCGCGGGTGATGCCCACATAGGCCAGCCGCCGTTCCTCCTCGACCCCCTTCAATCCGCTTTCATCCATCGAGCGCTGCGACGGGAACAGCCCGTCCTCCCAGCCCGGCAGGAACACGGCCGGAAATTCCAGCCCCTTGGCGGCATGCAGCGTCATGATGCTGACCTTCTCGGCCTGCTCCTCGCTCTCGTTCTCCATGATCAGGCTGACATGCTCGAGGAACCCGGCAAGGTTCTCGAACTGCTCCAGCGCCTTCACCAGTTCCTTGAGGTTCTCAAGCCGCCCCGGCGAATCCGGGTTCTTGTCGTTCTGCCACATCTCCGTATAGCCGGATTCATCCAGGATGATCCCGGCCAGTTCCATGTGGCTCGGCTCGCCCTCGCCCGCCATTCGGCCCCAGCGCGACAGGTCCATGACCAGCTTGCCCAGCGCCTGCGCGCCCTTGCCCTTGATCGCGCCCTGCTCCACCGCCATCGCGGCCCCATCCAACAGCGGCACGCCATTCTCGCGAGCGATCCGCTGGATCGTCTGAACCGCCTTCTCGCCCAGCCCGCGCTTGGGCGTGTTCACGACCCGTTCAAAGGCCAGATCGTCCGAAGGGCTGATGACCAGCCGGAAATAGGCCATGGCGTCGCGGATCTCCATCCGCTCATAGAACCTCGGCCCACCGATCACCCGATAGGGCAGCCCGATTGTCAGGAACCGGTCCTCGAAGGCACGCATCTGGTGGCTCGCGCGCACAAGGATCGCCATGTCATCCAGCGAAAAGGGCCGCAGGCCGCGCGTGCCGCGCTGCATCGCCTCGATCTCGTCACCGATCCAGCGCGCCTCTTCCTCGCCGTCCCAATGACCG
>CAZMZS010000139.1:5199-6791 GCA_964570675.1 uncultured Roseovarius sp. | reverse complement strand
GTCATGCGGGCCGAAGAAAAGGCCAACAAGCTGCCGACGAAGATGACATTGGCCACGATGATGCTTACAGTTCCGCCATTGCTTATCATCCTGGTCGGCCCGTCGGTTCTTGGTATCATGGAACTGTTCACGATGGCCGGCCAATAACGGCGAGGCAACATGATACGGGCAGGGGCAACTCTGGCATTGGTGATCGCCCTGGCTGCCTGCAGTCCGGGCGTTTCGCATGAAGGGCCTTACGCACCGGGCGTGGCGCGCAGCGGCGAGACGGTGGATGGGCTTGTGGTGGGCCATCGCCTGATGGATGCGGGCGAATATGATCTGGCGATCGACGCCTATTCGCGCGCCGCGCTGGAACATGGCATGACCGCAGATGTTCTGGCGGGGCTGGGCAGCGCCAATCTGGGCCTTGGCCGTCTTGGCAGCGCCGAACGCCTGTTACGCGACGCAATCGAAAAGGACGAGGACTCTCCCGAGATATGGAACAACCTTGGTGTTGTGCTCATGGAAAAGGGCGAAATCAACGAGGCCGCCCAAGTCTTTCGCCGTGCATACGGATTCGACAATGGCGCAAGTGACGCAATCCGCGACAATCTGCGCTTAGCTCTCGCAAAATCGGAAGAAAACTATTATGCTGCTGCTCAAGAACAAGATTATAAACTGGTACGGCGTGGCAGCAGCGACTTTCTGATCCGCCGAATACCGGGATGAGGCAGAGGCAGTAAAAGGACGCAACAAATGCGCCGACCTATCTTTATTTCCCTGTGCATGACAGGCGCCATCGCCCTTGCGGGCTGCGGAGAGTCCAAGGATGCCGATGTTGATCGCGCTTTCCAGAGCGTCAATGTCGTGGATGAAAGCAATCTCAACGACGTGATGCTGAATGTGGCCGACGCCGACGAGGCGGTCTCGTATTTCCAGCGCGCCACCAGCGAAAAACCTGACCGGATCGATCTCAGGCGCGGCCTGGCCAAATCGCTTGTGCGCGCCAAGCGCAGCACCGAGGCGGTGTCGGCCTGGAAATCCGTGGCCTCGCATGAAGAGGCCACCAATGACGACCAGGTCGAATATGCAGATGCGCTGATCCGCAACAACGAATGGAAACGCGCCGACGAGGTTCTGGATTCCATCCCGCCCACGCATGAGACCTTCAAGCGATACCGCCTTGAGGCGATGATCGCCGACAGCAACCAGAACTGGAAGAAGGCCGACAGCTTTTACGAAACCGCCGTTGGCCTGACCACGCGCCCCGCGGGCGTGATGAACAACTGGGGCTATTCCAAGCTGACACGCGGCGATTTCAGCGGCGCCGAGCGTCTCTTCTCGGACGCGATCCGGCAGGACAACGCGCTGTTCACCGCCAAGAACAACCTTGTTCTGGCCCGCGGCGCACAGAAGAAATACGTGTTGCCGGTTATTCCCACCAATCAGGAAGAACGCGCCCAACTGATGTATACGCTTGGTCTTTCGGCCATCAAGCAGGGCGACACCGAGATCGGCAAGGGCTTGCTGCGCGATGCGATCGAAACCCATCCGCAGCATTTCGAAGCCGCCGCACGCAGCCTGAACGCGCTTGAGGGCAACGTCAGCAA
>CAZMZS010000139.1:0-5099 GCA_964570675.1 uncultured Roseovarius sp. | reverse complement strand
TGGTCATGCTGGTGATCGGCATGCTGGCCAATGCCGCAGGCATGATGGGCGCCGGGGATTCCAAGTTCCTGGCCGCCGCTGCGCCCTTTATCGCCATTGGCGATCTGACCTTCCTGTTGCTCATCCTGGCCACCAACATGCTGGCCTGTTACGCCACCCACCGTCTGGTCCGGGGCAGCCGCCTTCGCCAATTGGCGCCGGACTGGGCAAGCTGGTCAAGCGGGCCCAAGTTTCCCATGGGCTTTGCCCTTGGCAGCACGCTGATAATCTATCTCGGTCTTGGCGTCGCCTTCGGCAGCTGAGCCCCTGCCCCGCACCTGCCCGACCCTCTCCATAATTTCTGCATGTTTGCGCGCCATGGTCACATCATGGCCCCGCCGCCGCGCGGGACGCTTTTTGACGTGCAACACAAAACCGCGGGCAGAAACAGATGAACATGCAACCGACCCAGCAGGGCGTCCAGCCGCCGCCGCCTCCGAGCGGCCTTCAGGACATGCAGCTGCCGATCGTCATGATGCGCGATATCCTTATCAAGACCATGTTCCGCAAGAACGTGGACACCGCCAGCGAGTTGGCCGATGCGATCTGCCTGCCGCGCGCCGTGACGCAGGAACTGATCGACATCGCCCGCGAACAGAAACTGGTCGAGGCAACAGGCACGCTGAACGCCAATTCGGGCAGTGAAATGGGGTTTCAGCTGACGGATGCGGGCAAATCCCGCGCGCTCGATGCGCTGTCCCAGTCGGAATATTACGGCGCCATGCCCGTGCCGCTGGCGGCCTACCGCGAACAGGTCAAACGCCAGTCGATCCGCAACATCCAGATCACCCGCAACGAGTTGACCGGCGCCATGGGCCACCTGGTTTTGCCCGACAGCCTGCTTGACCACCTTGGGCCGGCGGTGTCGGCCGGTCGCTCAATCCTGATGTATGGCCCGCCGGGCAACGGTAAATCTAGCATCTCGAACGGGATTCGCGACGCGATGGGCGACCGGGTCTATGTGCCGCGCGCCATCGAATATTCCGGCCAGGTTATCACCGTCTATGACCCGATCGTGCACTCCAAGGCCGAGGTGGAACAAGACGACCCCAACAGCCTGCGCCGCAAGCGCACCTTCGATACCCGCTATGTTCAATGCGAGCGCCCCACCGTCGTGACCGGCGGCGAACTCAGCCTCAACATGCTGGATCTCGTCTACAACCCGACGGCACGCACCTACCAGGCGCCGCTGCAGCTGAAATCCACCGGCGGCATCTTCATCGTCGACGACCTTGGCCGCCAGGCCGAGCCGCCCCAGGCGCTGGTCAACCGCTGGATCGTACCGCTGGAAGAATCCAAGGATATCCTTGCCCTGCAATCGGGCGAGAAATTCGAGGTGCCCTTCGACACGCTGGTGATCTTCTCGACCAACTTCCACCCCAACGAGATCTTCGACCAGGCCGCCCTGCGCCGGATCTTCTTCAAGATCAAGATCGACGGGCCCAACCAGGAAAACTTCCTCAAGATCTTTGCCATGGTCGCCAAGAAAAAGCAGATGCCACTCGATGAGGCCGCGCTGGTGCATCTGCTCAAGGTGAAATATCCGACCATTGACAACATCTATGCGAATTATCAGCCGGTCTTCCTGATCGATCAGATGATCTCGATCTGCGAGTTCGAGGGTATCCCCTATCAGATGACCCCCGAACTGATCGACCGGGCCTGGGCGAACATGTTCGTCAAGGACGAGAAGATCGTGAAATAGGCACCATAAGTTTGGCTGAAACCGGGCCAGCGCCGCGCGACATTCAATTGCGTCCGGCGATCGCCAGCTTGTTTTGCGCCTGTGGCGCCATGATGCCCATGCGTTCGAGTTCGCCGCGATAGGTGCGGCTGACCGGCACCCGGTCGCCATTCTTCAGCAGCACGAACAGTTTATGAGCGTTCTCACGTTCGACCTGCATGATCGCGCTGCGCGTCACCCAATGCGAGCGGTGGACACAAAACCCTTCGGCAGGTTCCATCTCGTTTATCGCATCCGAGAGGCGCAACCGCAGAACCTGCTTGCCCCGTGTCGTCACCACCTCGACATAATGGTCATTCGCGCTGAGCCGCAGCACCGGGGCGCGGACGTCGTCAGAGAGGCGCCGCAGCAGGCGCGGCCCCGGAAGTGAGGTCGTGCCGACCGCATCGCTCAACCCGGACCGCAGCGGCACCGGAGTCAACCGGCAGATCTGGCGCCGCGACGCCAGCACGCCGAGCGAGATCACGAATGTATTGAATATGACCCCCCCGAGGCTGATCAATCCTTCGGGTGCATCAGCCTGAATGTTGGAGCGCAGAAACCAGACCAACGGCCCCAACAGGCAGGCGATCATCAGCGCCGTGAAGGGATCGAACAGGAACGGGCGATTCTCGCCGAGGATCAACAGGGCGACGGCATACATGGTATACCCGACCACGATCCCCCCGGTCGTCACCAAGCCCCAGTAGAGCGCGCGCTCCACCACGTCCATGTAAAGGAGTGTTCCGAATGGCCCTGCAACGGTCGCTATGGCTACGCAGGTTACCCAGATGAAAACCGTTGTAGGTGATACCAACGTGCTGAACGTCTCCGTAAAGACGAAACGAAGTTTACTGAACTCAACCATCTGGGCCCGATTTATGTTGCGCCACTACCCTATAGAGGTTTTCATCGCATGCCAACGGTGCACTCTGACGCGCCTGTCCGCCATTAGATGAGGCATGTTTGCGCAAGATGAACGATTTCAAGCCGCTTTGCCCGACCGTGGATCAAAGGATACGCGAAAGTTTCGCCGCGCAATCCATGATGACCACGCTTGGCGCCAACATGATGCATGTTGCGGCTGGCGCGACCGAAATTCATGCTCCGATCCTGCCTGGCAGTCGCCAGCAGCACGGTTTTGCCCATGCCGGCCTGACATTTGCCATCGCCGACAGCGCCGCGGGCTATGCTGCGCTGTCGGTCATGCCCGCGGATCACGAGGTGCTGACCACCGAAATGAAGATCAATCTGCTGGCACCGGGGAAGGGCGAGTTGCTGATCGCTCACGGCAAAGTGATCAAGCCGGGCCGCCGTCTGGTCATCGTTCAGGCCGATGTCTTTGCCCGCAACGATGGCAAGGACATTCATATCGCGATGCTGACCGGCACGATGATTCCCCTCGCGCCGGTCTGAATTGCGCCGCAAGCCGCCTGTTCAGGCAGTCAGCCCCTCGGGTTCGCTCAGCCCGTTGGCGCGGCAACAGGCGGTCACCGTATTTGCCAGAAGGCAGGCGATGGTCATTGGCCCGACCCCGCCGGGGACCGGGGTGATCGCGCCCGCCACCTCGGCACAGCTCTCGTAGTCGCAATCGCCCACGAGCCGGGTCTTGCCCTCGCCCTTTTCCGGTGCGTCGATGCGGTTGATGCCCACGTCAATCACCGTCGCGCCAGGCTTGATCCATGCGCCGGTCACCATCTCGGGGCGACCGACGGCAGCGACCACGATATCGGCCCGCCCGGTCACTTCCTGAATATCCTTCGTGCGGCTGTGGGCGATCGTCACGGTGCAGCTGTCACCCAGCAAAAGCTGCGCCATCGGCTTGCCCACGATATTCGAGCGCCCGATCACCACGGCATTGAGCCCCGACAGGCTGCCAAGGTGGTCGCGCAGCATCATCAAACACCCGAGTGGCGTACAGGGCACCATGGATTTCTGCCCGGTCCCCA
This sequence comes from uncultured Roseovarius sp., assembly GCA_964570675.1. Lineage (GTDB taxonomy): Bacteria > Pseudomonadota > Alphaproteobacteria > Rhodobacterales > Rhodobacteraceae > Roseovarius. The sequence continues at coordinate 1,388 of CAZMZS010000139.1, read as the reverse complement.
AAAGACCCACATTCGAGATATGAAACCCGTCCACGTCCTTGGCCGGATCGACCGCGTTGATCACCAACTCTTCGTCGATGTGACCCGGCAGCGGCAATTGCACCAGTATCCCGTGCACCGCCGGATCGTTGTTGAGGCGCTCGATCAAGCCCAGCAGTTCCTTCTGCGAGGCGTCAGCGTCCAGTTTGTGCTCATAGGAATTCATCCCGACCTCGACGGTTTGCTTGCCCTTCGAGCGCACATAGACCTGGCTGGCCGGGTCCTCGCCCACCAGCACCACCGCAAGACCGGGAACGATCCCATGCTCTTCCTTCAGGCGCGCCACATGACCCGCCACCTTTTCGCGCACCCTGGCCGCGAATGCCTTGCCGTCGATGATCTGAGCCGTCATCGCAGTCCCCTTCCGAAATGGATAGCCATCACGCCCCGCATACATAGGCGGGGCGCGGAAATTCAAGCGTCGTCGTTCAGAACAGGCCCTCGATATCGCCATCCGCGTTCAGCTTGATCGCCTCGGCAGCGGGCCTGCTGGGTAGACCGGGCATGGTCATGATCTCGCCGCAGATCACCACGACGAAACCCGCACCCGCGCTCAGGCGCACTTCGCGGATCGGCACCGAATGGCCGACCGGCGCGCCCCGGCGGTTCGGGTCGGTGGTGAAGCTGTATTGCGTCTTGGCCATGCAGACCGGCAGATCACCATAACCCGCGTCTTCCCATTCCTTGAGCTGGTTGCGGATCTTCTGATCGGCCAGCACCTCGTCGGCGCGGTAGATACGCTTGGCGATCGTGTCGATCTTTTGCAGCAAGGGCATGCTGTCGGCGTAAAGCGGCGCGAAATTGGCCTGATCGGCATCGGCGATCTCGGCGATGCGGGTCGCCAGTTCCTCGGTCCCTTCCGAGCCCTTGGCCCAGTGCTGGCACAGGATTGCCTCGCTGCCCTGCTCGGCGACATAATCCTTCACCGCCTGCACCTCGGCATCGGTGTCGGTCACGAAATGGTTGATCGCCACGACAACTGGCACACCGAAGGATTTGACGTTCTCGATATGACGGCCCAGGTTCGGACAGCCATTCTGGACCGCCTCCACGTTTTCCTCGCCCAGATCGGCCTTGGCGACGCCGCCATTCATCTTCATGGCGCGCACGGTGGCCACCACCACCACGGCCGAGGGTGCAAGCCCCGCCTTGCGGCACTTGATGTTCATGAACTTCTCGGCGCCCAGATCCGCGCCGAAGCCCGCCTCGGTCACAACGTAATCTGCCAGTTTCAAAGCCGTGGTCGTCGCCATGACCGAATTGCAGCCATGCGCGATATTGGCGAAGGGGCCGCCATGAACGAAGGCGGGGTTGTTTTCCAGCGTCTGCACCAGGTTGGGCTGCATCGC
>CAZMZS010000138.1:0-6871 GCA_964570675.1 uncultured Roseovarius sp. | reverse complement strand
TCAGCATGGCGGCCTCGGCGCTTTATGGTGCAAGCGGGTTCGGCAACTGGGCGAAGCTTGCAGCGCAACAGGCGCTGACACAGGACCAACTGCTCGAATTCGACACGTTCGGCAATGTCAGCCTGATCCATATCACCGACATTCACGCGCAGATGAAGCCGATCTATTTCCGCGAGCCGGAGATCAATATCGGCGTCGGCCCCAACAAGGGCGAGGTGCCCCATGTCACCGGCGCGGATTTCCGCAAGCTTTACGGCATCGAGGATGGCAGCCCCAGCCATTACGCGCTGACCTATAACGATTTCTCGGCGCTGGCGAAGGAATATGGCCGGGTCGGCGGGCTGGATCGCGTGGCCACCGTGGTCAAGGCGATCCGCGCCGCGCGCCCCGATGCGCTGCTGCTGGATGGCGGCGACACCTGGCACGGTTCCTATACCTGCTATCACACCGAAGGCCAGGACATGGTCAACGTGATGAATGCCCTCAAGCCCGACGCGATGACCTTTCACTGGGAGTTCACCCTGGGTCAGGACCGCGTGCGCGAACTGGTCGAGGGGCTGCCCTTCGACGCGCTGGGCCAGAACATTTTCGACGCCGAGTGGGACGAGCCCGCGGCCGAGTTCAAACCTTACGAATTCTATGAGCGTGGTGGTGTGAAGATCGCCGTGATCGGTCAGGCCTTCCCCTATATGCCGATTGCCAATCCCGGCTGGATGTTCCCCGATTACAGCTTTGGCATCCGCGACGACAACATGCAGCAGATGGTCAACGAGGTGCGCGATCAGGGTGCCGAGCTGGTGGTCTGCCTCAGCCATAACGGCTTTGACGTGGACAAGAAGATGGCCGGCGCTGTCAGCGGGATCGACGTGATCCTGTCGGGCCATACCCATGACGCGCTGCCCGAGCCGGTGCTGGTGGGCGACACGATCATCATCGCCAGCGGATCGAACGGGAAATTCGTGAGCCGCGTCGATCTGGATGTGCGCGACGGGCAGATGATGGGCTTCCGCCACAAGCTGATCCCGATCTTCAGCGACGTTATCGAGCCCGACGGCGAGATGCAGGCGCTGATCGAAGAGCAGCGCGCGCCCTATGCCAGTGATCTGAGCGAGGTGATCGGCCAGACCGACAGCCTGCTGTACCGGCGCGGCAATTTCAACGGCTCCTGGGATGATCTGATCTGCGACGCGCTGTTGAGCGAGCGCGATGCCGAGATCGCCATGAGCCCCGGCGTGCGCTGGGGGCCGAGCCTCATTCCGGGCGACGACATCACCCGAGAGGATATCTGGAACGTCACCTCGATGAGCTATGGCGAGGCCTATCGCAGCGAGATGACGGGCGAGTTCATCAAGGTGATCCTGGAGGACGTGGCCGACAACATCTTCAACCCCGACCCCTATTACCAGCAGGGCGGCGACATGGTGCGGATCGGTGGCATGGGCTACCGGATCGACATCAACCAGCCGCAGGGCAGCCGGATCAGCGACATGGTGCTGCTCAGGACGGGCGAGGCGATCGACCCCGAGAAGAACTACGTCGTCGCCGGCTGGGCCAGCGTGAACGAGGGCACCGAGGGCCCGCAGATCTGGGACGTGGTCGAGAACCATATCGCCAAGCAGGGCACCGTGCGTGTCGCACCCAATGACAGCGTCAAGGTGATTGGCGCATGAGATCCAGTCGAGAGGAGGCATTCGAGATGTCTGAGCTTTTCAAGGGAAAACCCACCTCGCGGCGCGCGTTCCTGCGCGGCAGCGTGGCCGCGGCGGCGGGGGCCGTCACGGCGGGCGCGGCACAGGCGGGCACGCCCGAGCCGCTGATTACAGAGGTGCAGGATTGGGCCACGGGCCTTGGCGACGGTGTGGATGCCTCGCCCTACGGGTTGCCGATCGAGTACGAATCGGACGTGGTGCGCCGCAATGTCGAATGGCTGACCGCCGACACGATCTCTTCGATCAACTTTACGCCGATTCACGCGCTCGACGGCACGATCACGCCGCAGGGCTGCGCCTTCGAGCGGCACCATTCCGGCGCGATCGACCTCAGGAAGGAAGATTACCGCCTGATGATCAACGGGCTGGTGGATACGCCGCTGGTGTTCACCTACGCCGATCTCGAGCGGTTTCCGCGCGAGAACCACGTCTATTTCTGCGAATGCGCCGCCAATACCGGCATGGAATGGGCGGGCGCGCAGCTCAATGGCGCGCAGTTCACCCATGGCATGATCCACAACATGGAATATTCCGGCGTCTCGCTGCGCACGCTTCTGACCGAGGCGGGCATGGAGACCACGGGCGATCTGTCGGACAAATGGGTCTATGTCGAGGGCGCGGATGCGTCCTCGAACGGGCGTTCGATCCCGATGGACAAGGCGCTGGATGACGTTCTGGTCGCCTTCAAGGCCAATGGTGAGGCGCTGCGAAAGGAGCACGGCTATCCCGTGCGCCTGGTCGTGCCCGGCTGGGAAGGCAACATGTGGGTCAAGTGGCTGCGCCGCATCGAGGTGATGGACGGCCCCGTGGAAAGCCGCGAGGAAACCAGCAAATACACCGACACGCTGGAAGACGGCACCAGCCGCAAATGGACCTGGGTGATGGACGCGAAATCGGTCGTCACCAGCCCCAGCCCGCAATCGCCGATCGGCCACGGCCCCGGCCCGCTGGTCATTACCGGGCTTGCATGGTCGGGTCAGGGCAAGATCACCCGCGTCGATGTGTCCACCGATGGCGGCATGAACTGGCAACAGGCGCGTCTGGCGATGGAAGGCCAGTCCAAGGCGCTGACGCGGTTCTATCTCGAGATCGACTGGGACGGCAGCGAAATGCTGCTGCAATCGCGCGCTCATGACGAGACGGGCTATGTCCAGCCCACCAAGGACGCGCTGCGCGAGATCCGTGGCGAGAACTCGATCTACCACAACAACTGCATCCAGACCTGGTGGGTCAAGGAGAACGGGGAGGCAGAGAATGTCGAAGTCTCTTAAGCTATACGGTGTCCTGGGGGTCGCTTCGGCGGCGCTGATGGTCGGGGCCCATAATTTCGCGGACCGCTTTGTCGCGCCGATGCCCGACAATGCGCGGGTTCTGTCGCCGGAGTCGGCATCGCCCGACATGATGTTCATCGCCGCCGCCCGCGCCGAGGCCGCCGCCGACGCCAAGCGGCTGGGGGTCGGACGCGAGGCGCTGCCCGAGGAAATCGCGGCCTGGGACGTGGATGTAAGCCCTGATGGCGCCGGTCTGCCCGAAGGTTCGGGATCGGTCATGGATGGCGAGGAGCTGTTTGTCGATTACTGCGCCGTGTGCCATGGCGATTTTGCCGAAGGTGTCGGCAACTGGCCCTCGCTGGCCGGGGGCGACGGCACGCTGGCAAACGAGGACCCGGTGAAGACCGTCGGCTCCTATTGGCCCTACCTTTCGACCGCATGGGATTACGTGCATCGCTCGATGCCCTTTGGCGCGGCGCAGACGCTGAGCGCCGACGAGACATATGCGATCGTGGCCTATATCCTTTATTCCAACTACCTGGTGGAGGACGATTTTGTCCTGTCCAAGGATAATTTCCTTGAGGTCGAGATGCCCAATGCCGACGGGTTCATCGTCGATGACCGCCCCGAGACGGAATACGGGCGCTTCAGCGAAGACGCCTGCATGGAGAACTGCAAGGACAGTGTCGAGATCACCATGCACGCCAGCGTTCTGGACGTGACCCCCGACGAAGAAGGCGCCGAGGAGGCCGCCGAGGCGATGGAAGAGGCCAATGCCGACACCGCCGCCGACGAGAAGATCGAGGAGATGGCCGAGGCCGCTGAACCCGCGGCGGAAAGCGAAGCCGCGGCTGAACCCGAGGCCGGCGAACCCGCCGAGACCGCCGCCCTGAATATGGCGCTGGTCGAGGAGGGCGAGAGCGTCTTCAGGAAGTGCAAGGCCTGCCACCAGGTCGGCGAAGGCGCATCGAACCGCGTCGGGCCGCAGCTGAACGGTATTGTCGGGCATCCGATGGGCGCCGTCGACGGTTTCCGCTACTCCAAGACGCTTGAAAGCATGGGCGAAGAGGGCATGGTCTGGTCCGAAGAGAACCTGGCCGCGTTCCTCGAGGATCCGCGCGGTTATGTCAAAGGCACCAAGATGTCCTTTAACGGTCTGCGCAAGGACGAGGACATCGACGCGGTGATCGAATATCTGAAGTCCTTTTCGCAATAGCGAAATGGTGAACAGGGCCGGCGATGTGCCGGCCCTGTTGTCTTTGCCCTTTAGGGGCAGACTGGCGTAAACTGGTGATGAACCTTTGGGAGGAGGGCACCATGATTACACGCCGAGCATTGCTGAGCACGCTGGCGGCAACTGCCGTCACCGCGCCCTGTGCCGTTGCCGCCGAACTGGGCGATGACGGGCTGCACAAGCAGCCATGGTTCATGGACAGTTTCCTGGAATTGCCCGATGATCTGGCCCATGCCGCCGAGCGGGGCCGCCACCTGATGGTGCTGTTTGAGCAGAAGGGTTGCCCCTATTGCCGCGAACTGCATGAGGTCAATTTCGAGCGCGACGAGATCACCGGCTATATCAAGCAACATTTCGATGTGGTGCAGCTGGATATCTGGGGCGCACGCGAGGTGGTCGATTTCGACGGCGCGGCGCTGGAGGAGCGCGCGCTGGCCCAGAAATGGGGCGTGAACTACACCCCCACCACGATCCTGTTCGCAGCCGACAATGCGGGGGCCGCGGATGCGCAGAGCGCCGAGACATTCCGCCTGCCGGGATATCTCAAGCCGTTCCACTATCTGTCATCGCTGGAATATGTCGAGACGCGCGAATATGAGAAGCAGCCGTTCCAGCGATACCTGCAGGACAAGTTCGCCGAGTTGGAGGAGAAGGGTATTGATCCGGATGTTTGGTAGGGTCGCGGCCGGTCTGGCCGCGCTGGTGATGAGCGGCGCCGCTGTGTGGGCGGTGCCGATCGGTGATCCCGAAGAGGGCGAGGAACTGTTCGGGATGTGTTCGGGCTGTCACGAGGTCGGACAGGGCGCCGAGAATGGCATCGGCCCGCATCTCAACGGGATTTTCGGGCGAAAGGCGGCCTCGGTCGCCAAAGATTTTCGTTATTCCGAAGGCTTGCGCCGGGCCGGGGCGGATGGGTTGGTGTGGCATCTGGACAAGCTGGATGCCTATCTCGAGAACCCCAAGGCGCTGGTCAGCGCCACGCGGATGAGCTTTGACGGGTTGGAGGATCCGCAGGAGCGCGCCGATATCCTGGCCTATCTGCGCCGGTATTCGGACAACCCGCAAAACATTCCCGAAGCCGACCCGACGGCCCGCCCGCGCGAAGTGGAGCTGGAGCCCGAGGTGCTGGCGCTGGTGGGGGACGAGGAATACGGCGAATACCTGTCGAGCGAATGCAAGATCTGTCATCAGGCGGATGGTAATGACGAGGGGATTCCGTCGATCACCAACTGGCCGCAGGAAGATTTCGTCGTCGCGATGCATGCTTACAAGCGCAAGTTGCGCCCGCATCCGGTGATGCAGATGATGGCCGGGCGGCTGTCGGACGAGGAGATCGCCGCGCTGGCGGCGTATTTCGAAGGTACTGAGTAGGTCGGACTGGCCGGCCATCTACTGGGAGGAGACGAATATGACTTTGAACAGACGAGCCTTTATCGGCACTGGCGCTGCCGCGGCAGCGATGCTGTCGGCACCGATGCTGAATGCGCAGGGTAAGCCGCGCGTGGTGGTCGTTGGCGGTGGCGCAGGCGGCGCCACGGCGGCGCGCTATCTTGCAAAGGACAGCGATGGCGCGATCGACGTGACGCTGGTGGAGCCCACACGGGCCTATTACACCTGTTTCTTCTCGAACCTCTATATCGGGGGTTTCCGCGAGCTGAGTTCGATCGGACACAGCTATGGCACGCTGGCCAGCGATTATGGCGTGAATGTCGTGCATGACTGGGCCGTGGGCATTGATCGCGACGCCAAGACCGTAACGCTGGCGGGGGGGGCTGTGCTGCCCTATGACCGGCTGATCCTGAGCCCCGGCATTGATTTCGTCGACGACGCCGTGCCCGGCTGGAGCGTCGCGCAGCAGAACAAGATGCCCCATGCCTACAAGGCCGGAAGCCAGACCGAATTGCTGAAGGCGCAGATCGAGGCGATGCCGGAAGGCGGGCTTTATGCCATGGTCGCGCCGCCCAACCCGTTCCGCTGCCCGCCTGGCCCCTATGAGCGGGTCAGCATGGTCGCGCATCTGCTCCAGCAGATCAATCCGACCGCCAAGATCCTGATCGCAGATCCCAAACCGAAATTCTCGAAGATTGCGCTGTTCCAGGAGGGCTGGCAGAAGCATTACGGCGGCATGATCGACTGGATCGGCCCCGATTTCGGCGGGCAGAATGTCAGCGTCAATCCCGACGAGATGACGCTGGATATCGACGGCACGGTCGAGAATGTCGATGTCTGCAACGTGATCCCGGCGCAGAAGGCCGGGCGCATCTGCGACATGGCCGGTATCACCGAGGGCAACTGGGCACCCGTTGTGCCCGCGACGATGCAATCGCGCATGGACGAGAACATCCACGTCCTTGGTGACGCCACCAGCCAGGGCGACATGCCCAAGTCGGGCTATTCCGCCAACAGCCAGGCCAAGGTCGCGGCCATGGCGGTGCGCGGGTCGCTGCTTGGGTCCAAGGTGTTCCCGGCGAAGTTCTCGAACACCTGCTGGAGCCTCATCGACACCGATGACGGGGTCAAGGTCGGCGCCTCCTACGAGGCGACCGAGGAGAAGATTGCGAAGGTGGACGGCTTCATCAGCCAGACCGGAGAGGACGACGCGCTGCGCAAGGCGACCTATGAGGAAAGCCTTGGCTGGTATGCGGGGATCACCGAGG
>CAZMZS010000137.1:0-6941 GCA_964570675.1 uncultured Roseovarius sp. | reverse complement strand
TGCATGTTCGCTTCGGGCGGCAGGTTGGCCATGGAGAGCACCGCGCGCGCCACATCCGCCACGTCCATGGTAGGCGGCGGCGTGTCGGGATTGGCGGCGATGACTCCGTCGAGAAGTTCGGTGCGCGCATTGCCGATGTCGATCTGTCCGCAGGCGATATCGTGCGGGCGGCCATCGAGCGAGAGGCTTTTGGTGAGGCCGGTGATCGCGTGTTTGGAGGTGGTGTAGGCCACCGACAGGGGGCGCGGGGCATGGGCGCTGAGCGAGCCGTTATTTATGATGCGCCCGCCCTTGGGGTCCTGGGCGCGCATCCGCGCGAAACCGGCGCGCGCGGCGTTGAACATGCCGTGCAGGTTCACGTCGATCACCTGGCGCCATTCGTCATGCGACAGATCGTCGATGAGCGCGGCGCGCCCGAATGTGCCGGCATTGTTGAAGAGCACATCGAGCCGCCCGGCGGCGGCCACGAAGGCATCGAAAGCGCCTTCGACCGCGGCCCCCTCTGTCACGTCGCAAGGCAGGATCACCGCGTTGGCGTGGCCATCCGCCATGTCCTGAAGCGCCGACGTACGCCGCGCAAGGCAACCCACGCGCCAGCCCGCATCGAGGAATGCGCGCGCCGTGGCGGCGCCGATTCCGGCGCTGGCGCCGGTGATCAGGATGGTCTTCATGTTTCGGCCTCCAGTTCCAGCGGCACGGGCGCGGCGCGCAGATCATCCACCCGCAAGGGGCCGGTGGGCTTGGCGAGGCGGTTGCGCACGACCCAGTGCAGGCGTTCCTCGGCGCGGGTGATGGCGACGTAGGCCAGCCGTTTCCACAAGGGTTGGCCCGCCTCGCTGCGCCCCATCCGGGCGGCGGCGTAGAGATCGGGCGCGAAGACCTGAACATCGCGCCACTGGCTGCCCTGCGCCTTGTGGATCGTCACCGCCGCGCCATGCAGGAAAGTCGCCCCCATGCGCGCGGCGAAGGGGATGAAGGGTTCTTCCTCGTCGGGTTTCTCGATCTTGACGATGCTGGCGGCGCTGACCCGGGGGTCTTCGGCGCCGATCACATGCAGGCGCGAGAAGCCCGGCTTGTTGCCCGGCCCGAGATAGATCACCTGCGCGCCCTTGATCAGCCCGCGCGCCTCGAGGTCGAGGCGTTTCTTGCGGTGCTTGATCGGCAGTTCGATCCCGTCGCAGATCAGCGGCTCGCCCTCCAGCAGGGCATCGTCGGGGGCGCCATGCACTGCGCGAAAGGCGTGGATCAGCCGGATGCGGGTGGCGTTGCGCCACACAAGGACCGGCGAGCGCGCCATCAGGTCCACCTCGACGCGCTGCGCCCATTGCACACGCTCGTCGCGTTGGGCGGCCTCCTGCACGAGGGTTTCGAAGCGGTGGAAATCCACCTCGGGGTCGCCCAGCGCATGGGCAAGGTCGAGGATCGGGTTATCGGCGTCCTGACGGTGGATGCGGTGCAGTTCCAGCTTGGCGGGGGCGGGCAGCGTGTCGAACACCATCGAGCCCGACTGGTTGACCGGCGCAAGCTGCGCGGGATCGCCAAAGAGAAGCAGGTTGGGAAAGATCTCCTTGAGGTCGTTGAATTGCCGGTCATCAAGCATCGAGGCCTCGTCGACGAAGCCGATATCGAGCGGTTCCTCGCGCCGGGTCCAGCCGGTAATGAAATCGCTGCCGCGCAGGCCCGCCGCCGCCAGCGCGCCGGGGATCGAGCGGTTGGACTGGAAAAAGGCCAGCGCGCGGTTCAGCGCCTCTTCGCTGAGGCCCTCGATCTCGGGGCGCTCGCCCGTGCCGCCAAGCCATTCGGCGATCTTGGCGTATTCGGGGTGATAGACGGGCGTATAGAGGATGCGGTGAATGGTGGTGGCGGGCACGCCGCGCATGCGCAGCACGCTTGCGGCCTTGTTGGTGGGCGCAAGGATCGCCAGCGTGCGCCGGTCGCGCCGTCGCCGCCCCTCCCAATCGCCGGAGACCACATCGACGCCGGCCTCTTCGAGCGCGCGAAACAGCGCCGCCAAAAGCAGGGTCTTGCCCGAACCGGCCTTGCCGATCACCGCCATCACCTTGGACGCGCCCTCGCGCGGGGGAGTGAGGAGCCCGCTGTCGAGATCGACGCCCGCGGCGCGCAGCATCTCGGCGATGCGGTCATGAGCTTCGGCCTGATCGTGTGAAAATGTGAGTGCGCTGCCGGACATGGCGCGACACTATCCAAGCGGCGCGGGCAGCACCAGAGGCAGAGACAGGAACCGGACGCCAGCAGGGCGCATCGCCGGGATGCCGTGGCGTGTGCGGTCAGGCATTCTTGCCGAGGTCAGGGATACCAGCATTGAGGCGCCCCCTGCCCTCATCCGGGTCGCCCTTTTCACTGTCGCGCGCCAGTTCAAGTGCCGCCAGAAGCCGTGTATCGTCCAGTTGCGTGGCCAGAGCGGTCAATCCGTTCTGGCGAGCGAATGCCTCCAGATCGGCGAGCACGTCGAGGATCCATTCATTCTTCATGCCGGGACTCCGCTAAAGGGTTACGGGAACTTGGAATTACAACCTTAGCACGAATTATTTCTTAATGAATCCTCCTTTTTCGCCCCTTCACGACAAGGGGCCACCAGCCGGAGGCGCTGCATTTGAAAATCGCGCGGCGCCAAAAGCAGATCGCCCGCGACCGGCCATGCCGATTCGCGGGCGTTCCCCCTCCTCCCCGAGGGTTTCGTGGCTTACTTGCCGGCTTCCAGCACGTCCTCGACGGTGCGCAGTCCGGTTTTCGGGGACTGGACCAGCACGGCCATATTGCCCGGCTTATGCTCGTTGTTGAGCATTTTCGTATGCGCATCCGGGATCTGATCCCAGGGAAAGACCTCGGACATGCAGGGGTCGATGCGGCGCTCGACCATCAGGCGGTTGGCCGAGGCGGCCTGTTTGAGATGCGCGAAATGGCTGCCTTGCAGGCGCTTCTGGTGCATCCACATGTAGCGCACGTCGAAGGTGCAGTTGAAGCCGGTGGTGCCCGCGCAGATCACGACCATGCCGCCTTTCTTGCAGACGAAGGTCGAGACCGGGAAAGTCGCCTCGCCGGGGTGTTCGAAGACGATATCGACATTGTTGCCCTTGCCGGTGATATCCCAGATGGCCTTGCCGAACTTGCGCACTTCCTTGAACCATTCGGCGTATTCGGGGGTGTTCACCGTGGGCAACTGGCCCCAGCAGCTGAAATCCTTTCGGTTGATGACGCCCTTGGCGCCCAGGTCCATGACGAACTGGCGCTTGTCCTCTTCGGAGATGACGCCGATCGCGTTGCCGCCCGCCGCATTGATCAGCTGGATCGCGAAGGAGCCGAGACCGCCCGAGGCGCCCCAGACCAGCACGTTCTGACCGGGCTTGAGCTCATGCGGGTGGTGGCCGAACAGCATCCGGTAGGCGGTGGCCAGCGTCAGCGTGTAACAGGCGCTTTCCTCCCATGTCAGGTGACGCGGGCGGGGCAGAAGCTGTTGCGCCTGAACGCGGGTGAACTGCGCGAATGACCCGTCGGGCGTTTCATAGCCCCAGATGCGCTGGCTGGGCGAATACATCGGGTCGCCGCCATTGCATTCTTCGTCGTCGCCATCGTCCTGGTTGCAATGCACCACGACCTCGTCGCCGACCTTCCAGGTCTTGACCTGATCGCCCACGGCCCAGACGATGCCCGAGGCATCCGAACCGGCGATGTGATAATCGGCGCCGTGACCGTCAAAGGGGCTGATCGGCTGGCCCAGGCCCGCCCAGATGCCGTTATAGTTGACGCCCGCGGCCATCACCAGGACAAGCACCTCGTGGCTGTCCAGGGTCGGGGTATCGACCACTTCGACCTGAAAGGACTTGTCGGGGTTGCCATGACGCTCGCGGCGGATGGCCCAGGCATACATCTGCCGGGGGACATAGCCCAACGGGGGCATTTCGCCGACCTCGTAGAGATCCTTTTCCGGCGCTTCATAGGGCGCGATGCCCGTTTCGGTATCCAGAGCCATTGCCAGCCTCCTTGTCGATCACAATTGCCGCGATGCAGAATCACGGTCTCGACCATGGGGATATAATCCATCACGCAACAATGCAATCCCAAGGTGGGCGTTTTTGTAATTTTATGACCCTGCAGGCGCAGAAATTCCGCTTTTACAGGCTGCGCGCGCAGAAAAGATGCGCAATCGAGCGGGCATAAAAGGCCAGAATCGCCTCGTGTTCAGCCACCGGCGCGATCATTCCGTCACTGTCGCTGACCAGCCCGCGCCGCAAAAGGGTGCGCAAACCCGAGTCGACCGCATGGGCCATGTCGGCGCGCGGCAGGCACATATCGACGCGCGGAAGCTGCGCGACCATCTGCGCCACCGCCTCCTCGAGGTCGTCACGCGACATCGCGCCCCCCGACAACAGTGCCCGCGCCACCAGTGGCACCGGCACCACCGGTACCTCTTCGCCGATCCGCTTTATCAACTGCTGGCCCAGGGCTTCGACCGGGGCGCCGGGGTGGTCCTGCTGGAAACCGGTCAGCGACAGGGGCGCGCCGAAACTGACGGCGGCATAGCCGTGGCGATGATAGCGCCGCGTCAGCCAGAGCCAGAGCTGATGCAGGATGAAGCGCCCCACCACGCTGATACGGGCGCGAAAACGGCGCTCGCCGCGCTGATCGGCGGCGACAAGGATGCGGTCCTCGAAGACGCGGTCGTAATTGATCGCCACCGGCACGAACACCACGTCGCGCGCATCGCGCGCCCGCGCCTCGACGATATATTTCAGGATGCCCAGCTTGGGCGGCGTCAGCCCCCCGTCAAGGCTCAGCCCGCCTTCGGGGAACACCGCCTGCGTCACGCCCGCATCCGTCGCCATGCGCACATAGCGCGCCAAAACACGGCGATAGAGATCGTTGCGCGATTTTCGGCGGATGAAGTAGGCGCCCATCGCCTTGATGAGCCGCGACAAAGGCCAGACCCGCGCCCATTCCCCAACCGCATAGCTGAGCGCCGAGCGTTCGGCAGCAAGCCACGTCACCAGCACGTAATCCATGTTGGAGCGGTGGTTCATCACGAAGACGATGGTCGCGTCGCCATCCACATTGGCAAGCGCGGCTTCATCGAAATGCCCCAGCCGCACCCGGTAAAGCGCGCATGACAACCATTTCGCCGCACGGATGGCGAAGCCGAAATAGGCGGTCGCCGAAAAGCCCGGCACGATCTCGCGCGCATATCGCTTGGCCTTTTCAAAGGCGACGTTCTCGGGAATGCCCTCGGCGCTGGCATGGTCGGCGATGGCGCGGCTGACCTCGGGGTCATAGATCAGCCGCTGGATCATGTCATAGCGGCGCGCCAGCTTGAACGGCTGGATCGGACGCTCAAGCCGTTCGTTGAGCTTGGCGACGACGCGCTCCATGCGGCGGCGAAAGAACCAGCGCACCGAGGGAAACAGGAAATGTGACGCAAAGGTCACCGCCGCGAAGGCAACCAACAGTACCAGCACCCAGAGCGGCATTTCGATCATCTTACCCATCATCCAAGCAATACAGGGTTTGACGGCGCGGTAAATGCCCCCATGCCGCAACGCAGCGAATTGACAGCGCCACATTATTCCAGATAAAAATGCCGGAACGTAACAAAATTACGCATCCTGATTCACGAGGTCCGCCCATGTCGCAGACGCAGAATGACCCGACCACGCCCGCCCGCACCGCCGATCGCCCCTGGCTGATCCGCACCTATGCGGGGCATTCCACCGCCCAGGCCTCGAACGCGCTTTACCGCTCGAACCTGGCGCGGGGTCAGACCGGGCTTAGTGTGGCGTTCGACCTGCCGACACAGACCGGCTATGACAGCGACCATCTTCTGGCCAAGGGCGAGGTGGGCAAGGTCGGGGTGCCGGTCTGCCATCTGGGGGACATGCGCCACCTGTTCGACCAGATCCCGCTGGAGCAGATGAACACCTCGATGACGATCAACGCCACGGCCCCCTGGCTGCTGGCGCTTTATATCGCCGTCGCCGAGGAACAAGGCGCCGATATCAGCCAGCTTCAGGGCACGGTGCAGAACGACCTGATCAAGGAATACCTGAGCCGGGGCACCTATATCTGCCCGCCCGCACCCAGCCTGAAGCTGATCGGAGACGTGGCCGAATATTGCTATACCAACATCCCCAAATGGAACCCGATGAACGTGTGTTCCTATCACCTGCAAGAGGCCGGCGCGACGCCTGAACAGGAGCTGGCCTTCGCCCTTGCCACCGCCACCGCCGTTCTGGACGAGCTGAAACCGCGCGTCCCGCCCGAGGATTTCCCCCGCCTTGTCGGGCGCATCAGCTTTTTCGTGAATGCGGGCATCCGTTTCGTCACCGAAATGTGCAAGATGCGCGCTTTTGTCGATCTCTGGGACGAGATCTGCCGCGAGCGCTACGGCGTCGAGGATCCCAAATTCCGCCGCTTCCGCTATGGCGTACAGGTCAACTCGCTGGGGCTGACCGAACAGCAGCCCGAAAACAACGTCTACCGCATCCTGATCGAGATGCTGGCGGTGACGCTCTCGAAAAAGGCCCGCGCGCGGGCGGTGCAATTGCCCGCCTGGAACGAGGCGCTTGGCCTGCCGCGCCCCTGGGATCAGCAATGGTCGATGCGCATGCAGCAGATCCTGGCCTATGAGACCGACCTTCTGGAATATGACGACCTGTTCGATCACAACCCGGCAGTCGATGCGCGGGTCGAGGCGCTGAAGGATGGCGCGCGCCATGAGCTGGCCAATATCGACAGCATGGGCGGCGCGGTCGAGGCGATCGAATACATGAAGTCCCGCCTCGTCGACAGCAATGCCGAGCGCCTCAACCGGATCGAGCGTAACGAGACCATCGTCGTCGGCGTGAACAAATGGACCGAAGGCGAACCCAGCCCCCTGATGGGCGAGGATGGCGGCATCATGGTGGTGGACCACGCCGTCGAGGCCGAAC
>CAZMZS010000136.1:0-6951 GCA_964570675.1 uncultured Roseovarius sp. | reverse complement strand
CCCCGACAAGAGCGCCAGATCCTCGTTGTCGGAATAGGCGCGCATGGATTTGCCGCTGCGGGTGCGGTTGAGGAACCAGAACAGCAGCGCGACAACGATCACCGCCGTGACCACGGTGATCCCCTGCGTGGTCTTGATCGCCAACCCCTCGTCGAGGCCGGTCATCTCCTTGAAGCCGCGGGCCGAGACAATGAACCGTTCGCCATCGGCGAAACGCTGATCGCCGGGGCCGATGATGAAACGCACAAGCCCGTTCAGGATGAACATCACGCCGATCGACACGATCACCAGGATCACCGGCTTCGCCTTCTGCGCGCGGTAGAACCGATAGACCGCCCGGTCCGTCACCAGCACCAGCGCCATGCAGCCCAGGATCCCCACCGGCAACGCCAACAGCGCCGTCGGCAGCGGCCCCAGCGACACACCCATCGCCTGCAGCCCCCATGTCGTCAGCACCGTCACCATCGTGCCAAAGGCCATCGTGTCACCATGCGCGAAATTCGAGAATCTCAGGATTCCGTAGATCAGCGTCACCCCCAGCGCGCCAAGCGCCAGCTGGCTGCCATAGGCGATCGCCGGCACCAGAACGAAATTCGCAAGCGCCACGATTGCGTTGAGCGCATCCATCAGCTGTCCCCCCCGCAGCGCGGCGCGCCTGGCTCTGTGATCCTCATCCGCTTCATCCTCCCAGGAAACTGCGCCGAACCTCGGGATCGGCCAGCAGCTCCTTGCCGGTGCCTGTATGGGCATTGCGCCCCTGCACCAGCACATAGCCCTTGTCGGCGATGGCCAGCGCCTGGCGGGCGTTCTGCTCGACCATCAGCACCGGCAGACCGGTGCGCGCGATCTCGATGATCCGGTCGAACAATTCATCCATCACGATCGGGCTCACCCCCGCCGTCGGCTCGTCCAGCATCAGCACCTTGGGCTTCGTCATCAGCGCGCGCCCCACGGCGACCTGCTGACGCTGCCCCCCGCTCAACTCGCCCGCCGCCTGACGGCGCTTGTCGCGCAGGATCGGGAACAGATCATAAACCTGTTCCATGGTCTCGCCGATATCATCCTCGCGGATGAAGGCCCCCATTTCCAGATTCTCCTCGACGGTCATCGAGGCGAATATGTTCTGGTTCTGCGGGACAAACCCCATGCCCCTGCGCACCCTGTCCTGAGGGCTGAGCGCGGTGATATCCTCACCATCCAGCCTGACCGCGCCGCGGCGCAGGTTCAGCATCCCGAACACCGCCTTCATCGCCGTGGACTTGCCCGCGCCATTCGGGCCGACGATCACCGCGATCTCTCCGGGCTCCACCGCCACCGTGCAATCATGCAGGATATCGGGCCCCGATTTCCCGTAACCCCCGGTCATGGCCTCACCGATCAGGAACGCCTCAGCCATGCGCATGGCTCCTGTCTTCTTCTGTTCTCAAATATCCCGGGGGTCTGGGGGCAGCGCCCCCAGCCGGTCGCCCGGCACGGGCGAAACTCTTGATCGCAGGCACGCCCGGCCTCATGCGCCCACCATGTCGCGGTTCTTGAGGCCAGTGCCCAGATAGGCCTCGATCACCTGCTCATTGGCCTTGATCTCGTCCAGACTGCCCTCGGCCAGCACCTTGCCCTCGGCCATGCAGATCACCGGATCGCAAATCCGGCCGATGAAATCCATGTCATGCTCGATCACCACGAACGTATAGCCCCGCTCGCGGTTGAGCTTGAGGATCGCGTCCGCAATGGTATTGAGCAGGGTGCGGTTCACCCCCGCGCCGACCTCGTCCAGAAAGACGATGCGCGCATCCACCATCATGGTGCGTCCCAGCTCCAGCAGCTTCTTCTGCCCGCCCGAGATTTCCCCCGCGCGCTGATCGGCCAGATGCTCGATGGTCAGGAACTCCAGCACCTCGTCGGCCTTGGCCCTGAGCGCGCGCTCCTCCTCGGCGATGCGCCTGCGCCCGAACCATGTGTTCCAGAGCCGCTCGCCCGATTGCCCGCCGGGCACCATCATCAGGTTCTCGCGGCAACTCATCGAGGAAAACTCATGCGCGATCTGAAAGGTGCGCAGCAGCCCCTTGGCGAACAGGTCATGCGGTGCAAGGCCGGTGATATCCTCTCCCGCCATGGTGACGCGCCCCGAGGTTGGTTTAAGAACGCCCGCGATCACGTTGAAAAGCGTGGTTTTTCCGGCGCCATTTGGGCCGATCAACCCGGTGATCGTACCCTCGCGCACGCTCAGGCTCGCGCCATCCACCGCGTGGAAACCGCCGAAATGCCGGTGCAGGTTGTCGACCCTGATCATCGTGTCTCCGTTCCCCTCTCGGCAGCGCCGCCCGTTACCGCGACGGCCTTTTATTGAAACAGCCCGGGGAGTCCATCCCCGGGCCGCTCTTTTTCATGCCATGACGGCGCGATCAGCGATAACCGGCAGTGGTCATCTTGCCGCCCTCGATCACGATTTCGCGGTAGGATCCCGCACTTTCGCCGCCGCCGATCAGCTCGACATCGGTGGCGCCGACATAGTCGATGTCGCCGCCCCCCGCGAGAATCTCCAAGCCCTTGGCCAGCTCACCGGGAAAGATCTGCTCGCCGGGCGCATTGGCGACATCCATGATCTCGCCCTTGTAATCGCCCGGCTCGACCGATCCGGCCGCCTGCATCGCCAGCAGGATCAGCGCCGCCGCATCATAGCTTTCGCCCACATAGGGGCTGGTGCCGTCGATCCCTGCGGCCTCGGCCATTTCCAGCATCCTGTCGGCGCCTTCGCTCTCGGTGCCCGGCACGGTGCCGACCGACCCGTCGATCTCCGCGCCGAACCTGTCCTCGAGCGCGGTGCCGATCATCCCGTCAGGCAGCACGAACCTGTCGAATGCCCCGGCATCGAGCGCGGCGCGGATGACGCCCGGACCGCCCTGATCGACATAGCCCGCAACGACCAGCGCATCGCCGCCAGCCGCCGCCAGCGCGCCCACTTCCGCCGAATAATCGGCCTTGCCGTCCTCATGCGCGGCAGTGGTCGTGACCTCGCCGCCCGCGGCCTCATAGGCGGCGGTGAAACTGTCGGCCAGCCCCTTGCCATAGTCGTTGTTGGTATAGGTCACGGCAACCGATCCGATGTCGCGATCCATCAGCACATTGGCCAGAACCTCGCCCTGGCGCGCATCCGAAGGCGCGGTGCGGAAAAACAGCCCCTCGTCGGCCGCATCCGACAGCGCCGGCGACGTGGCAGACGGCGAAATCATCACCATCCCGTTGGGCACGGCGACATTGGACAGGATCGCGCCGGTCACACCCGAACAATCCGCGCCCATGATACCCTTGACCCCGACCGAGGTAATCAGACGCTCTGCGGCGGCACTGGCGGCGCCCGCATCGATGCAGGTCGAATCGGCGCGCTCCTGCGTCACGCTCATGCCATCCAGCAACATGCCGCTTTCGCTGACCTCGCCGATCGCCAGTTCCGCACCGCCAGCCATATGCGGGGTGAGGGATTCAATCGGGCCGGTAAAGCCCAGGATGATGCCCAGCGTGACATCTTCGGCACTTGCAGCAGTTGCGCCCACGCTCAATGCGGCGGTGGCGGTCGCCATCAGAAGTTTTTTCATTCCATCTCTCCCAGTCAGAATTTCGGTCCGATCCGGACCGTATCCCGCCCACGCCGAAAAGCAAGAGGATTAGCGCGCAAGAGGGCGCATGATACCATTGACCCAAGGGCAACGCGCCCCAACATGATATATGATCGTCCGTAACCCGACCCCGCCACCTGACAAGGAGCCACGATGATCCGTCACGCCGCCGCATGCCTTCTCGCCCTTGGCCTTCTCGCGCCACCTATCGGCGCGTCTGCGCAAACCGGGCTGTCGATCACCCCGGTCGCCGACGGGTTCGACGCGCCCTGGGCCATCGGCTTCCTGCCCGATGACAGCATCCTGGTCACCGAACGCGGCGGGCGGCTCTGGCGGCTCGCGCAAGGCGCGCGCCACGAGATCACAGGCCTCGGCGAGATCGCGGTCACCGGGCAGGGCGGTCTGCTCGATGTGCTGGTGCCGCGCGATTTCGCGCAGACCCGCGCGCTCTTTTTCACCTACGCCAAACCGCAAGGCGTGGGTTCGGGCACGGCGGTGGCGCGCGCCACGCTGTCCCAGGACGCGCGCCACCTGACCGGCTGGCAGGTGATCTGGGAAATGGCACCGGGCAGTTCGGGCGGGCGTCATTTCGGCTCCCGCATCGTCGAGGCCCCAGACGGGCATCTTTTCGTCACCATCGGCGAGCGCGGCGACCGCCCCTCGGCACAGGATCTCTCGCGCCAGAACGGCTCGGTCATCCGCATATCTCGCGACGGCACCCCGCCCGCCGACAATCCCTTCCAGGGCCGGGACGGCGCGCAGCCCGGCATCTGGTCCTATGGTCATCGCAACCCGCAAGGGGCGGCGCTCGACTCCCAGGGGCGGCTCTGGGTGGTGGAACATGGCGCGCGCGGCGGCGACGAGGTGAACCTCATCGAGAAAGGCGCCAATTACGGCTGGCCGGTGATTTCCTACGGCACGCATTATTCGGGTGCCAAGATCGGCGAGGGCACTTCGAAACCGGGCATGAAACAGCCCGCATTTTACTGGGACCCCTCGATCGCCCCCTCGGGCATGACAATCTATACCGGCGCGCTTTTCCCCGACTGGCAGGGCGATTTCCTGATCGGCAGCCTGAAATTCGACCATATCGCGCGGCTCTCGGGTGACCCGCTGCGCGAGGTTCAGGACATCAGCACCCCCGAGACAGCGCGCGTGCGTGATATCCGCCAAGGCCCCGACGGCGCGATCTGGTTCCTCTCGGTCGGGCAGGGCGCGCTTTACCGCATGACCCCGGACTAAGCCCGCCCCGCGCCTTTCACTGTTCTCAAAATACTCCGGGGGAGTCGCGCCTCCGGCGCGGCGGGGGCAGCGCCCCCCTCTCACACCCTCAGACCGACAGGCGCGCCGATTGCGCGCCGCGCTCGCGATAGGGCGTGGTATTGTAATGCGCGCGGTAGCATTTCGAAAAATGCGACGGGCTTGCGAAACCGCAGGCCAGCGCGACGTTGATCACCGTCATGTCGGTCTGCATCAACAGGTTGCGCGCCTTTTGCAGGCGCAGCTCCATGTAATAGCGCTTGGGGCTGCGGTTGAGATAGCGGCGAAACAGCCGTTCCAGCTGGCGGGTCGACATGCCGACTTCCTTGGCCAGGATCGAAGGGCTGATCGGCTCCTCGATATTGGCCTCCATCATCTGGATCACCTGGCTCAGCTTGGGATGGCGCACGCCGATCCTTGTGGGCACCGACAGGCGCTGCGTGTCCTGATCGGTGCGGATCGAGGAATAGATCAGCTGGTCGGCCACAGCATTGGCCAGCTTCTCGCCATGCTCATCGGCAATCAGCTTCAGGAACAGGTCAATCGACGAGGTTCCCCCGGCGGTTGTCATCCGGTTGCCATCCACCACGAAAACCGACTTGGTCAGTTCGACCTCGTCGAACTCCTCGGTGAAACTGTCATGATTTTCCCAGTGGGTGGTGGCCCGCTTGCCCTCCAGAAGGCCCGCGCGCGCCATCACATAGGCAGCCGTGCACAGCCCCGCGATCTTGAGCCCGCGCCGCGCCTCGCGGCGCAGCCAGCTCAGAATCCGCTTGGTGGTCGCATGCTGCACATCCGCCCCGCCACAGATCACGATCGTGTCGTCGCGCCCCAGCTCGTCAAGACCGATATCCGTCTCGAAGACGGCACCCGCCGAACAACTGACCCGCGCATCCGCCGACTCGCAGGCCAGCTTCCAAGTATAAAGCTCGGAGCCCGACATGCGATTGGCAATCCGCAGACTGTCCACCGCGGCGGCAAAACTGAGCAGCGTGAAATTCTCCAGCAGAACGAATACGAACCGGCGCGGAGCTTTCGGCGCGTCAACGGGGACGGTTTGTGGTCCTGCCTGCATCATGCTGAGGCTCCTTGCCAGGGCGGCGCGGTGTCAAAGCCACCCGCCGCGAGATCATCTTCGACAAAACGCAGACCCGCGGTTTTGCGTCAAGAGGCACAAATCATATATGGTATCCAGACCAGTGGTTTTGTATAGGAATGGTTCCGAAAGCCTGCAAGCGGAGAAACACGATGAGCGAGTGGCACAAATCAGACTGGCGCGCCAAGCCGCGCGTCCAGATGCCCGATTATACCGACCCTGCCGCCCTGGCCGAGGTCGAGACCCGCCTGTCGCAATATCCGCCGCTGGTTTTCGCCGGCGAGGCCCGCCGACTCAGGCAGCATCTCGGTGCCGCTTCGCGCGGCGAGGCCTTCCTGCTGCAGGGCGGCGATTGCGCCGAGGCCTTCGACCAGTTCTCGGCCGACGCGATCCGCGACACGTTCAAGGTCATGCTGCAAATGGCCATGGTGCTGACCTATGGCGCCAAGGTGCCCGTGCTCAAGGTGGGCCGCATCGCGGGCCAGTTCGCCAAGCCCCGCAGTGCCCCGACCGAAGTGATCGACGGCACCGAGCTGCCCAGCTACCGTGGCGACATCATCAACGAACTCGCCTTCACCCCCGAGGCCCGGATTCCCGACCCCAGGCGCATGTTGCAGGCCTATACCCAGGCCGCCGCGACGCTGAACCTGCTGCGCGCCTTTTCAACGGGCGGTTTCGCGGATGTGCACCGCGTGCATGCCTGGACGCTGGGCTTCACCGATGATGAAAAGGCCGCGAAATATCGCGAAATGGCCAATCGCATCCAGGATACGCTCGATTTCATGGCCGCCGCCGGGATGACGGCGGAAACCCAGCACGAACTGGGCACGGTGGAATTCTACACCAGCCACGAAGCCCTGCTGCTGGAATACGAAGAGGCCCTGACGCGGCTCGATTCCACCTCCGGCAAATGGCTGGCGGGCTCGGGCCACATGATCTGGATCGGGGATCGCACCCGCCAGCCCGACGGCGCGCATGTGG
>CAZMZS010000135.1:0-7064 GCA_964570675.1 uncultured Roseovarius sp. | reverse complement strand
CGTTCATGCTGAGCAGCTTGAACATCCAGACCGCCGAATAGCTGCCCACCCCGAGGAAGGCCGCGTGGCCGAAGGAGAGGTAGCCGGTCAGGCCGAACAGGATGTTGAACCCGATCGCGAAGATCCCGAAGATCACGAAGCGCTGCATCAGGTCGGGATAGCCCGCGTTGAATTGCGCCATCGCCGAATCTGCCGGGAAGGGGTTGAGGATGAAGGGTGCCAGCATCGTCAGGATCGCGACGATGATGAGCAGCGAGGTGTCTTTCTTTTCCAGACCGAACATGGCTTAGTCCTCCATCACGCCCTTGCGGCCCATCAGGCCACGGGGACGCGTCAGCAGAATGATGATGGCAACCAGGTAGATGATGATCTGGTTGATGCCGGGGATGAGGTCGATGACCTCTTTCATCGACGCGAAGCTTTCGAGGATACCAAGCAGGAATCCCGCGAGAACCGCGCCCGGCAGCGAGCCCATGCCGCCCACAACGACCACCACGAAGCTGAGCACCAGGAAGTCCATGCCCATGTGGTAATTCGGAGAGTTGATCGGCGTATACATGACGCCTGCAAGGCCGGCCACGGCCGCGGCGATGCCGAACATGATGGTGAAGCGGCGGTCGATGTTGATGCCCAGAAGGCCTACGGTTTCACGGTCGGCCATACCGGCACGCACGACCATCCCGAAGGTGGTGAACTGCAGGAAGGCGAAGACCGCGCCGATGATGACGGCCGCGAAGGCGAAATACACCAGACGCCAGTAAGGATAGATGATCTGGTTCGCTTCCATTCCGATCGCTGCACCGAAATCGAAGCTGCCCGTGAATGCCTCCGGCGCGGGCGTCGGGATCGGGTTGGCCCCGTAGTAATACTTGATGATTTCCTGAAGCACGATGGCAAGGCCGAAGGTCACGAGGATCTGGTCAGCATGCGGACGCTTGTAGAAATGCTTGATGAGACCGCGTTCCATCGCGACGCCGATCAGGATCATGACCGGGATCGCAAAGAGCAGCGATAGCGGTACTGACCAGTCGATGATCGCCTGGCCGGTCGCTTCGCCGAACCAGCCATAGATATATGGCACGTCCACCTTGAGCGGATTCCCGAGGAAGTCCGTGCGGGTCTCGTCGATCACCTGGTGGCTGAGCGACAGGATCCGCGACAGTGTGACGGCGCAGAAGGCTCCGATCATGAACAGCGCGCCATGCGCGAAGTTCACGACACCGAGCGTGCCGAAGATAAGCGTCAGGCCAAGCGCGATCAGCGCATAGGCCGAACCTTTGTCCAGCCCGTTCAGGATTTGCAGAATAATAGCGTCCATTGTTCCCACCCGTGGGTTAAGAGAAGTGGTGGTTTATCCGATGGTGAAGGATCGGATCCGGCCGCGCGCGATGCGCGCGGCCGGACACCTTACTGGTCTCAGGCGCCGTTGTTGCAGGAGCCCAGTGCGCCGCCCGAGAACTGCGGGTGATCGGGCGCGTAGGTGACCTGCTCGGCCGGTGTGACTTCGACGATTTCGAGAAGGTCGAATTCGCTGGTGGGGTTTTCTTTACCCTTCACCACGAGCACATCCTTGAAGCACTGGTGATCTTCGGCGCGATAGAGCGTCGGACCGTTGCCAAGGCCGTCGAACTCGAAGCCTTCCAGGGCCTCGACCACAGCGCAGGGCTGGAAGCTGCCGGCGCGCTCCACGGCATCCGCATAGAGCAGTGTCTGCACGTAGCAGGTATGTGCAGCCTGGCTCGGCGGGAAGCCGTATTTTTCGCCGAACGACTTGACGAAGGTCTTGGAGGCTTCGTCGGTCAGCGACCAGTGCCAGTTCGTGGAGCCGAAGATACCCTTCACGTTCTCGCCGGCACCGCGGGCCATCAGGCGCGAGTAGAGCGGAACGATGATCTGGAAGTCCTTGCCGTTCACCTGCTTGTCGCGCAGGCCGAACTGCACCGCGTTGGTGAGCGAGTTCACCATGTTGCCGCCGTAGTGGTTGAGCACCAGCGTGTCGGCGCCCGATTGCAGCACCGGCGCGATGTAGGAGCTGAAATCGGTCTGGGTGAGCGGGGTCTTGACCGCATTCACGGTCTCCCAGCCCATGGCCTCGGTCGAGGCGCGCACGGCTTCCTCGGTGGTGTAGCCCCAGTTGTAGTCGGCGGTCAGGTGATAGGCCTTGCGGTCGGTGCCGTAGGCATTGGCCAGCACCGGCGCGAGCGCCGCGCCCGACATGTAGGAGTTGAAGAAGTGGCGGAAGCCGTTGGCCCGCTTGTCCTTGCCGGTCGTGTCGTTCGAGTGGGTCAGGCCGGCCATGAAGATAACGCCCGCCTCCTGGCACAGCGCCTGCACGGCAACGGCAACGCCCGAGGACGAACCGCCGGTGATCATGATGGCGCCGTCTTTTTCGATCATCGACTTTGCCGAAGCGCGTGCGGCGTCGGATTTGGTCTGCGTGTCGCCGGTGACGTATTCGACCTTCTTGCCCATGATGCCATTGCCTTGCAGGGCCTTGGAGCTGAAGGTGTTCATCATGCCGCCGTCGCCGCCACCGTTCAGGTGCTCGACCGCCAGTTCGTAGGCGCGAAGTTCGTCGGCACCTTCGTCGGCATAGGGGCCTGACTGGGGCACGTTGAAGCCAAGCGTCACCGTGGAGCCGGTGGGCTCGTTGGTAAAGGCTGAGGCCGAGGATGCGGTGAAGATTGTCGGCAGCGCGACGCCGGCACCGGCAACGGCACTGGTTTTCAACAATCCACGACGCGTGAGATTGGATTTGGACATAGATATCCTCCCATTATGAAATGCATGGGGGATACGCCTCCTCTGCGCTCCCCCACGTGGCACAGATGTGCAAATGCATTATCGCAAGATGAAAGAAAATTTCGCAACAACTGCTTTTGCGTGAACGATTTTTTTGTAAAAAACTAGACAGGAATATTGTATTTTTTGTAAAAAAGTTGCAAAAGATGCGTGGAAGACGCGCGAATTGCAGGAAAATTTCCGATGCCCGAAAGTTCGATGATCGGCAGCCGCATCCGCGAAAGGCGCGTGATGAACGGGATAAGGCAGTCCGAACTGGCCCGCCGCGTCGGAATCTCACCATCATACCTGAACCTGATCGAACATAACCGGCGCAGAATCGGCGGCAAGACGTTGCTTGCGATTGCCGACGTGCTCGAGGTCGAACCCGCCCTTTTGTCCGAGGGGGCCGAGGCGGCGCTGATCGCCGGGCTGCGCGAGGCGGCGGGTACGCAGGCTGCGCAAGGCGTCGAAACCGCACGCGCCGAGGAATTCGCCGGGCGTTTTCCGGGCTGGGCGCGCCTGTTGGTCGATCTCCATGGCCGTGCCAGGGCGCTGGAGCGCACCGTCGAAACCCTGACCGACCGGCTGGCGCATGACCCGCATCTGGCGGATTCGCTGCATGAGGTGATCTCGACGGTGACCGCGATCCGCTCGACCTCGTCGATCCTGGTCGAAACCGAGGCGCTGGAACCCGAATGGCAGAACCGCTTTCACCGCAACATCGACGAGGACAGCCGCCGTCTGGCCGAAGGCGCCGAGTCGCTGGTGCGCTATCTTGAGGGCGCGGCCAATACAGAGGCCGAGATCAAGTCGCCGCAAGATGAACTGTTGGCCTTCCTGTCGGCGCATGGTTTCCATTTTCCCGCGCTCGAGGGTGACGCGGGGCCGCAGGTCGCGCGGAGGATCGTGGAGCAGGCCGAGGCGCTGGTATCGGATGCGGCGCGGCGGCTGGCGCTGGACGCGCTGGAGCAATACCGCGCGGACGCCGCGCGCCTGCCGCTGGAGCGCGTGCTGGAGGAGATGCGCCGCGACCCCGCGCCAGAGCGGCTGGCGCAGGTCTTTGACTGCGATCTGCCCACGAGCTTCCGTCGCATCGCGGCGCTGCCGGAAAGCGAAGCGGGGTTGGTCGGGCTGGTGAGTTGCGATGCGTCGGGTGCGCTGACCTTTCGCCGCCCGTTCCCGCGTTTTGCCATGCCGCGCGATGCGGGGGCCTGTGCGCTCTGGCCGTTGTTCCAGGTTCTGGGGCAGCCGCAGGTACCGGTCCGGATGCGTCTGCGCCAGGCGGGGCGCGGCCAGGAAACGGTGCTGGCGCTGGCCGCTGCCGAGCAGATTTCCCCGGCCACCTTCGAACGCCCGGCGCTGATGCGGGCGCATATGCTGATCCTGCCCGATAGCTCTGACGGGCGCGAGAGCGCGGGCGATGGGGCGGACAGCGCTGGCGCGATCGGGGGCAGGGTGGTGCGCGATGTCGGCGTCAGCTGCCGGATTTGCCCGCTCAGAGAGTGCGCGGCACGGCGCGAGCCGTCGATTGTTGCAGACGGATTTTGACAGTTGAGCAGACATTGACGATAAACATGCGGTGGCACGGGCTGCCATCGACCGGAGGGGAGGCCGATTGAATGGGGAAGCGAGTTCTTCTGATCGAAGACGAACCCAACATCATCGAAGCCGTCAGTTTTATCCTGTCCAGAGACGGGTGGGACGTCAAAACCCATTCAAACGGACATGACGCGATAGATGCGGTGCGCGCCAGGGCGCCGGACCTCGTGATCCTCGATGTGATGCTGCCGGGCAAAAGCGGCTTTGATATCCTGCACGAAATCCGGGCGGACAGCGACCTGTCGGGTATGCCGGTGCTGATGCTGACGGCGCGTGGACAGATGAAGGACCGCGAACTGGCTGAGCAGTCGGGCGTTAACCGCTACATGACCAAGCCGTTCTCGAACGCCGACGTTCTAGAGGTGGTGCGCAGCATGGTGGCCTCATGAGCCGCGAACCTGGCCCGGTCTTTCTGGAACGGCGCACCTATCGGCGCCGCCGGATGTCGGACGCCGCGCGCCTGCTGCCGATCCTGGGGGCGGCGCTGTTCGGGCTGCCGTTGCTGTGGGGGATGGAGGGCGAGGCGACCGCGACCACGCGGGTCATGTTCTACATCTTTTCCACATGGATTGTCCTGACCGTGCTGACAGCGGTGATCTCGCGCTATCTGCGCCAGGACAAACAGGACCCTTCCGACACCGGAGAGTGGTGAATGGCCACGCTCAACCTTCTGGTCCTGGTCTGTTTCCTTTATGTGGCATTCCTCTTTGTCATCGCCTTCGGGGCCGACCGTGCGGCGCGGCGCGGGCGCGGCACCTGGTTGCGCTCGCCGGTGGTCTATACGCTGTCGCTGTCGATCTATTGCACGGCCTGGACCTTCTATGGCGCGGTCGGCTTTGCGGCGCGCTCGGGGCTGGAATTCGTCACGATCTACCTTGGACCGACGCTGGTGATGATCGGCTGGTGGTGGACCCTGCGCAAGATGGTGCGGGTGGGGCGCAGCCAGCGGATCACATCGGTCGCCGACCTGATCTCGTCGCGCTATGGCAAGTCGAACCTGCTGGCGGTGTTCGTCACGGTTCTGGCCGTGGTCGGCACAACGCCCTATATCGCGCTGCAATTGCAATCTGTCACCCTGTCCTTTGCGACCTTCGCGGCCAACGAGCCCAGCGGGACAGACTTGCCCAACCAGCAATCCATCGCGCTTTGGGTGGCAATTGGGCTGGCGGTGTTCACCATCCTTTTCGGGACGCGCAACCTTGATGCCAACGAGCGCCATCACGGCGTGGTCATGGCAATCGCCATCGAGGCGGTGGTGAAGCTGTTCGCGCTGCTGGCCGTGGGGGTCTTCGTTGTCTGGGGGCTGGCCGGGGGGATCGGCGATACGCTGGCGCGGATTGACGCCTCGCCGATTGCGGCCTGGGAGGTCTCGGGCAGCCGCTGGATCGGGCTGACCATGCTGTCGGCCGCCGCGTTCCTGTGCCTGCCGCGTATGTTCCAGGTGATGGTGGTCGAGAACGAGGACGAAGGCCATCTGCGCACCGCGTCCTGGGCGTTTCCGGGGTATATGATGCTGATGAGCCTGTTCGTGCTGCCGATCGCGGCTGTTGGGCTGGATGTCTTGCCCGATGGGGCGAACCCGGACCTGTTCGTTCTGACCCTGCCCTTGCAGGAGGGGCGCGACGGGTTGGCGATTCTGTCCTTCATCGGTGGGTTCTCGTCGGCCACGTCGATGGTCATCGTGGCGGCGATCGCGCTCTCGACGATGGTGTCGAACCATGTGGTGATGCCGGTCTGGCTGTGGATCACCGGCGGTTCAGCGGTGATGTCGGGAGATGTGCGCAACGTCGCCTTGCTGGCGCGGCGTATGTCCATCGCGGGGATCGTCCTGCTGGGCTATCTCTATTTCCACGTGTCGGGCGGTGGCACGGCGCTGGCGGCGATCGGGCTGGTCTCGTTCGCGGGTGTGGCGCAGTTCTTGCCGGCCCTCATGGGAGGGCTGTACTGGCGGGCGGCGAACCGGACCGGCGCATTGGCCGGATTGGGCGTGGGTTTTGTCGTTTGGCTTTATTGCTTGTTCCTGCCCAGTTTCGGGCCGTCCCCGGTGCTGCCGCAGGCCGTGCTGGATCACGGCCTGTTCGGCTTGCACTGGCTGCGCCCGCAGGCGTTGTTCGGGGCCGAAGGGATGGATCCGCTGGTGCATGCGGTGATGTGGAGCATGTCGCTCAACACCATCGTTTTCGTCACCGTCTCGATCATCAGTTTCCCGCGCCCGGTCGAACGCTTGCAGGGCGCGCAATTCGTCAATGTCTTCGAGCATTCCGGCAACACGCCGGGCTGGACCGGCGGGCTGGCGCAGAGCGAGGATCTGCTTATCATGTCGCAGCGCATCATCGGCGCGCCACAGGCACAGGCGCTGTTCGCCACCGCTGCGACGCGTCAGGGACTGGCTGGGTATCTGCCCGAACCCAGTCCCGACTTCCTTCAGGAACTGGAGCGTGAACTTTCGGGCTCGGTCGGGGCGGCCACCGCGCATGCGATGATCTCGCAGATCGTGGGCGGTGCCACCGTGTCGGTCGAGGACCTGATGGCCGTGGCCGACGAAACTGCGCAAATCATGGAATATTCGAGCCGCCTCGAGGCCAAGACGGAGGAACAGGAACGCACCGCCCGACAGTTGCGCGAGGCCAACCAGAAGCTGACCCAGCTCTCGGTGCAGAAGGATGCATTCCTCAGCCAGA
>CAZMZS010000134.1:0-7071 GCA_964570675.1 uncultured Roseovarius sp. | reverse complement strand
CATCTTTCAGGAGCCGATGACCAGCCTCAACCCGCTGCATACGCTGGAAAAGCAGATCACCGAGAGCCTTGCGCTGCATCAGGGGCTGAGCGGAGAGGCGGCGCGCGACAGGATCGTGCAGCTGTTGGAGCGGGTCGGTATCCGCGAAGCGGCCAGCCGGTTGACCGCCTATCCCCACCAATTGAGCGGCGGGCAGCGCCAGCGCGTGATGATCGCCATGGCGCTGGCCAACAAGCCCGGCATCCTGATCGCGGATGAGCCGACGACGGCGCTGGATGTCACCATACAGGCGCAGATCCTGGAATTGCTGGCCGAGCTCAAGCGCGAGGAGGGGATGGGCCTGTTGTTCATCACCCATGACCTCAACGTGGTGAGCCGCATTGCCGACCGGGTTTGCGTGATGAAGGACGGGCGGATCGTGGAAAGCGGCCCGACCCGCGAGATTTTCGACAATCCGAGCCATGACTATACCCGCAAGCTGTTGGCGGCGCGGCCCTCGGGGGCGCCCGATCCGGTGCCCGAGGGTGCGAAACCGGTGGTCGCGACTAATGATCTGCGGGTGTGGTTCCCGATAGAGAAGGGGTTCCTGCGCCGGACCGTGGGCCATGTGAAGGCGGTGAACGCGGCAAGCATCGAGGTGCGCGCGGGTGAAACCCTGGGGATCGTGGGCGAAAGCGGTTCGGGCAAGACCACGCTGGCGCTGGCGATCATGCGGCTGATCCAGTCCGAGGGGGGCATCACCTTTGACGGCGAGGATGTGAATAGCTGGTCGACGCGGCGGTTGCGCAAGCGGCGGCGCGACATGCAGATCGTGTTCCAGGACCCGTTCGGCAGCCTGTCGCCGCGCATGACCTGCGAGCAGATCATCGCCGAGGGGCTGGGCGTGCATGGCAACCCGGAGGGGCGAAAGCCGCGCGACCTTGTGGCCGAGGTGATGCAGGAGGTCGATCTGGACCCGGTGATGATGGATCGCTATCCGCATGAGTTTTCGGGCGGGCAGCGCCAGCGGATCGCCATCGCGCGCGCCATGATCCTGCGCCCCAAGATGGTGGTGCTGGACGAGCCGACATCGGCGCTCGACATGACGGTGCAGGTGCAGATCGTGGATCTGTTGCGGCGTCTTCAGGTGAAATACGGGCTGGCCTATCTGTTCATCAGTCACGATCTGGCGGTGGTGCGCGCGATGAGCCACCGGGTGGCGGTGATGAAGCAGGGCGATATCCTGGAGTACGGCAGCGCGCGTGACCTGTTCGAGGCGCCCAAGACCGAATATGCCAGAACCCTGTTGCAGGCGGCGCTGGATGTGGGCGCTTAGGGCGGCCGCGCCGCGCAGGCAACGGAATCAGAAGCCGGGCAGGTCGAGAACCAGCGCGGCGTGATCGCTGGCATGGGGGCGGTGTTGCCCGGTGCCGGGAAGATGGCGCGGCGCGCGCGATGCCTCGCGGCCAAGGCCCTGGCGTTGAATCTGGGGTTTTGCCGAGGGACAGCGCCGCGCCAGGGCGGGGCTTGCAAGCATCGCGTCGGGGCGGCCATAGCTGTCTGACCAGGCGTCGTGGCGGGTCCAGCGCTGGCCGGGTGCGAGGCGCTCCAGCAGATCGACGGAGAAGGGTGGCCGGATCGGCGCGGTGGCCGGGGGGTCGGCGGGCTGCCAGGGATCGTTGAGATCGCCAAGGATCAGCCACATGGCCTTGGCGGGATCGGCGAAGCGGCGGGCGATCAGGCGGCTTGTGGCCTCGGCTTCGAGGGCGCGGATGCGAAAGGCGCGTTCGGGGTCTGGATAGGGCGCCTTGAAATGCACCGCGAAGAGGGTGAGGCCGGGCAGTTCGATGCGCAGGCAGTCGCGGCGAAAGATCGGCAGGTCGGGCTGTTCGCCTTGAGGGGCGCGCAGGTCGAGGTCGGCGGGGCGCAGATCGGCGTGGTTGACCACATCGAGCGGCGCGCGGCGCGCCAGCAGCGCAAGGTCATAGCCGCTGCCGTCATTGCCGGGCAGGCAGGTGCGATGCGGATAGGCGGGCAGGCCCAAGGGTAAGAGCGACTGGTCATGAAAATGATCGAGCGTGGCCTGGTCGAAGACCTCTTGTAGGACCACGAGATCGGCGTCGAGGTCGCGGATGATCCGGGCGCTCAGCGCCCGGTCGCGGCGTGCCATAGCGGCGCCGCCGGTTTCAGGCGTGTCGCCATCGCGCGCGCCGCTCAGGCGCCCGTCGCGCAGGCGCAGGCGTTGCAGGTTGAAACTGGCGATGCGCATCGCCGCCCCTTTCAGATGGCCGAGCTGTGGCCTGCCTTGCTGAGCGCATAGGCGTCGATGCTGCGCGCGATCATCCGGGTGAGGGGGCGCGCCTCGTGGGGGATGCGAAGCCCCTGTTCATCGAGATGCAGAAGGCCGCCGAATTGCGCGGCGCTGGTGCGCAGAATGTTGTGGACCTGTTGGGGCGAGATGTCAAAGCGTTGGCACAGGTCGGGCGCATCGATGCGGAATTTGCACATCAATTGTTCGATCATGTGCCCCCGCAGACGATCCTCGGGCGAGAACACGTGCCCGCGCGCGGTGGAAAAGCGCCCGTCGCGGATTGCGGCGGTATGGGCGCCGGTGCCGGGGTCGTTTTGCGCATAGCCCTGTGGGAAGCGCGAGATGGACGAAGCGCCAAGGCCGATCAGCACATCGGCGGTGTCGTCGGTATAGCCCTGAAAATTGCGCCGCAGGCGGCCTGTTTTCAGGGCGATGTTGAGCCCGTCATCCTTGGCGGCGAAATGGTCGATGCCGATCTCGGCGTAATTGTCCCACAGGAACAGCCGGCGCGCGGTGTCGAAGAGTTCGAGCCGTTCCTCGGGGGTGGGCAGCGCGTCGGAGGGCAGCATCTGCTGGCGCTTGGCCATCCAGGGCACATGGGCATAGCCATAGAGCGCGACACGGTCGGGATTGAGCGACAGGAGCTTTTGCACGCTTTCGGTGATGCGCGCCTTGCTCTGGTGGGGCAGGCCGTAGAGGATATCGGCATTGAGGCTGGCAACGCCACGGGCGCGGATTTCATCCACGGCCCAGCGGGTCACGTCATAGCCTTGCAGGCGACCGATCGAGCGCTGGATGTCCTCGTTGAAGTCCTGAACCCCGACCGAGGCGCGGTTCATGCCCGCTGCCGCCAGTGCATCGAGGCGGGGGGCGTCGATCTCGTTGGGGTCGATCTCGACGGAGAATTCGGTGTGTCCGGTGAAGGGAGCGACCTGTTTGATGGCCTGTGCGAGGTCTTCGATCATGGCGGGTTGCAACAGTGTCGGCGTGCCGCCGCCCCAGTGCAGGCGCGACAGGCGCACGCCGTGGGGCAGGTGCTGCGCAAGCATCCGAAGCTCGGATTTGAGCGTGTCGACATAGGCGGCGACGGGGCGGTCGGTTTGGGTGCCCTGCGTGCGGCAGGCGCAGAACCAGCAGAGCCGCCGGCAGAAGGGCACATGGACATAAAGAGAGATTTCCGCGCCGCGCGGAATGCGGGATATCCAGCGCGCAAACAGCGTCGAATCGACGCCGCCGCCGAAATGCGGCGCGGTCGGATAGCTGGTATAGCGCGGGACCCTCGCGTCAAAGAGACCCAGTTTCGCGAGTTGTGCTTTCATAGCCATGATACAAGCGATAGGATGGCCTGAGTTACACAGCCTTGATTCAGATCAAAATCGCTACGGACCTAATTATGCTCGACCCCCAAACCCAGGCCATCCCGCGCGAATGCGGAGACTGCCCGATCCGGCATCGCGCCGTTTGTGCGCGCTGTGAGGCCGACGAGTTGGAGCTGCTTGACCAGATCAAGTACTATCGCAGCTTCGAAGCGGGTCAGACGGTTGTCTGGGCAGGCGACAAGATGGATTTCGTGGGCTCGGTTGTGTCGGGCATCGCGACGCTGACTCAGACGATGGAGGACGGGCGCACGCAGATGGTGGGCCTGATGCTGCCCAGCGATTTCGTGGGCCGTCCGGGGCGCCAGACCGCCGCCTATGACGTGGTGGCGACCAGCGACATGGTGATGTGCTGTTTCAGAAAGCAGCCTTTCGAGGACATGATGAGCCGCACGCCTCATATCGCGCAGCGCCTGCTGGAGATGACGCTGGACGAGCTGGATTCAGCGCGCGAATGGATGCTGGTGCTGGGGCGCAAGACCGCGCGAGAGAAAATCGCCAGCCTGTTGTCGATCATCGCCCGGCGCGACGCGGCGCTGAACATCGCAGGACGGCAAGGGCCGATGGTGTTCAACCTGCCACTGACGCGGGAGGCGATGGCTGATTATCTGGGCCTCACGCTGGAAACGGTGAGCCGCCAGATTTCGGCGCTCAAGCGGGATGGGGTGATCGTGCTGGAAGGCAAGCGCAATGTGACGGTGCCCGATTTCAACCGCCTGCTGGACGAAGCGGGCGACGACAACGATGGCGGTATGCTGGCCTGATTCGCGCCGCGCCGCGCCGGGCCGCTGCCAGAACAGACCCATCAAGACACCAAGGGCCCCGCTTGCGCGAGGCCCTTTTCAATGAAGCAGGCTTTGTCCCGACCCTTCCCCCACCTTGAATAAGGTCGGGCCGGAATACCGCGTGCTGTCAGTGAGCCATGAATACCGGCAGGCTGGCCTGTTCGAGCATGTAGCGGGTCGCGCCGCCGAACACCGCCTCGCGGAAGCGCGAATGACCATAGGCGCCCATCACGATCATGTCGGCATCCATATCCGAGGCATGACGCATCAGCACATCCGAGATGCGCGGCATGGTCTTGGAGAGCACGTCGATTTCGACCTGCACGCCATGGCGCGCCAGGAATTGCGAGACCTGCCCGCCGGGATCCGAGCGGTTAGGCCCGTGCTGGGGCGGGTCGATCACCACCACATGCACGGTGTCGGCCTCCACCAGAATGGGCAGTGCCGCGCGCATGGCGCTCAGCGCCTCGGCGCTTTCGTTCCAGCCGACCATCACCCGTTTTGGCTGAGGCGTGGGCGCCACGTCCGCAGGCACGATCAGCGCCGGGACATGGCCTTCGAAAAGGGCCGATTCCGTCACCGGCTCCAGTTCGGCGCCGCGCCCCTCGCCATAGGGCTGGGCAAGGATCGCGAGATCCGAGAACCGGGCGCGCGCGGCGATGTGGCGGCCCATGTCCGCCAGCTGTGCGACGCCGCCTTCGCTGGACCAGCGGATGCCGGACCCTTCGAGCAGCTTTGTCACCCGCTTTTCGATCGCTTCGGATTCCTCGTGGGCGCGCGTGATCGTCTCTTGCAACACGACGGCGCTGGCCCCGGCATAATAGTAGCCGGTCTGGCTGCGGTCGACCCCGAGGCAGAGCACCTCGAGATGGGCATCATGCGCCTTGGCCATGGCAATCGCATGGGTCATGACATCGTCAACCAGATTTTCGTCGGTAACCGCGGAAAACAGGCAATTGTAGGACATGTCGCATTTCCTTTTCAAATATCTTCCCATCATACCTAAAACGTATAGTGAGGGTCGTGCATTGATGCGCATCAAAAAAACCATGCCAGGATTTTGATGCAGATCAAGGCGGTTGAATGCCCCCGTGACCATTAACAAACTGTCTGGACGCGCCCCTCGATTCTTGTGAGTCTGTTGTAATGGGTGCGGTAACGGAGACGAAGGGACGCAACATGACGAACTATTTCAAGTTGATCGTGCTGGGGGTGATCGCGTTGCTTGCGCTGATTGCCGCCAACTACGCGCGCGATCTGGCCTATCTGGTCAATGCGCTGACCGTGGCGCTTGTCGCGGCTGGCCTGTTTATCTGGACATTGCGGAAGACCGATGAACCGGTTCCCGCGGTGGACCTGTCCGGCGAATACATGGACGGGGTTGTACGCGCCGGGGTGATCGCCACGGCGCTTTGGGGCGTCGTGGGCTTCCTTGCCGGCACGTTCATCGCCTTTCAGCTGGCCTTTCCGATGCTCAACTTCGACTGGGCACAGGGCTATCTGAACTTCGGGCGTCTGCGTCCCCTTCACACCAGCGCGGTGATTTTCGCATTCGGCGGCAACGCCCTGATCGCGACCTCGTTCTACGTGGTTCAGCGGACATCGGCAGCGCGGCTCTGGGGCGGCAACCTGGCATGGTTCGTCTTCTGGGGGTATCAGCTGGTCATCGTGCTGGCGGCGACCGGCTATCTGCTGGGCGCGACCCAGTCCAAGGAATACGCCGAGCCCGAGTGGTATGTCGACTGGTGGCTGACAATCGTCTGGGTGGCCTATCTGGCCGTGTTCCTGGGCACGATCGTGCGGCGCAAGGAGCGCCACATCTACGTGGCCAACTGGTTCTACCTGAGCTTCATCCTGACGGTCGCGATGCTGCATATCGTGAACAACCTCAGCATTCCGGTGTCGGTCTTCGGGTCGAAATCGGTGCAGGTGTTCAGCGGTGTTCAGGATGCCATGGTACAATGGTGGTATGGCCATAACGCCGTGGGCTTCTTCCTGACCGCGGGCTTCCTGGGGATGATGTACTACTTCGTGCCCAAGCAGGCCGAACGCCCGATCTACAGCTACAAGCTGTCCATCGTTCACTTCTGGGCGCTGATCTTCATCTATATCTGGGCCGGTCCGCACCACCTGCACTACACGGCGCTGCCCGACTGGGCCTCGACGCTGGGCATGGTGTTCTCGATCGTGCTGTGGATGCCCTCCTGGGGTGGGATGATCAACGGTCTGATGACCCTGTCGGGTGCATGGGACAAGCTGCGCACTGATCCGATCATCCGGATGATGGTGATTTCCGTGGGCTTCTACGGGATGTCCACCTTCGAAGGTCCGATGATGTCGATCCGCGCGGTGAACTCTTTGTCGCACTATACCGACTGGACCATCGGTCACGTCCACTCCGGCGCGCTTGGCTGGAACGGCATGATCACCTTCGGGGCGCTCTACTTCCTGGTGCCGCGTCTGTGGAACCGTGAACGGCTCTATTCGCTCTCGATGGTCAGCTGGCACTTCTGGCTCGCCACCATCGGCATCATCCTCTACGCCGCATCCATGTGGGTGACCGGTATCATGGAGGGCCTGATGTGGCGCGAAGTGGATGCCAACGGTTTCCTCGTGAACG
>CAZMZS010000133.1:0-7089 GCA_964570675.1 uncultured Roseovarius sp. | reverse complement strand
TTCGACGAGATCGAGAAGGTCGTGACCGGCTCGGGCGACGACACGATCGACGGCAGCGATGCGACCGGGCCGATTGATGTCGAGACCGGCGGGGGCGACGATTCTGTCGATGGCGGCGAGGGTGATGACGTGATCAGCACCGGGCCGGGCAATGACACGGTCAATGCCGGTGACGGTTCGGATACGGTTGATGCCGGGGATGGCAATAACGAGATAGACACATCCTCGACTGTCGGTGTGCCGCTGCCTGACGATGGCTTCGCGGGATACGGGCCGGTTCCGCCCATCCCTGCCGATGGCGCTCCCGATGACGACCGCGATTTCGTGACCTCGGGGTCGGGCAATGACACGATCATTACCGGCGACGATAACGACACGATCGATGCGGGCGACGGTGACAACCTTGTCAATGCCGGGATTGATGACGATGATGTCACCACGGGTGATGGCAATGACACGATCATCGGCGACGAGGGCAGTGACACGATCACCTCCGGTGGCGGCGATGACCTGATCTATGGCGGGCTGGACCCGGCCGTGGTGCCGATCGACGGCACCGATATTCCCGATGCGCCGGACGCGGGCAGCTTTGGCCCCGACCCGGACGAGGATAACGGTCGCGATCTGATCGATGCCGGGGCCGGCAATGACACGGTGTTCGGCCAGGATGACGACGACACGATCATTGGCGGTGACGGCAATGACGTGCTTGATGGCGGGGTCGATGACGACCTGATCTCCGGCGACGCTGGCGACGATACGCTCATCGGCGGCCAGGGCGCGGATACGCTGTCTGGCGGCGCGGGAACGGATGTGTTCCAGATCGACAACCGTGAGGATGCCTTCGGCGATGAAATCGACGGCGGCACCGAGGATGGCGATGGCGATCCGGCGACCGACAACGAGTTCGACGAGCTTGACCTGCGGGGTCTGGGACCGTTCGAGATCGTTCAGAGCGACGGCACCACGCCGCTTGATCTGACCACGCCGAACGACCCGGACGGCAACAGCTATAGCGGTCAGGTCAATTTCCTTGATGCCAGCGGGAACGTAGAGGGTGTACTTACGTTCACCGAGGTCGAGAACATCGTTCCCTGCTTCACGCCGGGCACCGTGATCGCGACACCCAAGGGCGAGCGGCTGGTCGAGGACCTGCAGGTCGGCGACCGGATCATCACCCGCGACAACGGTATCCAGGAGATCCGTTGGCTGGGACGGCGCGATCTGAAGGGGCGCGAGCTGCTTCAGGCGCCGCATTTGAAGCCGGTTCTGGTGCGTGCGGGATCGCTGGGCAATGGTCTGCCGGAACGCGATATGGTCATTAGCCCGAACCACCGCGTGCTGATCAACAACGATCGCACCGCGCTTTACTTCGAAGAGCGCGAGGTGCTGGCGGCGGCCAAGCATCTGACCGGTCTCGAAGGGGTCGATGCGGTCGAGGCGAGCGGGGTGAGCTATATCCACTTCATGTTCGATAATCACGAGGTGGTTCTGTCGAACGGCGCCTGGACGGAAAGCTTCCAGCCCGGCGAGCAGACGATGGATGGCATGGGCCAGCCGCAGCGGGATGAGATCTTCGAATTGTTCCCGGAATTGCGCGAAGCTGACGGGCTGAACGCCTATCAGTCGGCCCGCCGATCGCTCAAGAAGCACGAGGCGCGCCTGCTGGTGAAATAACGGAATGCAGCCGACCGGCGCGCTCCCTCCGCGTGCCGGTCCTCGGGAACGGGTTTAGGGGGCTGTCCCGCTTCCAAGTGGGAACAATCCCGGCGTGTCAGCCGGGATTGTTTCTGTTTCAAGTGCTAGTATGGGTAGCGGCGTTGGCGTGGCGGGCGCCGGGGCCGGCGCCCGCGCCGTTGGTCAGGCCGGTTCGTGGTTGCGTTTGCGCAGGAGATGGAGCGCGGTTTCCACTGCCGCGATGACCAGCATGGTCAGCCCGGCCAACGGAAAGAAGACACCCGCGACAACCGCGATAAGCAGGAGGGTGCGCGGAATGCGCCAGTCGGCAGGCATCTGTGGCACTCCGATCCCTTTGGCGGGGCGGCGCTTCCACCACATGACGGCTGCGGAGACCACCAGCAGAACCATTGCGATACAGGCCACGAGCAACACGAGCTGATTGGCCAGCCCCCAGGCCTGTCCCATGTGGATGCTGATCCCCCATTCTGCGGCCCAGCCAAGCGCGCCAAGATCCGCCAGACCCGCATCGTAAAGCACCGCGCCGGTATATTGGTCCAGATGGATCACCCGTTCCTGCGAGATGTCGTCGGGATAGACTGAAGCTGTGAACACGCCCTCGGGGCCGGAGGGCATGTTGAGCGCATAACCTTTCGAGATGCCAAGGTTTTCGACCGTTGCAACGATGGTGTCGAGCCCGGCGGGCACGCCCTCGGCGGCACCGGAGAGGGGCATGGGCTGCTTTTCCATGATCCAGGGGCTGCGATCCAGCGCGTCGCCGACAGGGACAGTCGATGTCGGATATTTCGACCAGTAGCCATCCGGCATGCCCAGCCCGACGGCATAGGACATGTCATAGAACTTGCCGCCCCAGATCGCCGACCAGGGCAGGCCGGTGACCGCAAGAAACACGATGAATGCGCCCACGTAAAAGCCGGTGACGGCATGCAGGTCGCGCCACAGGGGCCGCCCATGAGATGCCTTGAGCGATACCGTCCCGAGCTTCTTGCCGCGCGGCCACCACAGGTAGATCCCGGTGCCCACCAGAATGACCATCCAGCCCGCTGCGGCCTCGATCACCCGATTGCCGAACCAGCCGATATATTCGAGCGAGTGCAGTTTGCGCACCACATACATCAGCGGGCTGCCGGCAGCGCCGCCATCCCAGAGCTGGCCCAGAACCGCGCCGGAATAGGGGTTCACGCAGATCGTGTTCCTGAGCCCGTCCTCGCCGACGATCTTGACTTCGGCGGCGCGGTTCTCGGCGGCGGGGGGATGATAGGCCTTGAGGGTGCCGGGGTGCTGCGCGAGCGCGTTGGATGTAATGAGAGAGGGCGCGAGCATTTGCGTTTGCGAGGGCTGAACCAGTCGCAGCTTGGAATAGGCCGCATCGTTGATCTCGTCCTTGAAGAGATAGATCCCGCCGGTCACGGCCAGGATCAGGACGAAGGGCAGGGTCACAAGACCCGCGATGAAATGCCAGCGCCAGACGGCGCGGTAGAGCGCGGAGCTGTCCGCGCGTCGAGAGATGTCACTCATGGTGTGATTCCATTGAAGGTTCCGGCGCGTCGGGCCGGAGATGTCATGCAGAACGGCATGCCCCTGGTTGTCATGAAAGGGAGCGCTGCCGCATGAAAGGGAAGGGGAGATGGCGACGGCTCGCGATGCCGGAACGGAATCGATCAGGAAGCCATGGCCGATCTGTCACGCCTGTTCGGGAGGCGCACGAACTGAGTGATTGATATTGCGGGCCTTGGCGCTGCGCGCCAGTCCCGAAAGCTGGCGCCAGCCATCATGCGGGCGCAGAATCCAGACGAGAGGCTCGGGCGCGAGCTGTGGTGCATCGCTCAGGAGGTGGCAGAACTGGCAGCGGTGTTCGTCTGATGAGGTCATGCCGCAGACGGAAACGCTCGGCGTGCCATAGAGTAATGCCATCCCGGCCACCGCGATCTTCGCGTTATCCGGCGCCATTCTGGCGGCCGAAACCGCGCTGGACAGCGCGATTGCGGCCACGATGGCAAGCACGAACAGGCAACGAGGGCGACACAGTAACATGCCTGACCATAGCAAAGGACGGGTGAGGGGAATAGCCTTTCCGTCACTTCGCGCGCAATCCGCAGGCGCCGAGCGGAGCGCATACTCAGGTCAGGGGCCGGAGCCGACAGTCAGGAATGTCCAGAAGGAATGCCGGTTCGATCAGGTCGGCCTGGAGTGGTTTAAAAGTGCCGCGCAAGAATTTGATTTCGATAAGATTTCACGCGCATCGACAGTGACATGCGCCCTCGGTGGTGGCGCGTTCATCACGGGAACCTGCGGGGGGCAGATCAGTGTCTCCAACCCGGCTCAGTGATCGCCCGAACGAGGGTTTGAAGCGCGCGCGCCGAAAAGACGGGCCAAATTCGATAGCATCGGACGGATAGGGAGGAAGGCGCGGTAAGCCAGTTCGAGTGCCGGTGTCGCGCCCGGTATTCTGGCCAGACGCGCGGCCCATTTCCATCCCGGCAAGGACGCCCAGACAGCGATGAACGCGCGCGCGCCCGACAACAGGGAGCCATCCGGCAGCCGCACGTGGAATCGGCGCATCGCGTCGTCGCATGCAAGACCGGTCCCAAGGTCGGCATTCCGGGCAGACACATCGACGAAATTCAGCCTGTCGCCGCCATTCCGCGACGCGTAGTGACCGATCTCGACCGTGCAAAGCGGACAGGAGCCGTCGAAGTAAATTGTCGGCCCCCCGGTCCCGTCATCAGCGCATGGCACAGACGGTGCACTCTGTAATGCGTTCGGAGCCTGCTCATCGCGTTGCATTCGCCGATACGCCCTTACGTTTGAGGATGCGCTGCAAGCTGCGCCGGTGCATGTTCAGGAGGCGCGCCGTTACCGAGACGTTTTGGTCTGCCTTGTGGAAAAAATGCTCGATATGCTTGAACTTGGCCTCGTCGGGCGACATGGCATTGACCGGTGCCGGCGGGTTCTGATCCTTCGGCGCCAGCAGAACGTCGACGATTTCATCGGCGGTGGCTGGCTTGGCCACGTAGTCCACAGCCCCGATGCGCGCCGCTGCCACGGCGGTTGGAATGTCTCCATACCCCGTGATGATGATCGCCCGCGCCTCGGGGTCTCGTTCTTCCAGCGATTTCACGACATCGAGGCCGCTGCCATCAAGCAGCCGCAGGTCGATGATCGCGAAATTGGGGGTTTCCTGTTCAATTGCTTTTAGACCTTCGGCCACACCGGACGCCGTGCGGACCTCAAAGCCGCGTTTGTGCATGGCGATCGCGAGGCGTTCGCGAAGAGCATCGTCATCCTCGACAATGACCATCGTTCTGCTTTTGACGTCATCCGACATTTTGCGCTCCTTTATTCATGATACGAGCATGAGCGATGTGTGGATGCCCGGCGCGTCAATCTGTCGCCAAGCAGTCGGAATGCCAAACGCCTGCCGTGGTAGGATGCTCGAAATCCGGGG
The DNA here is from genome assembly GCA_964570675.1 of uncultured Roseovarius sp. Taxonomy (GTDB): domain Bacteria; phylum Pseudomonadota; class Alphaproteobacteria; order Rhodobacterales; family Rhodobacteraceae; genus Roseovarius. The sequence continues at coordinate 1,943 of CAZMZS010000133.1, read as the reverse complement.
ATTGCGCGGGTCGTTGTCTATTCGGCCAGCGCTGCGTTCAGGTGACGGAGCTCCCGGGCGTGGAAATCGGGTTCGCTTTCGCCGCTCCGTGGCCCCCGCGAGAGAGCGCGGGCGAGATCGAAATAGCCCTTGCCGGGAAGGTGTTCGCCGCCGCGGCTGACCGCGCGGGCGGCGATGAAGGGGCGATCGGCGGCAGCGTCTTCGCGCATTGTCGTTTCCAGAGCCCGTGTGACCTTGCCGACTGAGCCCGGTGTCCACAACCCGAGCGCACGCGCCAAAGCGCCATAGGTGATCGGCACCTCGTTTTCGGCAAGACCTTCCAGATGGGCGCGGACGCGCTTGGACAGGTCTTTCTCCTTGGCGGAGGCCGCCTCGATCATGCGCGGGGGCGGGATCTCGCGCGCCGTGCCGTTGGCGTCGACTTCGGCGGCCCAGGCGCGGGTGGTGGTGCGCAGAATAATCCGGGTCTTGCCGCTGTCATCGTCTTTGCCGGTCTCTGTCACGCCGACGATATCACCCCGGTGCAGACCTGCGCGAAAGGTTTCCGGCGTCAGGCCGAGCTTTGGGGCCAGGTAGTCCGGGTCCACCATGATCTGACCGTCTTCCCATCCGATGACGCCCTCCGGGACGGGACGGTTCAGCACCGGTGAGGGACCATGATCGCGTTCATAGAAAGGGTTTTCCCCTGCCGCATGGTCGGTGACATCGACGATCTTGTCGATTTGCGGCAGGGCGGCGCGCAGCATGCGTTCGACCCCTTCGCGCAGCGTAGCCGCAGAGGCGGCGCAGCCCTGGCAGCCGCCGGACATGCGCAGGTAGACGGTGCCGCCTTCGACCCGGTCCACCGATATATGGCCGCCATGCGCGGCGACAGCCGGATTGACCTGCTGGTTCAGAAGATTCGCGACCGCCCCGAGCAGATCCTGATCGGGTGTGGTCTTGATACGCCTGTCCTGCCCGAGTGGTGCGTCGGTTTCGTCGAGCACCTCCCGGATCGCGCCGGCGATGGCGGGTTTCAACGATCCCCAGTCCGCTTCGGCGTGCTTCTTCACCCAGATCGTCGCACCGCTCACTTCGATCCGGACCACGCCCGCCAGCGTGAAAAGCGCACCGGCCAGCGGGGCGTCGCCTGCCGCCTCGAAGCGGACGGATGCGCCGTCCTGGATCGGTGCGTCCAGGATAAATCCCACGACATCGGGATCGCCCGCCGAGGATTGCGCCCGGATGCGGCGGCGGGTGGCGGTGTCAGACATCCTCCAGCTCCGTCCCGGCCAGGGCATGAAGCGCCTTGAACGTGTAGATACCGGTGTCGTGGCCGTCGCTGAAAGCCATGCCCAAGGCGTAGTTGCCCACACTCCAGACACGGGTCAGGCTGATGTCCAATGGCACGGTTTCGGGGTTCAGAAGCCGCTTGCCGCTCATCTCTTCGCGGCATTGCGCGCATTGGCAGGCCAGGCGCAGGTCGCGGTCGGTCAGGCGCTGCTCTGTGCCGTCGCCCCATCGCAGAAAGAGCGCGCCGTCGGCATGGTCCAGAGCGGCGAGGCGGTCAGCCGGGCCTGCTTCGGTGATCGGTGCGGATGCCGGTTTTCCCGCGTCCTCGGCAAGCGTCCAGGCAAAGGGCGTCGCGATCCCCGCGAAGTCACCGCCGGTCCCGGCCAACGCGACAGCGATACTCCGGTAGGCCGCAGCCGCCGGGCTGTCCGGCGCGGCCCGGACCAGTGGGTGGCCTTCGTCACCGCAATCGACCACTGTCGGGTCAAGTGGCACCTTGCCGAGGAAATCCACGCCCAGTTCCTGCGCGATCGCCTCTCCGCCGCCCTGGTGGAAGATATGCGTCACCGTTCCGCAATCGGGGCAGGTGAAGCCGCTCATGTTCTCGATCACGCCAAGGATGGGCACGCTGACCTGCTCCATCATCCGCAAGCCGCGCCGCGCGATCTTGA
>CAZMZS010000132.1:0-7212 GCA_964570675.1 uncultured Roseovarius sp. | reverse complement strand
CGCGGGTCGTCCCATTCACCCCCGCCGCCTTCGGCCCCGGCAAGCGGGTGGGCAACGTGCGCGATAACGGACGGATCAACGTCACCCACGCGTTTCCACATGCTATCGTCCAGCCGCGCGCGGGCCATGACATCGGCGGCAAGTTTGTCGGCCAAGATGAACTTTTCGCCTGCCTTAGCCCAACATTCTGCGGGCGTATCGGTCACCTCATACAGGCCATAGGCAATGTCCTCCCCATAAACGACAGCCTTGTTCGAAGGGATCGTCCAAGGGGTCGTGGTCCAGATCACGACATGGGCACCAACAAGGTCCCGATTTTGCAACTTCTCGCCATCGCCACCGACGGGGTCCAAAACCTTGAACTTCACCCAGATGGTGAAGCTTTCCTTGTCGTGATACTCGACCTCGGCCTCGGCCAGGGCGGTCTTTTCGACGGGCGACCACATTACCGGCTTGGAGCCTTGGTAAAGCGTGCCGGTCATCAGGAATTTCTGGAACGCTTCCGCGATGATCCGTTCGGCGCGGAAGTCCATGGTAAGATAGGGTTTTTCCCACTTTCCCGTGATCCCTAGGCGCTTGAACTCGTCGCGCTGGACACCGATCCAGCCCTCGGCGAAGCGGCGGCATTCCTGGCGGAAATCGACGATATCGACCTCGTCCTTGTTCTTGCCCTTGGCGCGATACTGCTCCTCGATCTTCCATTCGATCGGCAGGCCGTGGCAATCCCAGCCGGGGATATAGCGGGCGTCGCGGCCCATCATCTGCTGCGAGCGCACCACCATGTCCTTGAGGATCTTGTTGAGGGCGTGGCCGATATGCAGATGGCCGTTGGCATAGGGCGGGCCGTCATGCAGGGTAAAGGGCTTGCGGCCCTCGGCATGGTCGCGCAGGCGGTCGTAGATGCCGATGCGCTCCCAGCGGTCCAGCCATTCGGGTTCGCGCTTGGGCAGGCCGGCACGCATGGGAAAATCGGTTTCCGGCAGGTTCAGCGTGTCTTTGTAGTCGGGTGTTTCGGCGCTCATCGTGGGCGTCCTTGTCACTGTCGAATCTGGAAAAAACGTTTGATGGCATAGGGTTGCATGCCAATAGTCCCGGCAACTCCTGTGGTCAGAGCGCCGGGCCGGTAATTCGGGTGATGATTGCCGGTCTCCGCATCATGACCGCCTTATAGGCATCGTGCCAAGCGAGGTCCAGTAGGCGCTTGCGAAGCGCGGCGAGGCGCGCCACATAGGGGGTATGACAAACGCGATGCCGCCACGATTCAACATCACCCGGCCCGAGATCGAACGGGTCGTGGCGGCGTTCTACGCGGCCGTCAGACGCCACCCCGGATTGGCCCCGGTTTTCGCGGTGCATGTGGATGACTGGGCCGCGCATGAGGCGAAAGTATCTGATTTCTGGGCAAATTCCATCCTGCACGAGCGCAGTTACGATGGCAGCCCGATGGCCGCGCATGTCAAGGCGGGCAATGTCAAACCGGGGATGTTCTCGACCTGGCTGGAGCTGTTCGACGCCACGTTGAAGGCCGAGTTGCCGCCTGAAAAGGCCGCCGCATGGTCGGTGTTGGCGCATCGGATCGGGCGCAGCCTGCGCGCCGGTGTCGTCGAGCGAGAGACCCTGCCCGGAGGCATCCCGAAGCTGCGATGAGCGCGTACAAAACGTCCGTTTTGTACGTCGGTTTTGTACCAAAACCGGAGCCCGGCGCGCGGATTTCGTACAGAACGTGCTCCAAAGCCCCGGCGAAACCCCGCCGGGTTCCCTGCCCGCCCCGCCGATAAGCCCGATCCTGCCGACCTCGGGAACCGGAATTGGCCGGGTCCCGCCGGAAACGGCCCGATCGCCAATCGAGGCTGCGGGATGGCGACGCGATGCGCCAGACTGGAGCCAAGGGACAGGCAACTGCAATGGAGGAAATCATGTATGGACCTCAGCACGACCCGAGCCGCGGCACGTCGCCGGATCCTTATTCCCAGCCCAACCCGATCGGGTCGCGGTCTTCGCGGATGTCGGGGATTGCCTTGTTCGTCATCGTGGGCCTGATCGCCGCATTCATTCTGCTGGGCAGCCTGGGCGACGACTCGACCAGCACCGGCATGGAACCGGATGCCGTCACCGGGACCGAGCAAACCACCGGAGAGACCGAAGGCGGCACGCAGACAGGCAACGCGCAATAAGGACGACCACCACTCAGACCAGCGGATACCGCCGGGCCACATGACGCCCGGCGGTATCTAGCGCCCCGTGCGAAAGAGCCCGGTCAGCGCGCGCTTGACGATCCCACCGACCGAGGGGCGGCGCGAACGGGTGAAGGGCAACGGGCGGCAGACCTCAAGCGCGGCGACGCCGACGCGGGCGGTGAGCGCACCGTTAACCACACCTTCACCGAACCGGCGCGAAATCTTGGACACGACCCCGCCACCAGCAACGGAGCCGATCAGATCGTCGCCCACGGCCACAGCCCCCGTCGCCACCAGGTGCGTCAGCACCGCGCGCGCCAGACGCCAACTGCCAAGCGTGCCCGACCGCCCGCCATAGATTTCGGCGATGCGCCGGATCATGCGGATATTCGCGGTGAGCGCCGCGACCACATCCGCCAGCGCCAGCGGCACCACCGCCGTCACGGTCGCGACCTGCCGGGCGGCGGCCTCGATCTCGAGCGTGGCGGCGCTGTCGAGCGGCGCCAGAAGCTCGGCCTCGGCAAGGGCAAAGAGCCCCGCCGCGTCGAACTGATCGGGCAGGCGCTCGGCAAGGCGGTCACGGCCCCAGCGCGTCTCGTCGCGCCCGGAGTAGAGCTGCGTCAGATCGCCGATCACGGCGCGGGCTTCGGTGAGGTCTTCGCCGCCCAGCGCCACATGGGCGCGCGATTGCAGCCTGTCGATCCGCGCCAGTCGCGCGAACGCCGCCAGTTCGCGCAGCGCGATGACCAGAAGCACCACCACAAAGGCCGCGATCAACCCGCTGATCGCGTAGCCCAGAAGCGGCGCGCGCTCGATCAAGCCGGTCACGAAATCCCATGCCGCCACCGAAACCACCGCGCCAAGGATCGCCAGCAACAGCCCCCAGAAAAGCCGCGCCAGCCGCGACGGGCGGCGCGCCGCCAGCGTGGCGACGGTCTGCATGGCGCGCCCTTCGGGGGGCGTGGGCGCGTCGGGTTCGGGCACCGGCGGTGCGCTGTCGGGACCGGGTGCGGCGCTGGTATCGTCGCCTTCGCCCAGATCGATCAGAATCGGACCCTTGGTCATGGATCGGGCCTTTCGCGTGACTGCCAGACCATGTGGATATCCGGCATGTTTTCGTCATTGCCCGCGCCATTGCCCCGGCCAGCCTCGGCAAAGCCCTGGCGCATGTAAAAGGCGCGCGCGGCGCTGTTGGCCTCGAGCACCCAGAGGTCGAGCCGACGCGCCCGCGACTTGGCATCATCGAGCAGCGCGCAGGCCAGCCCTTGGCGGCGGGCGCGGGGATGGACGTAGAGCGCGTGGATATGCGCACCGTCGCGCGCGATGAACCCCGCCGGGCCGCGCGCGTCATGAGCGATACGCACCCAACCGCGCGAGATCACCTTGAGCATGAGGGCAAGGTCGCTGCGCTTGCTGCGCATGACCGGCAGCCAAGGCGTGGCGCGGGTGAACGCCCAAAGGATCGCCAGAAGCCGGGGCGCATGGAAGATATGGGCGCGCGCAAGGGTCACAGCCTGTCACCGAAGAGAAACTGCGCCGCGCGGTCCAGCCGGATATGGGGCGGGCCTTCGCCGGGTTTCAGGGTCAGGCGGGCGGGTGCGAAATTCATCACCTGATACTGGGCATCCAGCCATTCGCCCGCCCCTTGGCGCGCCGGTGAGAGCAGGCGCGCGGGGTCTTCGGGCAGCTCGCCGGGATAGAAGGCCGCCTGTTTGCCCCGGCTTCCGTCATCTTGCAAAAGCCGTCCGCGCACGCAATCGAGCGGCTTGCCGTCATGCTGGATGGTTTCCTCGGTCGTGGCGCGCAGGGCGGCGATGGCCATGGCCTGCGTTTCGGCCCCGGCGAAATCGGCGCGGTCGCGCGCCTCGCGGGTCAGCGCGGCCATGATCGCCGCAAGGCGTTGGTGCTGGGTGTGGTGCAGGTGGTCGGCCTTGGTGGCGGCGAAAAGGATGCGCCCGACCTGCCGCCCCATCAGCAGGCGCGTCAGAAAGGCGTTGCGACCGGGGCGGAACGCGCCAAGGATTTCGGACATGGCGCGGCGCATGTCTTCGACCGCGCGCGGCCCGCGATGGATCGCGCCAAGTGCATCGACCAGCACGATCTGCCGGTCGATCCGTGCGAAATGATCGCGAAAGAAGGGTTTGACCACTTCGCGTTTATAGGCTTCGAAGCGGCGCTCCATCTCGCGCCAGAGCGATTTGCGGGGCGCGGACGCGCCGGGCGAGGGCAGCGGTGCGAAGGTCAGCACCGGCGAGCCGGCCAGATCCCCCGGCAACAGGAACCGCCCCGGATTGCAATCATAGAAACCCGCGGCGCGGGCCGCGTTCAGATAGGCGGTGAAGGCCTTGGCAAGGGATTGGGCCGTGGGTTCATCCAACGGCGCCGTGGCATCGGTGGCCCCGGCGAGGCGCAGGAAATCCGCAGCCTCGTGCCGGGTGTCGATACGCGCCAGAACATCAGCCGACCAGTCGGCATAGCTTTTGTCCAGAAGGGCCAGATCGAGCAGCCATTCGCCGGGATAATCGACGATATCGAGATGCACCACGCGCGGCCCCGAAAGCCCCGCCAGAAGCCCCGAAGGCCGCACCCTGAGCGACAGGCGCAATTCGGATACGGCGCGGGTGCTGTCGGGCCAATGGGGCGTGGGCGAGGTGAGCGCGCCAAGATGGGTTTCATAGTCGAAGCGCGGCACGGTCACGTCGGGCTGGGGTTGCAGGAATGCCCCCGAAATGCGCCCGTCGGCCACCGCCTGAAGCCCGCCCATGCGCGCGCGGTCCATCAGGTTGGCCACCAGTGAGGTGATGAACACCGTCTTGCCCGAGCGCGCCAGCCCCGTGACTCCAAGGCGGATCACCGGCTCGAACAGGGTCTGAGACAGGGTGTCGGTCATGTTGCCGACGCCGCGAGACAGCCCGTCGGCAATATCGGTGATGATCAAGCCCCGCCCCCTTCGCCTTGCTGAGCCGTTGGTGCTGCCCCTGAAGATAGTCGCGCGCGTCGGTGGTTGCCAGAGGGGAGGTTTGGGGGATTGTTCCCCTGCCGATCGCGGGGTATCTGGCATGCATGCCCAGATACGCGTTGAAAGTCGAATATCATGGCGCGCCCTTTGTCGGGTGGCAGCGTCAGCGCGGGCAATCTTCGGTGCAGGGGATGATCGAGGCGGCGCTTGCCAGGCTCGAGCCGGGGCCCCATACCATCGCCGCCGCCGGGCGCACCGATGCGGGGGTGCATGCGCTGGCGCAGGTGGCGCATTGCGACCTTGAGCGCGACTGGACTCCGTTTCGCCTCTCGGAGGCGCTGAACCATCACCTGAAGCCCGCGCCGGTGGCGATCGTCGCCTGCGCGCTGGTGGCGGATGACTGGCATGCAAGGTTCTCGGCGCTGGAGCGGCGATACCTGTTTCGTCTGCTGATGCGGCGCGCGCCCGCGACGCTGGAGCGCGGATTGGTCTGGCAGGTGCCAAGGCGGCTCGATGTGGCGGCGATGCGCGCAGGCGCGGCGCATCTGGTGGGGCATCATGATTTCACGACCTTCCGATCCACCATCTGCCAGGCGAAAAGCCCGGTGAAGACGCTGGACACGCTGGAGATCACCGAGGTCGACGGGATCATGGGCCCTGAGCTGCACTTCACCCTGAGGGCGCGCTCGTTCCTGCATAACCAGGTGCGCAGCCTTGTGGGCTCGCTGGAACGGGTGGGCGCGGGGTCATGGCAGCCCGACGACGTGAAAACCGCGCTCGAGGCCCGCGACCGCGCCGCGTGCGGGCCGGTCTGTCCGCCACAGGGGTTATACCTGGCCGGTGTGCGTTACGGCGTCGAGCCTTTCGCCTGAGCGGCGGGGAGTGATGCGCAAATCTCTTGCCCTGTCGGCAGAATCGGGGGAGTTTTCCGCCAGGCTGCGGGTTGAAGGCGGCGCAAGCAACAGGGACTCCATTCATGAAAATCGGCTTTATCGGTCTGGGCAATGTCGGCGGCAAACTGTCCGGCAGCCTGCTGCGCAACGGCCATGACCTGACGGTCTATGACCTCAACGGCGATCTGGTGGGGGGCTTTGTCGGGCAGGGCGCTACAGCGGGCGAAAGCCCCGCGCAGCTGATGCGCGACTGCGAGGCGGTCATTACCTGCCTGCCCTCGCCCGCGGCCTCGGCTGCGGTGATGGAGCAGATGTTGCCCGAGGTGGTGCCGGGCAAGATCTGGCTGGAAATGTCGACCACCGACGCGGGCGAAATCCTCCGCCTCGGCGAGATGGTCGGCGCGCGCGGCGGCGCGGCGGTGGATTGCCCGGTTTCGGGTGGCTGTCACCGGGCCGATACCGGCAATATCGCGATCTTCGCGGGCTGCGGGCGCGACACGTTCGAACGGGTTCTGCCCCTGCTGACGACGATGGGACGGCGCATCCTGCATACCGGCGATCTTGGCAGTGCCTCGGTGCTGAAGGTGGTCACCAATTACCTTGCCACAGCCAACCTGCTGAGCGTCTGCGAAGCGCTGGTCACAGCCAAGGCGGCGGGCATGGATATGGCGACCGCCTATGAGGCGATCAAGATCAGCTCCGGCACGTCCTTCGTGCACGAAACCGAAAGCCAGGTTATCCTGAACGGAAGCCGCGACATTTCCTTCACGATGGATCTTGTGAAAAAGGATATCGGCCTGTTCCAGAAGATCGCCGACGAGGCCGGCGTGCCGCTGGAGCTGTCGCCGCTGCTGATGTCGATCTTCGATGACGGCATCGCGCGCTATGGCGAGCGGGAACTCTCGCCCAATATCATCCGGCGGCTGGAGGATGCGACCGGGCTCGATATCCGCGCGCCGGGCTTTCCGGCGCAGATGGTGGATGACGAGCCCGAAGAGCCTGGATACGAGGTGCGCCCCGCCATGCGGCCATGAATGGCGGCCCTCTTCAATGAACAGGGCCGCATTTGCCTTTGATCTTGGCGCGCGGCGCGGGTAAACGAGCGGCGTGCGGTCCCGTAGCTCAACAGGATAGAGCAGCTGACTTCTAATCAGCAGGTTCGGGGTTCGAGTCCTCGCGGGAT
>CAZMZS010000131.1:0-7251 GCA_964570675.1 uncultured Roseovarius sp. | reverse complement strand
GAATATGGCTGCGCGGCGATCGACAAGGGCACCAACCAGCCCAATGTCTTTCTTGATCCGAAATCCTCGGAGTCGCATATGCCGTATCATTCCGACGGGCAGCGCGACGAGCTGATCCAGCTGCAATATCTGCGCGCGATGGCGGGCTATTGGACCGATCCGGCCAACAACCCTGTTTCGCCCATCTACGAGGCCGAGGTGCTGGATTGGGACCATGCCTGCGCCTGGGCCTGGGATGCGCGACCGTTCCCGTTCTTTCCCGACGACCAGAAACTGTGGAGCGACGGGAAGAATTATGCGCGCGGGCATTGGCTCAACGGGCGGATGTCGGCGCGCAGGCTGTCTTCGGTGGTGGATGAGATGACGGGGCGCGCTGGGCTGGTGCAGTCCGACACGCAGGGCCTGCACGGGCATCTGCGCGGCTACCTGGTGGATCAGGTCGATGCGGCGCGCGGCGCGCTGCAGCCGCTGATGCTGCGCTACGGGTTCGACGCGGTGGAGCGCGACGGGGTGCTCGCGTTTCGTCTGCGCGACGGGCGGGTGGATCACCGGCTGGACCTTGAACGCCTGGCGCGCCACCCGGAGATGGACGGTATCCTTGAGGAAACCCGCGGCAATGCGGCGGAACTGGCGGGGCGCGTGCGGCTGCGCTTTGTCGAGGCGGATGCCGATTTCGCGGTGATCGCCGAAGAGGCGATCATGCCCGACGAGACCAGCCATGCGGTTTCGGGGTCGGAGATGCCGCTGGCGATGACCCGCGCCGAGGGGCGCGAGACGGTGGAGCGCTGGTTGTCGGAATCGCGGGTGGCGACGGACGGGGTGCGCCTGTGCCTGCCCCCATCATGGCTGGAAACGGGGGCGGGCGATGTGATCGCCCTTCCCGAGCAGGGCGGCGAGGGGCTGTTCCGCATCGACCGGGTCGAGCATCTGGGACAGTCGCAGCGCATCGAGGCGGTGCGCATCGAACCCGAGACCTATCGCCCGGCCGCGTTTTCCGAGCGCGCCGCATCGGCGGCCAGGTCCCGCGCCTTTGCCGTGCCGGTAACGGTGACGCCGTTCTTCCTGGACCTGCCGCTCATGAGCGGTGCGGAAGTGCCTCATGCGCCGCATCTGGCGGTCACGGCCGATCCGTGGCCGGGGGGCGCGGCGCTTTATGCGTCGGATGTGGATGCGCGGTATGGGCTTAATCGTGTGGTCTCGGCGCCGGCACCCGTGGGGATCACGGAAAACGCCATATCGGCGGCGCAGCCGGGGCTGATCGACCGGGGCGAGGGGCTGCGGGTGCGGATGCTGAGCGGGGCGCTGGAAAGCGTGAGCGATGCCGCGCTTCTGGGGGGGGCGAACCTCTGCGCGATCGGCGATGGCACGCCCGACGGCTGGGAACTGTTTCAGTTCCGCGATGCCGAACTGGTGGGCGAGGATGTCTATGTGCTGCGCAACCGCTTGCGCGGTCAGCTTGGCACCGATGCGGCGATGCGCGAGGCCTGGCCCGAAGGGTCTTTCGTGGTGCGTCTGGATGGCAGCGCGCGTCAGATCGCATTGCCCGAGGCCAAGCGCGGGCTGGTGCGCTTCTACCGGATCGGCCCGGCGGACCGGGCGGTGGACGATCCGTCCTATCTGGGCGCGCGGCTGGGATTCCACGGCATCGGCCTGCGACCTTTGTCGCCGGTGCATCTGTCCGTGACCGGCGCGCCGGGGCAGGACATCACCCTGAGCTGGATCCGGCGCACGCGCATCGGCGGGGACCGGTGGGAAGGACCCGATGTGCCGCTGGGCGAGGAAAGCGAAACCTATGTCGTGCGCGTCACGCAGAGCGGGGCGGTGCTGCGCGAAGAGATGAGCGGGCAAGCCAACTGGACTTATGGCGCAGGGGCGCAGGCGCAGGACGGGGTGAGCGGTGGCTTTACCCTGCAGGTGGCGCAGGTCTCGGCGCATTTCGGGGCTGGCGTCTTCGCGGCCCTGGACGTGCCGGGCTGAGCGCGGACACGGCAGGGCGTTCAGCCGCGGGCGCAGTCCACGCAGCGCGTCGCCGCCGGGTCAAGTTCAAGGCGCCCCGGCGCGATGTCCTCGCCGCAGCTGTCGCAATAGCCATACTCGCCCGCGTCGATGCGGGCGAGCGCGGCGCGCAGCCTGCGGCGCTCGGTCTGGCGCCGGGCATGGGTGGCCTTGGCCATCGCCTGATTTTGCAGCGCGTCCTGACGGCTGAGCCGCCCCACCGCCTGCTGGTCGAGCGTGACCGTGGCCTGGCCCGACTGGCCCAGTTGATCTTCGCGATCAAGCGCATCGAGGCGGATTTCGATCAATGCGCGATAATGCGCCCCCGACGTGTCATTCATGCCCGTTATTCCTTTAATCACAGCTTTGCGTTTTGCTCGCTCTGCGGGTCTGCTATATTCAAGCACGGACTCAGGAGAATTCAAATGGCTGAAACCCGCGCGAAACTTGCCGAACTTGACCCGGTCTGGGGGCGTATCCGCACCGAGGCCGGTGAGGCGATCGACCATGAGCCGCTGCTGGGCGGGGTCATTCATTCGTCGATCCTGCACCACAAGACGCTGGAATCGGCGCTGGCCTACCGGATTTCGCTGAAGCTGGCCTCGAGCGAGATGCCCGAGCAGATCCTGCGGGAAATCTGTGACGTGGCCTATGCGGAGGATCGCAGCATTTCCATCGCCGCGCGTGCCGATATCGTGGCGGTCCATGACCGCGACCCGGCCTGCGACCGGTTCATTCAGCCGATGCTGTTCTTCAAGGGCTTTCAGGCGATACAGGCCTATCGCGTGTCGCATTGGCTGTGGCGGGAGGGGCGGCGCGATATGGCGCGGTTCTTCCAGATGCGCGCCTCGGAAGTGTTCGGAATCGACATTCACCCGGCGGCGCGGGTCGGTAAGGGCATCATGATCGACCACGCCCATTCCATCGTGATCGGTGAAACGGCGGTGGTGGGCGACAATGTGTCGATGCTGCATTCGGTCACCCTGGGCGGGACCGGCAAGGAAGAAGAGGACCGCCATCCCAAGATCGGCGATGGTGTCCTGATCGGCGCCGGGGCCAAGGTTCTGGGCAATATCCGGGTGGGGAACTGCTCGCGCATCGCGGCGGGATCGGTGGTGTTGCAAGAGGTGCCGCCCTGCAAGACCGTGGCGGGCGTCCCGGCCAAGATCGTCGGCGAAGCGGGCTGCGATCAGCCCTCGGTCAGCATGGACCAGCTGTTGGGCACCAAAGGGTCCGACTAGGGCCGCTGCATAAAGAACGGAACGTCAGGACGGTTCGCGCCGCCCTGACGTTCGCGCCGCAGCGAATTGGTTTGCGCTCTAGCCCTGTATGACGAAGGTCGACTCGGTCCCGTCATCCGTGATGAAGGTGGCCCGGTTGCCATCGAATTCGACATCCTGGCAATTCGTGCCGGCGAGGCTTTCGGGCGCCGTGATGGTCCGGCAATAGCGCCCCTCCCCGACATCCCAGACCCCGGCAATGGCCTGTCCGTTGTGGTCCTGCCCGGAGATGCGCCCGTCTTCGTGAAGCGTCACGGTCGTTCCTGATTCATGCACCCCGGTCTGGCCGGAGAGCTGCGCCTTGAGCGGATCCATCTCTTCGGTGGGTGGGGTCGCCATGCACCCCGACAAAGCGATAACGGCCACCACGGCGGCGCCAAGAAATTGATTGGTCATTCCATCCTCCCTTAATGAAAAGACCATTTTTATAGCATATCTTGAGCCAAAACTCCATTTTGGGGCCATAATACGCCAGCCACGCGACCTGCCTTGCCCGGTCATCCGGGGGCAGGTTGCGTGTTGAAAACGGGTGGAAAATACAGCCCCCGGAATGGCTCGGATCAGGCGAGCATCACCATCGGGTTTTCCAGGTTCTCGACGATATGCTGAAGCAATTCGGCCCCGAGCGCGCCGTCGATCACCCGGTGATCGACGCTGAGCGTGACCGACATGACGGTGGCCACGGACAGTTCGCCATCCTTGCCGACCACGGGTTTCTTGACCCCTGCGCCAACCGCCAGGATCGCCCCGTGGGGCGGGTTGATCACGGCGTCGAAATTGTCGATCCCGAACATGCCGAGATTGGAAACCGCGAAGGTGCCGCCCTGGTATTCGCCCGGCGAGAGCTTGCGGTCGCGCGCGCGCGAGGCGAGGTCTTTCATCTCGGTGGAGAGGGCCGTCAGCGATTTCGCGTCGGCGTCCTTGAGGACCGGGGTGAAGAGCCCGCCCTCGATGGCGACCGCCACGGCCACGTCAGACGGCGTGAGCTGTAACACGCGGTCCCCGGCCCAGACCGCATTGGCGGCGGGCACGGCCTGAAGCGCCAGGGCACATGCCTTGATGATGAAGTCATTGACGCTGAGCTTCACGCCGCGCGATTCAAGCTGGGCGTTCAACTCACTGCGGAATTTCAGCAAAGGATCAAGGCGGATATCGCGGCGCAGGTAGAAATGCGGCACGGTCTGCTTGGCTTCGGTGAGGCGGGCGGCGATGGTCTTGCGCATCCCGTCCAGCTTGATTTCCTGATACTCGCGCCCTTCATACATGGCCGCGACCGCATCCGCAGAGGCACCGGCGGGCATCTGGGAGGATGCGGCTGGGGCGGCAGGGGCCGCCTGATCCGCTTTGGCGCTGTCGTCGCGGGAAGGGGCGCTGGCGCCTTCCAGATCGGCCTTGACGATGCGCCCGCGTGGCCCCGAGCCTTTGACCCCGGTGAGGTCGATGCCCTTGTCGGCGGCGATCCGGCGCGCAAGCGGTGAGGCGAAGATGCGCTCGCCGCTGGAATCATGGGGCGCGGCGGGGGCGGCAGTGGTTGAATCCGAGCCGGACTCTTTGGGGGCGGATGTGCCCGCGCCTTTGTCCGGGGTGTCCTCGGAGTTGTCGCCGGAGGCCTGCGGGGCAGGGGCGGCGGTGTCGATGTCGTCGGCGCTTTCGCCCTCTTCCAGCAGCACGGCGATGGGGGTGTTCACCTTCACGCCCTCGCTGCCTTCGGCGACAAGGATCTTGCCGATGGTGCCTTCGTCCACGGCCTCGAATTCCATGGTCGCCTTGTCGGTTTCGATTTCGGCCAGAAGGTCACCGGAATTGACGGTGTCGCCTTCCTTGACCAGCCATTTCGCCAAGGTGCCTTCTTCCATTGTCGGTGACAGGGCGGGCATCAGGATTTCGGTTGGCATCGCTCGTGTCTCCTTAACGGTAGGTCACAGCGCGCACGGCCTCGATCACCTCGTCGGTGGAGGTCAGCGCCAGTTTTTCAAGATTGGCGGCATAGGGCATCGGAACGTCCTTGCCGGTGCAGTTGATCACCGGCGCATCAAGGTGGTCGAAGGCGCGTTCCATCAGCACGGCGGAGATGTGGTTGCCGATCGAGGCGACGGGCCAGCCTTCTTCAACGGTGACGCAGCGGTTGGTCTTCATGACGCTGGCGATCACGCTGTCGTAATCCAGCGGGCGCAGGGTGCGAAGGTCGATCACCTCGGCCTCGATCCCGTCCTCTGCCAGCTTTTCGGCGGCTTCCATCGCGTAGGTCATGCCGATGCCGAAGCTGACGATGGTGACATCGCCGCCCTCGCGCCAGATGCGGGCCTTGCCGAAGGGCACGGTGAAATCATCGAGTACCGGCACCTCGAAGCTTTTGCCGTAGAGGATCTCGTTTTCGAGGAACACGACCGGGTTGGGATCGCGGATGGCGCTTTTCAGAAGGCCCTTGGCGTCCGATGCCGAATAGGGCTGAACCACGCGCAGGCCGGGGATCTGCGCATACCATGCGGCGTAATCCTGGCTGTGCTGGGCACCGACGCGGGCGGCCGCGCCATTGGGCCCGCGGAACACGATCGGGCAGCCCATCTGGCCGCCGGACATGTAAAGCGTCTTGGCGGCGGAGTTGATGATCTGGTCGATGGCCTGCATGGCGAAGTTCCAGGTCATGAACTCGACGATCGGGCGCAAGCCGCCAAAGGCCGCGCCGACGCCGATACCGGCGAAACCGTGCTCGGTGATCGGCGTGTCGATCACGCGCTTGGCCCCGAATTCATCGAGCAGCCCTTGGGTGATCTTGTAGGCGCCCTCATATTCGGCGACTTCCTCGCCCATCAGAAAGACGCTGGAATCGCCGCGCATTTCCTCGGCGATGGCGGCGTTGAGCGCCTCGCGCACGGTTTGCTTGCGGGTTTCGGTGCCTTCGGGCCAGTCGGGGCTGGTGTCGGGCTGGGGCGCGTCGGCGTTTTTGGGTTTTGCGGGCGCGCTGTCGGCCTTGGCGTCGCTGTCGCCCTTGTCGCCGGAGTCGTCATCCGAGGCCTGCGGGGCAGGGGCGGGCGACTCCGTGTCGATGTCGTCAGCGCTTTCGCCTTCTTCCAGCAGCACGGCGATGGGGGTATTCACCTTCACGCCCTCGCTGCCCTCGGCGATCAGGATCTTGCCGATGGTGCCCTCGTCCACCGCCTCGAATTCCATGGTCGCCTTGTCGGTTTCGATTTCGGCGATGATGTCGCCGCTCGAGACGGTGTCGCCTTCCTTGACCAGCCATTTGGCCAGCGTGCCTTCTTCCATCGTCGGGGAGAGGGCGGGCATGAGAATTTCGGTCGTCATGGTCGTCTACTCCTCCTCAGGCGTTCTGGGGCGCCACTTCGGCGTAAATATCTGTCCAGAGCTCGGCGGGGTCCGGCTCGGGGCTGTCCTTGGAGAACTCGGCGGCATCGTTGACGATGGCCTTGATCTCCTTGTCGATCGCCTTGAGGTCCTCTTCGGTGGCGTGCTTGCCTGAGAGAAGCAGGTCGCGCACATGTTCGATGGCGTCTTTTTCCTCGCGCATTTTCTGCACCTCTTCGCGGGTGCGATACTTGGCGGGGTCCGACATGGAATGGCCGCGATAGCGATAGGTCTTGATTTCAAGGATATAGGGGCCCTTGCCCGAGCGGCAGTGCGCGACGGCCTTGTCGCCGGCCTCTTTGACGGCCAGCACATCCATCCCGTCCACGGCCTCGCCGGGGATGCCAAAGGCCTCGCCGCGGGTGTAGATATCGGGGGTGGACGTCGAGCGTTTCTGCGATGTGCCCATCGCATACTGGTTGTTCTCGATCACGAAGATCACCGGCAGATCCCAGAGCGCGGCCATGTTGAAGGTTTCATAAACCTGGCCCTGATTGGCCGCGCCATCGCCGAAATAGGTGTAGGTCACGCGGTTGTTTTCCAGATACTTGTCGGCAAAGGCCAGACCGGCACCCAGCGGCACATTGGCGCCCACAATGCCGTGGCCGCC
>CAZMZS010000130.1:0-7393 GCA_964570675.1 uncultured Roseovarius sp. | reverse complement strand
GCACATTGCCCATTCGCACAGCTCGCAATCTGAATATTCACGGGCCCTAGAAGCCGTAAAGTTTCTTCGCCCATTGGAGGCCGATAAACAGACCTTTAACGCGGGGAAGGATGAACAGCGCCAGGGCCGTTGCGAGTGCCATCATCGACAGGGCAACCCAAACTGGTTCGGGTTCGAACAAAGAATAAATCACGCCGAACATTGGAAAGATGATCGCAACCACGACCATCAGGGTAAAGTAAGCGGGCCCATCGTCGACGCTCGCGTGGTGAAGTTCCTGCCCACAGCAGTCGCATTGGTTTTTAACCTTGAGATACCCGGAGAGGATTTTTCCCTTACCGCAGGATGGGCACGTCAGCCGGAGACCTCTGAGAATTGCTTTTCGCGTATCGCGTTCTTCGTCTATCTGCATGGCTTTATCCGTTTTGCTCGTTTCTGTTTGGACCTTGCTGCCTTCATCTGACAGTTTCCGCCAGGGAAAGCTGAGCGGGACGGGCTGTCTGAACGTCAGCTATGCGTAGGAAGCAGAGTTTGCAAAGCTTGGCCCGTTTCCCGACAGCGGCCTTTCGTATTGCGCGGCGAAAGCCGGTTGAAAGCTCATACAGGCATCCCCGAGACGCTGAACCGTCTCTTGGTGGGGATTGCAGACGCGTGCGACCTGATCGCGGATTTCGAAGCGGCGTTGGGGTGATCGGCCCGCACCGCTTGGTGCCTCACGTCTCACCGACGAAGGCGGCCAGCGCCATCGGCAGGGGCCAGCGGTTCATCGTATAGACGTGGAGCGACGGGGCGCCGTAGGCGACGAGGCGGCGGGCGTGTTCAACCGTCATCGCCGCGGCGAGATAGGGCTCAAGCTTGGGCGTGGCCTCGGCCTCGGCGAACAGCCTGTCGAGCCAGTCCGGCACGGCGGCCCCGTTCATCCGGGCGAATCGCTTGAGCCTGGGCCAGCGCTCCATCGGCATGAGGCCGGGGATGATGGGCGCATCGATGCCGCGTCGCGCGCAGGCCTCGGTGAAGCGGCCATAAGTCGCCGGATCGAGGACGAACTGGCAATAAGCCGCCCCGGCCCCGGCATCCAGCTTGCGCTTGAGGTGGTCGATATCCGCCTCGGCGCTCTCGGCCTCGGGATGCGTCTCGGGATGCGCGGCCACAGAGATCCCGAAATCGTGCTGCGCACGCAGGACGGCGACGAGGTCGGAGGCGTGGGCGAAGCCCGACGGGACGGGGGCGGGCCCGTCTGGGCGGTCGCCGCGCAAGGCGAGGATGTGGCGGATGCCCGCCTGCCAGAGCTCGTCCGCCGTCTCCAGCACCGTGTCGCGCGTCATGCCCAGCGAGACGAGGTGCGCCATCACCGGGCGTCCCGTGCGTGCGGCGATCCCGGTCGCGGTCTCGATCGTGAGCGCCCGCGTCGCGCCGCCTCGGCCCATGGTCACCGAAAAGCCGTGCCCGGCCATGGGGGAGAGCCGGTCGATGGTCTCTTGTAGCGCGGCGTGCCCGGTCTCCTCCTTCGAGGGAAACACCTCGAAGCTCAGCGGCAGGCTTCCGCGCGCCTCGTAAAGGCGGCGCAGGAGGGCGTCCTGCGGCTGACCGGCGTGGAATGGCACGTCCATGCAGCGGCTCTCTTGTCTCTGGGCCGTACCCGGCGCGGGGCCGGGACGGGGATAGGCAGGCTGAGGCCACCCTAACCATAGAGGGGGAGTGGAGAAAGGGGTGGAGTCAAACCAATTCGACCAGGTCTCAGCTGCGGCAGGGGAGTTGCCCCTTATGCCACGCAGAGATTGCGCCACTCGGCGAGATCAGCGGCGCGGTTTTGCTTTGAGATGTGTCGACTGGAGAGGCTGCGTTCCGAGTTGAAATGGTTGAAAACGGCAGAATGGACGGCGGCGAATTTTTGCAAACCCCTTAGCCGTCGGAAGCGCAGCATCGCCCGCTCTCGCTGTCAGAAGGGCAGGTGCGAATTCTCTGCCCTGTTTTTCAGCCAGCGGCCGGTTTCCTGTCGATCTGCACTTTCTTTCAGAACTTTAGTGCCGCCTTCTTGTCGCGGGTCTTCGTCACAAAGCTTTCCAGGATTTCTCCTTCGTGATCCACCGCTCGCCATAATTAATCGCGATCGCCAGTGATTTTCACGAACATCTCGTCCAAACGCCAGCGCCATCGGCTGGATTTAATTTCGGTCACGCGGCGCTTTTTGATCTTTGGCGCGAAGAGTGGGCCGAGCCGACGCCACCAATACCGCACCGCTTCGTGGCTGACATCGATGCCGCGTTCGTGGAGCAGATCCTCGACGTTCCGCAACGAAAGCGGAAACCGGACATGCAGCATAATGGCCAGACGGATGATTTCCCGGCCAGTTTTAAAGTACTTGAATGGATCGCGTTTCGTCATCCGGGCAGGCGAGGGCGGCCCCAATGCCGCCTGAACCCGGTTTTCTTTGACAGTGCCGCTTTCGAAGATCAACGAAGGTAGACGGCCGTCAGGCCTGCGATCGGCGCACCGGCACCGTCCAGAAGCGCCATTGTCTGCCCCTCCAGTCGGACTTGGGCGGTTTGCTCAAGTATGTCGCGCAGCTGTCGTTCAAGCGCGTCGAGCGGCGGCGGGCAGGCCATCATCGTGCTCGCGCCGCCTGCGAATGTCAGGGTATCGCCCTGCGCATCATAGCGCCCAATAAGCTGATTGCAGCCTACGGTCGCGCGGTAGCCGCTGTCGGAGCCCGATTGCAGAACGATATGCGGCTCGCGCCGGTTCTGCTGCGGTCTGACTGGCGCACCCATCAGCGTGTCGATACGCCAATAGGTATCGGTGAGTGACGCGTTGGAACGGGCTTGGTCACAGACCTCGCCGGGCAGCACCTTGATGAAACGATCGACGATCAGGCTGGTGCGGTCGGGGCCCTCCATCGCGGGACGCGGCGCCAGACCGCCTTCGACATGGACCTTGAGGGGCGCGCCCGGCGCGGGCCGGGCGTCGAGATAGGCGCGTTCCAGCGCAAGGTAATCGCCCTCCTGAACAATGTGATAGCGCACGCCGGAATGACATTCCTGAAACACCGCGGCATCGGCAAGGTGAGTCATGATGCCAAGCAGGAAGACGCCCTCCAACTCGGTTTGCTCCAGCGTCCCATCGCTGCTGAGCGTATAGTCGAGATCGGAGTCGATGGGGTTCCCGGCCATGTCCATCTGTCGCAGGCGGTCAGCGCCCTGGATTTGCCAGAAGAGTGGCATTTCCGAGGCCCCATACAGGACGATCGCGTTATGTGCCGGATCGGCATACCAGCGGCCGATCTCGTCGCGCCGAAGCGTTTCGCCATCGCCCTCCAGCCAGTCCCGCCGCATGTGATAATACTGCTCGGGCCACAGATCGAGATGATGCCGGATCCCCTCGCAATCGGCGCAGGGCAGCGTGCCCCGAAACGTGGCCGGCAGACGCAGGCCATGCGCCCCTACCGCTGCCCCGCCCGCGTCGGACCTGTCCTGCCGGACCATCTTCATCAGAACCTCAACAGGAGCAGGGCCGCCCTCGCCCAGAACGGGGGTCACCGTATCGGTGGTGAACAAAAGCTGTCCGTCCCGGCGGATCGTGGCGCGCAGGGAATAGGTTGCGCGCGGGTCCAGGTTGGCGGGATCGTAGGTGATGGCAAAGGCAATGGGCGACTGGCCCGGGTTTTCGATGACCGTGCGGGCGAAAGGCGTGGCAGGCGCACCGGCGCGCGCGGTATCCTCGATCACCGCCTCGAAGCTCACGTCGGGCGGCAGCGCGACACGCTCGCGGATCAGGGCGGTGCCGGTCAGGGTGTCGGCGGTTGCCGTCGTTGCCCCGATAAGCGCAGCCAACAATACACCCGCGCGCGTCAGGCCAGGCAGGCGGCAAAAGGTTGTTCGGAAAAACAGCATGGTTGGTAAGCCTCTTGATTCTGCGGGGCGCGACTTTTGTCGGCTTGGTCGGTCCCCGGCGCGGTCAAGTTTTCAGCCGCGATACCCGGACCTAGTGTCCCTTTACCCGCTTCGCTGATCTGAGTGACCCGTTTCGGGTCACCAAGCGGTCCGCGCTTTTGCAATTGCCCTTAAGTGGTGTCCAAAAATATTCACGTTCTTATCGGAGAAAAAATGTTGCGCACATCATTATTCGTCGCAAGATTATTCTGCGCAAGCGTCTCCTTGCTAATGCTGCCCGGCTGTGTGGAGGGTGACGATTTCGGCAGCTCGGGTGGATCAGGCGGGTTTGGAGGATCTGGTGGCAGCGGTGGTTTCGTAGGCTCCGGCGGATCGAATGCCGGCAGCCTGTCGCTCGCACGGGATGTCTGCCTGCGCAGCGCACGCAAACAGGGGATGAACGTCGCGCGCGTCGACACGGTCCAAGAATACGCCTTCGGCAACAATCCGCCCCGCGGCGTCAAGGTTGTGATGCAGATGCGGCGCGACGCGATGTCGGTGAACACCGAACCCCGTGTTTGCCGCTTCAGCTATGCCAACGGAACCGCGGATATCGCCCGGACCTGACCGCGCCGGAAAGACCGCGGCCCGATGCGACCGCAAACCCACGCCAGCAGGAGAACGACATGACCCGAACAAAGTTGGCGGCAGCCGTGCTGTCCCTTTCGCTTGCGGCGGTGGCGCCGCAAAGTGCGGTGACCCAAGAACGTCTTGACCGCGACGAGGTCCGCGGTGCAATCGCAGTCATCATCGCGTTGGGCGTCGGGGTGACGATCGCACGTCACGGCGACGATCACGATTTGAATTCCGACTGGGACCAGCAAACCTATGGCGAGCCCTTTTCGCCAAGCCCGAACGTTGTGTGCCTGCCGCAACCGCGCCAGTGCTTCGAACGATCCCACTATTCCGCGCGCTGGACGCGCCGCATTTTCGGCAGCTGACGCGCTGCCAGATTTTCAGGAGACCGATATGACCATCAAGACAAGCCTCGTTTCCGTGTTGCTCGGGACGGCTATCGCCGCGAGCGCCACCGCGCAGGAGACCACTTCTGTCGACCCGGCCACGCTCGACCTCGGTCCGAGGATGGCGATGAGCTATGCAAACTTGGCCAACGAATACTTCGAGGAGATGCTCGCTCCCGAGCAGATGCTCAGGCTCTTCATCGTGGCCAAGCAGCAGGTGGTCGCTACGGCCTGCGACGGTTTCGCGCTCGACGAGGCGCGGCTGAATGCAGCGCTGAACGCGATCATCAGCACGCAGCCAAGGAACGAGGACGATACGTTCAACTACCTGATCTTCGGCCGGATCATGCATGGCTACGGCATCATCAAGGGCGGCGAGATGGCATTGGCCACCTACGACCCGGATGCCTATTGCGTCTACGGCACGGATATCACCGCGGAGTTGTCGGGCAGCGAACAAGAGGGACTGTTGGTTCTGAGTGCAAGCGAGTAACCGACGACAATGGGCGCGGCCGGCTTCTACCTCGGGCCGGTCGCGCTCTTTTGATCAAGGGGCCGCCGAAGGCGCGCCCGGGTCCCAGTCATGCGATCAGGGGCACCAACAGCAGGCTTGCCGCGACGGCGACCGCAATACCGGCCACGTCCAGCAGCGCTCCGGCGCGCAGCATCGCCATACGTGTGACGGCGGGGTTGTCCATCACGATGGCGTTCGGCGGGGTCGCCACCGGCAGCATGAAGCCCACCGAGGCAGCCATTGCGATGGGCCAAAGAAACCCGACCGGCTCTACCCCGACGCTCGCCGCCGCAGCCCCGGCCACCGGCAAAAAGACCGCCGCCATCGCCGTGTTGCTGGCCAGTTCGCCGACATAGACGATCGCCGCGGCCATTGCGAGTATGAGCAGCCACACCGGCAGCGCCGCGGCAAGCACCACATTCGCGCCGATCCAAGCGGCAAGCCCAGACCGGTCGATCAGCCCGGCCAGCGCCAGCCCGCCCCCGAACAGCACCAGGATGTCCCAGCGCAGACCCTTGAGCGCCGAGAGCTCGAGCAGACGCCCGTTCGCGCCCGAGGGCAGCACGAACAGCGCCGCGCCACCGGCGATGGCGATCATGGCATCGCTCACCGCCAACCCCGGCAGCAGGCGTTCCGCGAAGGGGCGCGAGATCCAGGCAAGCGCCGTCAGCCCCGCCACCACGGCGACACGTCGCTCCGCGCGGGTCCAGGCACCGGGGCTTTTCACGCCCGCGCCAGTCGATCCCGAATGCCGCACGCCGGGGGTCAGCCGGACCAGCACGATCCACGCCACCACGAGCAGGAGCGCCGCCACCGGAAGTCCTACCGCGGCCCATTGTGCGAAGCCGATATCGCGGCCATAGGTTTGACCGACATAGGCGGCGAAGAGCGCGTTCGGAGGGGTGCCGATCAGCGAACCCATGCCGCCGATCGTGGCTGCATAGGCGACGCCCAGCATCAGCGCGGTCGAGAACGCATCGCCTTCGGGCCGTCCAAGGGTCAGCGAGGCGGCGATGGGCAGCATCACGATGGCCGATGCGGTATTGCTGATCCAGAGGCTCAGGAATGCCGTGGCCAGCATCACCCCGCCGATCAAGCGCTCGGGCCTGCCTCCCGCAATCCCGAGAATCCAGAGCGCGATGCGCCGGTGCAGTCCCCAGCGCTCGATCGCGCGTCCGATCAGAAAGCCCCCGAAAAACAGGAACAAGAGCGGGTGGACGTAAGAGCCAGCCACGGCGTCGAAAGGTCCCAGCCCGAAAACGGGTGCAAGAACGAGCGGCGCAAGCGCTGTCGCCGCCAGCGGCAGCGCCCCCGCCATCCACCACACCGCCATCATGAAGGCGATCCCCGCCGTACTCCACGCATCGGGAGACATTCCGCCGGGCGGCGGGAGCAGCGCCACCGCTCCGGGGCCGACAAGCCCGATCAAAAGTGCAACTGGATGCATCCCGAAGACATATGTCAAACGAAACCGGCAAGACAAGGCCCGGCAAACGTCGCGAAACAGATGTTCTGACGCGGGCTCTCGGCTCCCGCTGCAAAAGCATGCTATGTCAAACAAGCATCAAAAGAGGCCATATCCGTGCAAAACACCAACAGCGAAACCCGCAACCGCCTGATCCTCGACCCGGAGGGCTTTGCCGAAAAAGAACGACTCGTCTCTTATGAAATCGGAAACGCGCTCTTGATGCTGAACCTCGAGTTACAGCAAAACTTCGGATTGCGCGCCGAGGAGTATCAGATATTCATGCTGATCGTCCTCTCGACCGTCCAGCGCTTTGCCCGAAACCCAGGATCCGAGGTCACGTTGCTCGGCCGAACTACCATGCCACCCGAAGTGTCCGGCTCGATCTCTCGCCGTCGAATATCGGAAACCCTGGACATACCGCTCGAAACCGTGCGCCGGACGGTTGCCAGCCTGCTCGCGCGCGACTTGATCGTCGAGCGCAGCCGCGGCTGCCTGTCCACGCCCGGCGGCACGCTCTCAC
>CAZMZS010000129.1:0-7421 GCA_964570675.1 uncultured Roseovarius sp. | reverse complement strand
ATCACTCGGGCAAGAGCGATATCGAGCTGCAGAAATCCAACATCCTGCTGATCGGCCCGACGGGCTGCGGCAAGACGCTGCTGGCGCAGACGCTGGCGCGGATTCTGGATGTGCCCTTCACCATGGCCGACGCCACCACGCTGACCGAGGCGGGCTATGTGGGCGAGGATGTGGAGAACATCATCCTCAAGCTGCTGCAATCGAGCGAATACAATGTCGAGCGCGCGCAGCGCGGCATCGTCTATATCGACGAGGTCGACAAGATCACCCGCAAGTCCGAGAACCCGTCGATCACCCGCGACGTGTCGGGCGAGGGTGTGCAGCAGGCGCTGCTGAAGCTGATGGAAGGCACCGTTGCCGCCGTGCCGCCGCAAGGCGGGCGAAAGCATCCCCAGCAGGAGTTCCTGCAGGTGGACACGACCAATATCCTGTTCATCTGCGGTGGCGCATTTGCCGGGCTCGACCGGATCATCTCGCAGCGCGGCAAGGGCAGCGCGATGGGCTTTGGCGCCGATGTGCGCGACGTGGATGCGCGCAACACCGGCGAAGTGTTCAAGGATCTCGAACCCGAGGATCTGCTGAAATTCGGCCTGATCCCGGAATTTGTCGGCCGTCTGCCAGTGATCGCGACCCTGGAGGATCTGGACGAGGATGCGCTTGTCACCATCCTGACACAGCCCAAGAATGCTTTGATCAAGCAATACCAGCGCCTGTTCGAGCTGGAGGATTCGCAGCTGACCTTTACCGACGAGGCGCTGAAAGCGATCGCCAAGCGCGCCATCGCACGCAAGACCGGCGCGCGCGGGCTGCGTTCCATCCTCGAGGATATTCTGCTCAACACGATGTTCGAACTGCCGGGCATGGAGGGCGTCGAAGAGGTGGTGGTCAACGAAGAGGCGGTGAATTCGGACGCCGCGCCGCTGATCATCTATGCCGACCAGAAGAAGGAAGGCGCCTCGGCGGGCTGAGCCTGTCTGCGTTTTGCCGCCACAGGAGGCGACCTGAACCTGTCGCGGCTGCCGCGGCAGGTTTTTTGCAGCCCGAAGGCGGGCGGTTCTTGGTCGCTTGGCAAGGGAGACGGGGATGGAGATTCGCACGGGGTTCAAGGATGACCGCACATCCATTGTCGGGCTGTTCACCAGCGCGTTCTCGGAGTCCGAAGGCCCCGAGGAGGGGCGCGCAATCGGCCAGTTGGCTCAGACGCTGCTGGACCGGACCCCGCAGAATGACATCCATGTCTTTTCCGCCTGGCGCGACGGGGTTATCGCGGGCTGCATCGTGTTCACGCGCCTGGATTTCGTCGGCGAGTCGCGCGAGGTGTTCATGATGGCGCCTGTCGCGGTGGCGACCGAGTGGCAAGGTCAGGGGGTTGGGCAGGCACTGATATCGCATGGCCTTGATGCGCTGCGCGGTCATGGCGTGGACGTGGCGGTGACTTACGGCGACCCGGCCTATTATGCCCGGACCGGGTTCGAGCCGGTGTCGCAGCAGGTGATCCCGGCTCCGCTGCCGCTCAGCCAACCGGAGGGCTGGCAGGCGCAATCGCTGAATGACCGGGCGCTGGAGGCGATGGCGGGGCGGGCGACATGCGTCGCCGCCTTCGACAATCCCGATTACTGGTAAGCGTTGCGCCATGGCGCGGAGCATTCGTCATGCATGCATGCAACGCCTACTGGACCTTTGCCGCCAATTGCGCCATATCAGGGGGCAACTTATCGGAGGTTCCCATGGGCATTCTCAACTCCCTTCTGCGTGCGGTCACCTGGTGGAACGGGCAGACGCTCAACACTCAGTTCTATACGTGGCGCAAGGGCGTGAAGGTTGGCGAGGACGAGCAGGGAAACATCTTCTACCGCTCGCGCGAGGGCGACCGGCGTTGGGTCATCTTCAATGGCGAGGCAGAGGCCAGCCGGATCGGTGCCGATTGGCATGGCTGGCTGCACCGGACCTATGACGAGCCGCCCTCTGAAACGCCGCTGGCGCATAAGCCGTGGGAAAAGCCGCATGAAGAAAACCTGACGGGCACGGCGCTGGCCTATGCCCCGGCGGGTTCGATCCGCCGCGCCCAACCGGTTGAGCGGCGCGATTACGAGGCGTGGACGCCGGAATAAGGGCGCGTTTGATATGTCGGAAAGCACTACGGAAGTGATCGTCGGCGGGGCCGTTCTGGCCGCCGCCATCGGGTTTCTGGTCTATGCCGGGCAAGTCACCGGTTTTTCGACCGGGCAGAGCGAATATGCGCTGAGCGCCAGTTTCCGCAGCGCCGACGGGGTCGATGTAGGCACCGATGTGCGCATGGCGGGCGTCAAGGTCGGCCGCGTGACCACCATTGCGCTGGACCCGGTCACCTATCGCGCGATGACCGAATTCACCGTGAGCGAAGGCATCGAGGTGCCCGATGACAGCGCCGTTGCGGTCAGTTCCGAGGGGCTTTTGGGGGGCAATTACGTCGAGATTCTGCCGGGCGGCTCGCCGTTCTATTTCGAGCCTGGTGATGAGATTGAATTCACTCAGAGTTCGGTAAGCCTTGTGTCGCTGCTGATGAAATTCGTCACCGGCGACGAAGACGAGAGCGCGGTGGAATGAGCCTGCGCGCGGCCATGTTTGGCCTCATGCTGATTGTGCCGACGGGGCTTGCGGCGCAGCAAGCGCAGGAGGTGGCGATCGGAACCGGCGCGGTGCTGCGCGGGCTGGACAAGATCAACGGAACATCGGTCGATTTGACGCTGGCCACCGGGGAAACCGGGGTGCTTGGCTCTCTCGAGGTGACGCTGCATGAATGCCGCTACCCGCTTGGGGACGCCGCGGCGGATGCCTTTGCCTTTATCGACGTGCGCGCGCCCAATGCCGATGCGCCGATCTTCGAGGGCTGGATGATCGCCTCGTCACCGGCGCTCAACGCGATGCAGCATCCACGTTATGACGTCTGGGTGCTGCGTTGCAGGACCGAGTAGGCATCGCCGCATAGCCTTTCGCCGAGGATCGAGGCGGGCTGCGACAGGGCGCGGCGCAGATGCGCGCGATACTGGGCGCGGGTGATTTCAATCGCGCCCATCGAGGCCAGGTGCGGCGTGATGAATTGCGTGTCGAACAGGGTGAAGCCACAGCGGCGCAGGTGATCGCAGAGATGAACCAGCGCCAGTTTCGATGCGTCCGTGCGCCGCGAGAACATGCTTTCGCCAAAGAACGCGCTGCCCAGCACGACGCCGTAAACCCCGCCCGCCAGATCGCCCTCCTGCCATATCTCGAGCGAATGCGCATGCCCCATCCGGTGCAGCGCCAGATAGAGCCGTCGGATTTCGGCGTTGATCCAGGTTTCGGCGCGGTCCGCGCAGGCGTCGAGCACGCCCGCGAAATCCGCATTCAGCGTCACCTCATAGCCGCCGCGCCGCATCCGGCGCGCCAGCGAGCGCGAGACGTGGATTCCATCGAGCGGCAGAATCCCGCGCTGATGCGGGTCGACCCAGAAGATTTCGGGGTCGTCGCGATGCTCGGACATCGGGAACACCCCGGCACCGTAGGCCTGAAGCAATAGCTCGGGGGTCAGCGGGGGAATGGCGTCACTCATGAGAATTTGCGGCGTTTTTCCGTTGGCGGCGGGTTTGGCGTTCATCCTTCACTACCCTTTGCAGTGTTACACCGGCAAGAGCGTCACGGCGAAGGGGCCACAAGATGATTGTTCACGATCACACACCGGCGGGGGCGTTCGCCGATGGAAATGTCATGATGGCGAACCGGGCACAGGCGCGCCATGCGATGCTGGTGGATGGCTTCCGCCATGTGATCGCGGATTCGGCGGTGCTGTTGCTGGGGGCCGGGGACGGGCGCTGGTGCTACAGCTTTGCGGCGGCCGGGGCGCTGCGGGTCGTCGGGGTCGAGCCCCAAGCGGAACTGGTGGCGCAGTTCGGCAAGCAGCCCGATCTGGGGCTGCGTGAACGGATCGAGCTGCGCTGCGCCGACCCGGTGGGCGAGGCCGTGGGCGAAGCGGCCGCAGAGCGGCGCCATGATGTGATCGCGCTGATGGATATGCTGGAGGGACGGGCGGATCTTGATGACTTGTTCAGGGCGCTGGCGCAGCTTGCGCCGAAGCTGGTGATCGGCGACGGGCTGTTTGCCGTCACGCAGGAGCCGGTGCTGCTGCTGGATGGCGCGCGCCGCCCGATGCCGGGCCATGCGGGGCTGCGCCTTGTCCCGAGCCGCGGCGCCATCGCGCTGCTGGCGCGTCGCTCGGGGTTCGACATCGACTGGATCGACTGGCGCGCCATCGCGGGCGAGGCGCGCAGCGGGATATCGGATTACTACCAGGCCGGCGCGCAGTGCCGGGCAAGTTTCACGCTGATCCCAAGGGGCTGACGCCGCGCCTCAACCCTGAAGATTGGTGGCAAGCCACTTTTCCAGCCAGTGGATATTGTAATTGCCCGACTGGATGTCGGGTTCCTGCAACAGCGCATGGAACAGCGGCACCGTGGTATCGACCCCATCGACGATGAGCTCGCCCAGGGCGCGGTTCAGGCGCGTCAGGGCCGCGTTGCGGTCGCGGCCATGCACGATCAGCTTGCCGATCAGCGAATCGTAATAGGGCGGGATCGTGTAGCCGTCATAAAGCGCCGAATCGATCCGTACGCCCAGCCCGCCGGGCGCGTGGAACTGCGTGATCCGGCCCGGACGGGGCGCGAAATCGGGGAGTTTCTCGGCATTGATGCGCACTTCGATCGCGTGACCGTTGATTGTCAGCTCGTCCTGGGTGAAGGACATCGGGTGGCCTTCGGCGACGCGGATCTGTTCCTGCACGAGATCCACACCAAAGATCGCCTCGGTCACGGGATGTTCCACCTGCAGACGGGTGTTCATCTCGATGAAGTAGAATTCGCCGTCCTCGTAGAGAAATTCGATCGTGCCCGCGCCGGTATAGTTGATCGCGGCCACGGCATCGGCGCAGGTCTTGCCGATGCGCGCGCGTTCCTCTTCGGTGATGCAGGGGCCGGGGGCCTCTTCGAGCACCTTTTGATGGCGGCGCTGAAGCGAGCAGTCGCGCTCGCCCAGATGCACGGCGCGGCCTTTGCCGTCGCCAAAAATCTGTATCTCGATATGGCGCGGCTTCTGAAGGTATTTCTCGATATAGACTTCGTCATTGCCGAACGCCGCCTTGGATTCGGAGCGCGCGGTCATGAAGGCCTTTTCCATGTCGGCGGCGGTCTCGGCCACTTTCATGCCGCGCCCGCCACCACCGGCGGTGGCCTTGATGATGACCGGGTAGCCGATCTCTTCGCCGAGGCGGCGGGCCTCGTCGAGCGTGGGAACGCCACCGTCCGAGCCGGGCACGCAAGGCACGCCAAGCGCTTTCATCGTGTCCTTGGCGGTGATCTTGTCGCCCATGACGCGGATATGTTCGGCGGTCGGGCCGATGAAGGTCAGGCCGTGATCCTCGACGATCTGAACGAAATTGGCGTTCTCGGACAGAAAACCGTAGCCCGGATGGATCGCCTGCGCGCCGGTGACTTCGCAGGCGGCGATGATCGCGGGGATCGACAGGTAGCTTTCGGTGCTGGGGGGCGGCCCGATACAGACGGATTCGTCGGCCATGCGCACATGCATCGCATCAGCATCGGCGGTGGAGTGCACCGCGACGGTATGGATGCCCATTTCACGCGCGGCGCGGATCACGCGAAGCGCGATCTCGCCGCGGTTTGCTACCAGGATTTTGTCGAACATGCGCAGGGGCCCTTATTCGATAATCATCAGGGGTGCGCCGTATTCGACGGCGGCGCCATCCTCGACGAGGATGCGCTTGACTGTGCCGCCGCGCGGGGCGGGAATGTGGTTCATGGTTTTCATCGCCTCGACGATCAGAAGAGTGTCGCCCTCGGCGACCTGATCGCCGACGCTGACGAAGGAGGGCGCGCCGGGTTCGGCCTGCATGTAGATCGTGCCGACCATCGGCGAGGTCACGGCGCCGGGATGGCTGGCGGGGTCCTCGGCCGCGCCCGCATCGCCCGCAGCGCCGCCCGGTGCCACGGGGCCGGAGGCCGGGGCCGTGGGTGCCGGCAGAGCGGCGGGGCCGGGTGCCGGGGTGGTGACGTGGTTGACGACTTCCTGCTTGCGGCTGACACGCACGCTGAGCGCATCATGATCGCCATATTCGCGCTTGACCTTCAATTCCGTGAGCTCGTTCTCGTTCAGGAGTTCGGCCAGTGCCTTGATGAAGGTCACGTCTGAGTCATGGGTCTTGTTCGACATTTGGGTCCTCGAACGTTGGCGATGGACGCCGCCGCGCCACCGCGTTTTTGATTTTTGCCGCTTATAGGCCATGCGGAGGGCTTAGAAAAGCGGTCAATTCCCCTGTAAACTGGGGCAGTTTGCCGGCGTTTGCGAGGGGAAAAGCCACGAGACGCGACCCGTGGTCAAGATCAGAGCGGCATCCCCGAGAGTTTGGCCACGAGTTCGGCCAGTTTGCGCGCCTGGAACTTGTCCAGAAGGCGGGCGCGGTAGACTTCGATGGTGCGATAGCTGAGCCCCAGCTCAAGGCCGATTTCCTTGGATGTCATGCCCCGGCAGGTCAGGATGGCGACTTCGCGCTCGCGCTGCGTCAGTTCGACAAGGGGGCGTTCCTCGGAGAGGTCGGTAAAGGACCAGATGCCGCGGCGAAACGGGTCGCTCGGGGTGACGGACTGGCCGCGCGCACGGCACCAGAACAGCGTGCCGTCGCGGCGTTTCATCACCCGCTCGTCGCTATAGCGCCCGGTGTCGCGCATGATCGCCAGCGCGCGTTCGCCGATGCGGCTGTAATCCTCGATCGAGGGGTAGTAGCGCGCCAGCGGCACATCGGTGAAATCCGCCGTTTCGCCGCCGAAGGTCGCCGCAAATTGCCGGTTGCAGCGGCGGATGATGCGGTTCTCCAGCAGCGTCAGCCCGACCGGGGCATGTTCAAAGGCGAGGGCGTCGATTTCCATCGCGCGATTATGCCTGCTGGTGCGGGATGATCCAAGAGCGGCCTTCAGGTTGGGGCCGCGCGGCCCTTGGGCCATGCTTGTCATCGCGCTGCGAAAGGCTTAGATGCGCTTTATGCGGTCGCAGCCTACCCGCTCAAAACAAGGACTGAATATCATGAAGACCATTGTCATCTGCTCTGGCGGGCTGGATTCCGTCTCGCTTGCCCACAAGGTCGCCGCCGAACAGGATCTGGCGGGGCTTTTGTCGTTCGATTATGGCCAGCGCCACGCCAAGGAGCTGGATTTCGCCCGGCTCTGCGCCGAGCGTCTGGGTGTGGCGCATCGGGTGGTCGATCTGCGCGGCGTCGGGGCGGCGCTGTCGGGGTCGGCGCTGACGGATGATGTGGATGTGCCCGATGGGCATTACGCCGAAGAGACCATGAAGGTGACGGTCGTGCCCAACCGCAACGCGATCATGCTGGCCGTGGGGTT
>CAZMZS010000128.1:0-7480 GCA_964570675.1 uncultured Roseovarius sp. | reverse complement strand
GTCGAAGTGCGCCTGCCGCGCGGGTTTCCCCATGCGGTGGCGCGGCGCGACAATCGCAAGATGCCGTCGCAATGGGCGGCAGAGGGCGTGCGAGACATGAATGGCAGGCCGGTGCCCGATTACGGGCGCGCCTCGATCCTGCTGCCGGCGGGGGCTGAGGGCGCGGCCTTCATGATCTTCGACAATTTCGCGGTGATCGAGCGTTACAACAAGGCCGATGCCTATGTGATCGGCGTGGGGCATCTTTCGGATCGGCTGCGCGGTGGTCCCGAGATACAGGCCAGTTGGCCGCGCGGTTACAAGCCCCTGTCCTTCAAGGAGAAACAGGAAATGCAGCGCCGTCTGGTGCGGGCCGGATTCGCGCTTGAGAAGATCGACGGGATCATCGGGCCGAACACGATCGACGCGATCAGGGGCTTTCAGAACGCGATCGGGGTGACGCCGGACGGCTACCCGTCGCAGACCTTGCTGGCGCAGCTGCGTAAGCGCTGAAAGGCATTTTCGAAACCTGCTCGACATTCTGTCGGGCGGGGTCTTAAATGCGCCGATGGAGACATTTTCGGCCCGCCCCGGTTGGGGTATTTTCTGGATGGTCGTGACCGGTATGTGTTTTGTCTCGGTCACGGCCCTTGTCAAACTTCTTGGCACCCGAATTCCCGCCGCCGAGGCGGCTTTCTTGCGCTATCTGCTCGGGCTCGTGTTTCTGGTGCCCTTCATCCTGCAACTTTTCCGCACGCGGTTCGACGGGCGGGCATGGGCACTGTTCGCCGGGCGCGGCGTGGCGCATTCCGTGGCGGTGGTGCTGTGGTTCTTTGCGATGGCGCGCATTCCCATCGCCGATGTCACGGCGATGAACTATCTGGCGCCGGTATATGTGACGCTGGGTGCGGCGCTGTTCCTGGGCGAGACGCTGGCGCTGCGCCGGCTGGTGGCGGTGGTCGCGGCCCTTCTTGGGGCTCTGATCATCCTGCGGCCGGGGTTCCGGGAGGTCGGCGCGGGGCATATCGCCATGCTGATTGCGGCGGTGTTCTTTGGCGCGTCCTACCTTCTGGCCAAGCGGGCCTCGGCGATGACCAGCCCCGGTATCGTTGTGGCGATGCTGTCGCTGTCGGTGACGCTGGGCCTTGCGCCTTTGGCGGCGCAGTCCTGGGTGACGCCGACGCTATACGAACTGGCGATCCTGCTGGCGGTGGCGCTGGTCGCCACGGCGGCGCATTACGCGATGACGCTGGCCTTTCGCGCCGCCCCGCTGGCGGTGACGCAGCCGGTCACCTTTCTGCAACTGGTCTGGGCGGTGCTGTTGGGGGCGGTGTTCTTTGACGAGGGGGTGGATATCTTCGTGGTGCTGGGCGGAATGGTGATCGTCGGGGCGATCAGTTTCATCAGCTGGCGCGAGGCGGTGGTGCGCCGCCGTGCGCTGACGCCGCCGGTCTCGGCCACGAAGTTCTGAAGCCGCGACTCTGCCCGCGCCGCCTTTAGCAGCGCGGGTCCAGAATTTTCGCCAGAATGCGGTTGCGGGTGATCTGCCCCAGAAGCTTGCCGTCATCAACCACGCCGACCGGGGTGTCATGGCCCTGACTGGCCTCCATCACCTCGCGAATGGTGGCATCGGGGCCGACCGAGCGGTCCGGCGCCACTTGCGCGGGTTCGACGATATCGCGCGCGCACAGCACCCCGAGCGGGTTCATATGGGCGACGAATTCGGCGACGTAATCGGTGGCAGGGTTGGTGAAGATGTCCTGCGGGGTGCCACATTGCACGATGCGCCCGCCTTCCATGATGGCGATCCGGTCGCCCAGCTTGAACGCCTCGTCGAGATCGTGGCTGACGAAGATGATCGTGCGGTTGAGGGTTTTCTGAAGGTCCAGAAGCGCATCCTGAAGATGCGTGCGGATCAGCGGATCGAGCGCCGAAAAGGGCTCGTCCATCAACAGGATCGGGGCTTCGGTGGCAAAGGCGCGCGCCAGCCCGACGCGCTGCTGCATCCCGCCCGAAAGCTCACCCACCAGCGCGTCGGCGCGATCCGACAGGCCGACAAGGTCGAGTTGCTGATCGACCCGTGCGCTGCGCTCGGCGCGGCCCATCCCGTCAAGCTCCAGGCCCAGCCCGACATTGGAGCGCACGCTGCGCCAGGGCAGCAGGCCGAATTGCTGAAACACCATCGCGATTTTCTTGCGCCGCAGGTGGCGCAGGGTGGCGGCATTGGCATGGGTGGCCGACACGAGGCTTTCGCCGTCATCGACGCGCACCTCGCCGCGGATCACCGGGTTGAGCCCGTTCACCGCGCGCAGAAGCGTGGATTTGCCCGAGCCCGACAGGCCCATCAGCACCAGGATTTCGCCATGCTCGACGGTCAGCGAGCAGTCGTGAACGCCCAGCACCTGGCCGGTACGGGTCTGTATCTCGGCCCGCTCAAGCCCCTCGTCCATCAGCGGCAGGGCCTGTTTGGGGGCATCGCCGAAGACGATGGAGACATTATCGAATTCAACAGCACTCATTTCCGGTCCACCCTCAGCAAGCGGTCAAGGATGATCGCGACGATCACGATCACCAGCCCGCTTTCGAATCCCTTGGCCGTATCGACCGTGTTGAGCGCGCGTACCACCGGCACGCCCAGCCCGTCGGCCCCCACCAGCGCCGCGATCACCACCATCGAGAGCGACAGCATGATCGTCTGGTTGAGGCCGGTCATGATCTGGGGCAGGGCCGATGGCAGTTCGACCTTCCAGAGCTTCTGGCGCGGGGTGGCGCCGAAGGCATCGGCGGCCTCGAGCAGCGATTGGGGAGTCGAGACGATGCCAAGCTGCGTGAGGCGGATGGGAGCGGGAATGACGAAGATCACCGTCGCCACCAGCCCCGGCACCATGCCGATGCCGAAGAACACGATCGCCGGGATCAGGTAGACGAATGTGGGCAGCGTCTGCATCAGGTCCAGCACCGGGCGCATCCAGGCATAAAGCCGCGGGCGATGCGCCGCGGCGATGCCGACCGGCACGCCGATGGCCATGCACACGACACAGGCCGACAGCACGAGGCTCAGGCTTTCGGCGGTTTCCTCCCAATAGCCCTGATCGAGCACGAAGAGGAACCCGACCGCGACCAGCGCCGCGATGCCGAGCTTGCGGTGCAGCGCATAGGCCAGGGCCGTTACCAGCGCGACGATCACGAAAGGATGTGTGGTTTCGTTCCAGGCGGTGAAATAGGGCTCGAAGCCGCGACCCTGCAACCAGTTCACGCCCGGTGGGCGCATCATCAGCGCCAGCAGAAGGTCGATGAAGGCTTCGGTCCAGTCCGAGAATCCGTCAAGAAACGTATCCGCCCCGTCGCGGACATAGTCGAAACCGCGGCTGGCGGTCTGGCCGACGGGCAGTTTCTCGTCGCTGTAGCCCAGCAGGCGTGCGGGCAGCCAGGTGACGAAGAACCACAGCGCCGGGCCAAGCCACAGCACGAAATCCACAAGCGCCGTCAGGCACCACAGGATCGCGGCGCCGATGGCCAGCACCGCATCTAAAAGACCTTGGAGAAATGACATAACGGTAACCATCGCGCCGGGCGGCGGCGGCAGTGGCGCATCAAGCGCGCCGCCGCAGCCACCGCCCTGGCTTGCGCCTCAGAGCCCGAGGTCGGACTTGACCGCTTCGGCGGCATCGCCACCGTCGCGGGTTGTCACGCCATCGAGCCAGCCCATCACCACGTCGGGGTTTTCGGTCATCCATGCGCGCGCGGCGGCGTCGGGCTCCTGCCCGTCATCGAGGATCGCGCCCATGATCTCGTTTTCCATCGCCAGCGTGAATTCGAGATTGTTGAGGAAGGCGCCCAGGTTGGGGCAGCTTTCGGCAAAGCCCGCGCTGGTATTGGTATGCACGGTCGCGCCACCAAGGTTGGGGCCGAACCAGTCGTCACCGCCCTCAAGATAGGTGAGGTCGTAATTGGCGTTCATCGGGTGGGGCTCCCAGCCGAGGAACACGATCGGCTCGTCGCGGTCCGACGCGCGCCCGACCTGCGCCAGCATCCCGGCTTCCGAGCTTTCGACCACTTCGAAATCCGCATCGCCAAGGCCAAAGGCGTTATCGGCGATCATGTCCATGATCAGGCGGTTGCCGTCATTGCCCGGCTCGATCCCGTAGATCTTGCCGTCCAGCGCTTCGGCATGGTCGGCGATGTCGGCGAAATCGCCGATCCCCAGACCGGCCCCGGCGGCGTTGGTGGCCAGCGTGTATTTCGCGCCCTCAAGGTTGACGCGCAGCGAGTCGACGCTGCCATCCTCGCGGTAGGGGGCGATATCGGCCTCCATCGTGGGCATCCAGTTGCCCAGGAACACATCCACATCGCCATTGGCCAGCGATGTATAGGTGACGGGCACCGACAGGACCTTGATGTCGGTGTCATAGCCAAGCGCCTCGAGCACGGTTGTCGTGGCGGCCGTGGTCGCGGTGATGTCGGTCCAGCCCACATCCGAGAACACGACGGTCTCGCAATCGGCAAGGGCCGGGGCGGCCGCGGCGCTGAGTGCGGCGGCGGTCAGGGTCATCTTGAGTTTCATGGCATATCTCCCCTTTTCAGGTCGTTTCGTATTTGGCTAAAGCCAGCGCCGGTGCGATCATGTCCGCACCGGCGCCGGTTGTTCACGTCAGGCGGGTTTCGTGCGAGACCCGGTGAGGCTCAGGCGAACCACCAGCGCTCCATCCAGCGCTCGCCGTCCATCTCCCAGTTCGACGCCAAATCGCCATGGGCGACCTCGTCGGACTTCGCCGAGACATAGTTGGCAAACATCGGGATAATCACGCCGCCCTGGTTGCCGACGAGATCCTGCATTTCGTAATACATCTCGCGGCGCTTGTCCTCGTCGAGTTCGGCGCGGGCCTTGACCAGCAGTTCCTCGAAGCGGTCGTTGCACCAGAAGCTGTCGTTCCAGGCCGCGCCGCACTGATAGGCGGTGGCGAACATCTGGTCTTCCACGGGGCGTCCGCCCCAATAGACCGCGGTGAAGGATTCCTTCATCCAGACATCCGACCAGTAGCCATCCTTGGGTGCGCGGTTGATGTTGAGGTCGATCCCGGATTCCTTGGCCGAGTTCTGGAACAGAACGCCGGCATCCACCGCGCCCGAGAAGGCCGCGTCCGAGGTGTGCAGCGTCACCGACAGGCTGTCGAGACCGGCTTCCTTGAGATGCCACTTGGCCTTGTCCGGGTCATAGGCCTTCTGCTCCATTTCACCGTTATGGAAGCGTTGCCCTTCGCCGATCGGGTGGTCGTTGCCGACCGAACCGTAGCCGAACAGGATCTTTTCGACCATTTCCTCGCGGTTGATCGCGTATTTCAGGGCCTGACGGACATTGTTGTCGGTGAAGGGGTCCTGGTTCGTGGACATCGCGAAAGTGTAGTGCTGCGTGCCCGCGACCGATTCAACATCGACGCCGGGCTTGCGGCCCAGAAGGCCCGCCGCCTTGAGATCGACCCGGTCGATCGCGTGCACGTCACCCGACACCAGCGCCGTGGTGCGGGCGTTCTGATCGACGATGCAGAGCAATTCGCAGCTGTCGAACCAGGCCACGTCATCGCGCCAGTGGTTCGGGTTGCGCTCGAAGGATGAGATCACGCCAGCCTGGAAATTCTTGAGCAGGTAGCTGCCGCAGCCATTGCCGGATTTCCAGTCGATCCCGTCATCAGAGGCGGGGCAGATCACCAGGTGATAGTCGCTGAGGATGAAGGGGAAGTCGGCATTGCCGCCCGACAGCGTGAAGACGACCGTGTCGTTGCCCTCGATCGAGATTTCCTCGATCGGTGCAACGATCGGGCCTGCGGCGGATGTCGAATCCTCGCCGCGGTGATGGTTGATCGAGGCGACCACATCTTCGGGCGTGACGGTCTTGCCGTCGTGGAAGGTGACGCCCTGGCGCAGCTTGAAGCGCCATTCGCTGGCGTCCTCGGAGGCTTCCCAGCTTTCGGCCACTTCGGGTACGAGCGAGCCGTCGGTCGCGACCTCGGTCAGGCGGCCATGCACAGCGAAACCAAGCGCCAGCATGTAGCCGTTTTCCCATTGGCCGGGATCGAGCGTGTCGGTTGTCTGGCCGTGCCCCTTGGCGACGCGCATGTGCCCGCCGCGCTTGGGTGCGGCCCAGGCGCCGCCCATGGGCAGCGTCGCGGCGATCGCGCCGGCTGCCGTGGTCTTCAGAAATCCGCGGCGATCAAGCATTCCGCCTTTGATAAGTGACATCGTGGTTTTCTCCCTGTTTCCTTCGGTGTCGTTTCGATTGGTGCTTCCCGGCGAGTCCCGGAACGTGTCACGCTTTCAGGCGCGCCATGTCCAACCGGAAAAGAGACGCCGTCATGCGAGCGTGTGCTGCACGGTTCCGGAAGCGACATTTCCCATACGTTTCCGACGTTAATATGTCGGCGTCATGAAGCGCAACGTGATTGTTGGGTGTTTCGGGTCTTGAGGGGTTTCCTTCGTTTTTTATTGATTGACGAGTCAATTAAACACGAATAGGCCAGACTGACAACAGCCAAGGATCAAGACGTTGCCCAAGGTCGGAATGGAACCGATACGCCGCTCGGCATTGGTCGAGGCGACCATCCACGAGATCGGCGCCTGCGGCTCGCTCGATGTGACGGTCAGCCAGATCGCACGCCGCGCGGGCATGTCGAGCGCCCTGGCGCATCACTATTTCGGTTCCAAGGAACAGATTTTTGCCGCTGCGATGCGCCATATCCTGACGATCTACGGCGCCGAAGTGCGCGGGGCGCTGGTCATGGCCGCGACTCCGCGCGCCCGAATCGAGGCCGTGATCCGCGCCAGTTTCGGCCCTGCGCAATTCCGCACCGAGATGGTCTCGGCCTGGCTCAACTTCTACGTCCAGGCGCAGAAGTCCGACGAGGCGCGCCGCCTTCTGCATATCTACCAGCGCCGCTTGCGCTCGAATCTGCATCACGCGATTCGACAGATCGCACCGCGCCAGGCGCATGTGCTGACACGTGGCCTCGCGGCGATGATCGACGGGCTTTACATCCGTCAGGCCCTGCGCGCCGAACCGCTGGAACCCGAGCGCGCCATCGACGTGCTGCTGCACTACGTTGACACGACTCTGGAGGCCGAGACGCGATGACCAAGACGCCCAACATCCTGATCCTGATGGTCGACCAGCTCAACGGCACCCTGTTTCCCGACGGCCCGGCCGAATGGCTGCACGCGCCCAACCTGCGTGCGCTGGCCGCGCGCTCGACCCGCTTTGCCAATGCCTATACCGCCAGCCCGCTTTGCGCGCCGGGGCGGGCCAGCTACATGTCGGGGCTGCTGCCCTCGCGCAGCCGGGTCTATGACAATGCCGCCGAATTCAGCGCCGACATCCCCACCTACGCGCATCACCTGCGCCGCGCGGGCTATCAGACCTGCCTGTCGGGCAAGATGCATTTCGTCGGCCCCGATCAGTTGCACGGCTTCGAGGAACGCCTGACCACCGATATCTACCCCGCCGATTTCG
>CAZMZS010000127.1:0-7621 GCA_964570675.1 uncultured Roseovarius sp. | reverse complement strand
CGATGGGCACGCTGGGGCATCTGGTGCAGGAGGATCTGTGCCTGATGGAAAAGCGTGGCGACGAGCACGTCCTGAGCGCGGCGGTGCTGTGTTTCCCGGCAAGCTGGCGTCTTGGCGACAAGATTGGCCGGCCCCTGACGGCGATCCATGTGCCGGTGCCCGAATATGACGAGGGGCTGGCGCGCCGGGTGCAGCGGCTGTTCGACGGGGTGCAGGTGGGGCGGCCGCTGTGGCGGTTCAACGCGCTGCGCTATGTGGACCCCGACCTGTTTCAGCCGCGCCCGCGCGTGGCGCCGGTGCATGTGGATGCGTTGGAGGAAGGGGGCGGCGATGCGGCGCCTTATCTGCGCTCGGAGAGGCAATGCGTGCTTCGCCTGCCCGAAACGCGGGCCTGCGTCTTTTCGATCCACAGCTATGTGATCCGCGCGCCTTAGATCAGGTCGACATCGGGACGATGTCGCGCAGCATCGTGTAGGCGAACATGAAGGCGCCCACGGGCGGCACGTAAAGCATCATCGTCAGTGCCAGCGTGTGGATTGTCAGGCGCATGGGCTTGGTCGGCTCGGCGCGGGTGCTGAGCCAGCGCTGCACGGCGGCGGCGCGCGGCAGAACCGGCACGGCGTCGATGATGTCGTGTTCATCGTCGGTAATATCGGGCTCATCCATGACATTCGCAGCATCGGGCCGGGGGCTGTCGGAGCGGGCGTTGGGTGCGGTGGTGTCGCAGGGGGATTGCGCGCCGTCGCGCAACAGATCGAAGATCGTGTCGATCAGTTCGGGGCCGACCTCCTGATGCGCATCGCCGCGCAACACGGAATCGGCGGGCAGGAAATCCTGCGTGCGCTGTTCGATCTGGTCGGCGACGAAGCGGAATGCCTCGGGGTTGATGCGGGCGCTGTTGGGGCCTTTGATCGGGCCGACCGCGGCCACAAGGTGCCAGGACCCGGAATCGTCATCCGGGGGCAGCCAGCCAAGGGCGACGCGCACGTATTCGCGCTCGATCAGGGCGATATCGTCGCAATCCCAGATCAGCGCACGGGTTTGCGCATCAACGAAACGGAACGCGAGGTCGAACTCCTCGACGATATCACTGAATTCCATGCGCGGACATGCGCGATACTCGAAACCGACAACAAAGCCTTGGGTCTGCATGAGAAAATCCTCTCAGTGCCCGCATTGGTGTTTTCGGTCACGTCCAGACAGACCACATGAATTTGAAGCGAAGTTGAAGGAAATGCGGCTTAACCGTGGCGCTTTGAACGAATTATGTGTGTGCGGTTCAGCCGCCGCCATCAATCTGCGCGGCCATGATGGCGATGGCCTGTTGATAGACGGTGGCGGCGTTCCATTGCTCGATCACGGCGAAATTGGGCTGGCCCTGCTGATAGCCCTGGCCGGGTTGCCAGCCTTTCTGGCGCAGGAAATTCGCGGTCGAGGCCATGGCGTCGGTCAGGTTGTAGAAATCGACGCGCCCGTCGCCATTGCCGTCAACCCCATAGGTGAGCGCATTGCCCGGCAGGAACTGCGTGTGGCCCAGCTCGCCGTGGCGGGCGCCGCGCGTGGCGCCGGTGATCGCGCCGCGATCCACCAGTTTGAGGGCGCCGATGGCATGGGGGATGAAGAAATCGCTGCGCCGGCAATCATAGGCCAGCGTGGTGATCGCCGAAACGACCGCGCTGTCGCCCATGAAATTGCCGAAACCCGTTTCCATGCCGTGAATCGCGATCAGAACGCCCGCGGGCACGCCGTAATGCGATTCAAGCGCGTTGTAGAACGCGGCGTTCTGCGCGCGTCGCGTGCGCCCTTGTGCCACGATCGTTGCGGCGCCGCGCACCTGCATGAACTTGTCGAGACTGTAGCGAAAGCTTTTCTGGTTGCGATCCGCCGAGATGGTGGCGGTGGCGTAGCGGGCCTGGGCCAGGGCCTGAAGGCCGCGTTCGCCGACGCCTGCGCGCGCGGCCTCGGTGGCGAAGGCGGATTTCCAGGCGGCGAAGCCCGCGCCATCATTGCCGCAAGGCGCGGCCAGTGCGCCCGGAGCGAAGCCAAGCACCAGGGCGAGGGCAAGGAGCGAAGAGGAGCGGGGGGCGCGATGGCGGGCAGCGTGCATGAGGGCCTCCGGTTGAGCGGTGTTCGACCCCGAGTGTAGGCATGCCAGACGATCCGACAACAAAAAAGCGGCCCGTGCCGAAGCACAGGCCGCTCGCACTCGTCACCATACCTAGGACAGGAACGCCTCGACGACTGACATCGCCTGAGCCGTGGTCCCGTAGGTCTGAAGTGCAATGAACGTGCCAGTTAGCGCCGCCGCCTGGGAGGCGAGGCGCGGATTCTCACCTCTGAAGATATTCACCCCCAGCAGCGCCAAGCCCACGGGCAGCGAGAACAGCAGGACTGCGTAGGTCATGAGCCAGGCGGCGAGCCGTTGCAGATCGCTGATCGCGGCGGCGGCCGAGACGGGGCGTTCGCGCGGTTCGGTGGCATCGATCTCGCGCAGGAACTCGCGCAGGGAATCGATCTGGGGTTCGTTGGAATTGTCGCTTTGCGCCTGCGGGCCGGCGCCCGCATCCGTCCCTGCGCTGGTGAGCGCGGCGTCGCGATAAAGCCCTTGGGCTGTCGCCGCGACCGTCACCGGTTCTGGCACGCGGGGTGCGCTGCGGCTGGCGGCGCGCATGTCGTGGGGTTGGGGTGGAATGTCGGGCAGATCGGCGGTGATCAGCACGAAATCAGCCGCCGTCAAAAGGCGGCTATCGCCCACCCAGCGGACATAATCCGCAGACAACTGCCAATGCAGCGCCTTGAGCAAATGAGTCAGAACCATCTCGCCGCTTACACCCTGACCATCGCAGAGCCGACTGCTTGCACCGTCGGGCATCGAAAGCCCAAGGCAGAGCGGCGCGCGGGTCGCGATCCCGTCGAAAGCGACATTGCGCTGCAATTCGAGCCGGATCATGTGGCAGCAGGTGGTGATCTGCACGCCGCCTTCCGACAGCATCCGTGTGCCTGTGACCCTGTGGCCAAGGGCTTCGATGGCGGCGCTTGCGCGGCGCGCACAGCCTGCCATGTCGATATCTCTGGGACCGAGAAAAACCAGTCCTGCTGTCACCCAGTGAAGTCGCTCGTTCATCAATTTCGCCTGTTTTGCGGGTTTTCTGCAATTATGATCTTTCTAACCGGCGATATGGGAAATGGTTTGTTTCAAATGCGAACACATTTGGGCAATCCGTTTCAGCGGAGGTGATTGTTTCGCAGTGGCCCGGCAGAAGCCCAAGCAAAAAGGCGCCCCACGTGGGGGCGCCTTTGGTTCGTGTGACCTGAGCGGTCGTTCAGCAGCTGTAATAGAGCTGGAATTCGACCGGGTGGGGTGTGTGCTCGTAGGCTTCGACCTCTTCCATCTTGAGGTCGATGTAGCCGTCGATCTGGTCTTTCGTGAACACGTCGCCCTCCATCAGGAAGCTGTGATCGTTGGCCAGCGCGTCGAGCGCCTCGCGCAGCGAACCGCAGACGGTGGGAATGCCTTCCAGCTCTTCGGCGGGCAGGTCATAGAGGTTCTTGTCCATCGCCTCGCCCGGGTCGATCTTGTTCTTGATCCCGTCAAGCCCGGCCATCAGCAGCGCCGCGAAGCAGAGATACGGGTTGGCCGAAGGATCGGGGAAGCGGGCCTCGACGCGCTTGGCCTTGGGCGATTCCGTCCAAGGAATGCGCACGCAGCCCGAGCGGTTACGCGCCGAATAGGCGCGCAGAACCGGGGCCTCGAAGCCGGGGATCAGGCGCTTGTAGCTGTTGGTCGAGGGATTGGTGAAGGCGTTGAGCGTCTTGGCGTGCTTGAGGATGCCGCCGATGAAGTAGAGCGCCTCCTGGCTGAGATCGGCATATTTGTCGCCCGCAAAGAGCGGCTTGCCGTCCTTCCAGACCGACATGTTCACATGCATCCCGGTGCCGTTGTCGCCATAGATCGGCTTGGGCATGAAGGTGGCCGTCTTGCCGTAAGCCTGCGCGACGTTGTGGATGACGTATTTGTATTTCTGAAGCTCGTCGGCCTGCGTGGTCAGCGTGCCGAAGATCAGGCCCAGCTCGTGCTGGCAGGACGCCACCTCGTGGTGGTGCTTGTCGACCTTCATGCCGAGGCGCTTCATCGTGCTGAGCATTTCCGAGCGGATGTCCTGACCGTCGTCGATCGGGTTCACCGGGAAATAGCCGCCCTTGACGCCCGGACGATGGCCGGTGTTGCCCATTTCGTACTCGGTGTCGCTGTTCCAGGAGGCGTCAAGCGCGTCGACCTCGTAGGAAACCTTGTTGATCGTGTTCGAGAAGCGCACGTCGTCGAACAGGAAGAACTCGGCCTCGGGGCCGAAATAGGCGACGTCGCCGATACCGCTGGCCTTGAGATAGGCCTCGGCCTTTTCGGCGGTGCCGCGCGGGTCGCGGTTATAGGGTTCGCCGGTGTCGGGTTCGACCACGGAGCAATGCACGCAGAGGGTCTTTTCTGCATAGAACGGGTCGATATAGGCCGACTCGGTGTCGGGCATCAGCTTCATGTCGGAGGCCTCGATCGACTTCCAGCCGGCAATCGACGAACCGTCGAACATGAACCCTTCTTCAAGGAAATCCTCGTCGACCTGGTCGGCCATCACGGTGACGTGCTGAAGTTTGCCGCGCGGGTCGGTAAAGCGGATATCGACATACTCGACATCTTCTTCCTTGATCTGCTGGAGAATTGCTTTCTGGCTCATGGGCCTTTTCCCTTTCTTCTGGTGGGGTATTCGGTTGGATGACTGTCAGAGAGCGTCCGAGCCGGTTTCGCCGGTGCGGATGCGGATGGCTTGTTCGACGGGGCTGACGAAGATCTTGCCGTCGCCGATCTTGTCGGTCTTGGCCGCGTCGATGATCGCCTCGATGGCCTGATCGACCTGGTCGTCGTCGATCACCACGTCGATTTTCACCTTGGGCAGGAAATCCACGACA
Source organism: uncultured Roseovarius sp. (assembly GCA_964570675.1). Taxonomy (GTDB): domain Bacteria; phylum Pseudomonadota; class Alphaproteobacteria; order Rhodobacterales; family Rhodobacteraceae; genus Roseovarius. The sequence continues at coordinate 2,659 of CAZMZS010000127.1, read as the reverse complement.
TATTCGGCCCCGCGATAGAGTTCGGTGTGACCCTTCTGGCGACCAAAGCCCTTGACCTCGAGCACGCTGAGGCCCTGAATGCCGGCCTCTTGCAGGGCCTCTTTCACCTCGTCCAGTTTGAACGGTTTGATGATCGCTTCGATCTTCTTCATGGCTGGGCCTCCTCGCCTTGGATGTCTTGGGGTTTGCAGACCACTTCTCAGGGGGGCTCTCAATCGGATAGGGTGTCGACGGGCTGGCGCGGGGTGATGCGCCACAGGAAATGCATAAAATTTAGGCAAAGCGCCCTCAGGTTGGGCGAAATTGAATCGTAAGGGCAGGAGCCATGACCGAATTGCTGACAGCTGCGCAGATGCGCGCCATCGAGACTGCCGCCATCGAGTCGGGCGAGGCGAGCGGACTGGACCTCATGGAGCGCGCGGGGCGGGGCGTGGTGGACGCGATCTTCGCACATTGGCCCGCCTTGGCACAGGCGCCGTGTCATGCGGTGGTGCTGTGCGGGCCGGGCAATAATGGCGGTGACGGGTTCGTGGTGGCGCGGCTGCTGAAAGCATGGGGCTGGCGGGTTGAGCTGTTTCTTTACGGCGATCCCGGCAAGCTGCCACCCGATGCGCGCGCGAATTGCGCGCGCTGGCAGGAGTTGGGTCCGGTGGGCGATCTGAAGGACGCGCCGCGGCGCGCCGACGGGGCCGATCTTTATGTCGATGCGCTGTTCGGCACCGGGTTGGGGCGGCCTTTGGAGGGGGCGGCGCTGGATTGGGTGGCGGCGCAGGCGGCGGATACGGGATCTGGCGCGAAAACCGTTGCGGTGGACATGCCATCGGGTCTGTGCAGCGACAGTGGGCGCGCATTGGGTGGCGTCGCGGTGTCGGCGGCGCTGACCGTGTCGTTTCATGCGCTGAAGCTGGGGCATGTCCTGAGCGCGGGGCCGGGCAGGTGCGGGCGCGCGGTGGTGGCCGGGATCGGGTTGCGCGGTGGTGCCGCCGAGGCGGCGCGGCGAGTGGAGGCGCCGGACTGCGCGATGCTCACCAAGGTGGGGCAGGCGCACAAGTTCACCCATGGCCACGCACTGGTGCTGACGGGTGGAGCGGGCAGGACCGGCGCGGCGCGGCTTGCGGCGCGCGCGGCGTTGCGGATCGGGGCCGGGCTGGTGACGCTGGGCGTGCCGGGATCGGCGCAGATCGAGGTTGCCTGCCAGATCACCGCGCTGATGCTGGTGCGCGTGGATGGGGCCGACGGGCTGGCCGGGGTGCTGGAGGACCCACGGATCAATGCGCTCTGTCTGGGGCCGGGACTGGGGATTGAACGGGCGCGTGACCTGGTCGGCGCGGCGCTGCGTGCGGGCCATGCGCCCGCCGTGGTGCTGGATGCGGATGCGCTGTCGGCTTTCGCGGATGGGCCCGAGGTGCTGTTTGAAATGCTGCACGACAAATGCGTGCTGACGCCCCATGCGGGGGAATTCGCCCGGCTGTTCCCGGATCTTGCCGACAAGCTGAACGCGCCCGCCAGCAAGGGCCCGGCCTGGTCGCGGCTGGATGCGACGCGGGCGGCGGCGAAGCGTGCCGGTTGTGTCGTGCTGTTGAAGGGGGCGGATACGGTGATCGCGGCCCCCGATGGGCGCGCGGCGGTGCATGCGGCGGCTTATGAGCGCGCGGCGCCTTGGCTCGCGACGGCGGGCGCGGGCGATGTGCTGGCGGGGATGATCGCGGGGCTGCTGGCGCGGGGATATACGCCGATGGCGGGGGCCAGGGCTGCGGCCTGGCTGCATGTGGAGAGCGCCCGCGTCCAGGGCGCGGGGCTCATTGCCGAGGACCTGCCCGAGGCGATCCCGCAGGTGCTGCGCGATCTGGGCTGCTGACCCGCAAGGCCACGCCGCGAACGCTGCGGGCACCCCGTCCGAAAGGGCGAGATCAGGCCGCTGCGGCGGCCCGCGCTGCCGGGTCGATCTGACCTGCCACCTCGATCCCGTCGACATATAGGATATGCTGGCGGTCAAATTCGATGTCGCAGACGGTGATGTCTTTTGCCTCTTCGCGGCAGACGTATTCGCCATCCACCAGCCGTTCGACGGGGACCAGCACCTGATCGCGACCAAACAGCGCCTTGGCGCGCCAGTCGCGGATCAGCACCTGCTGCCCGGCGGGCAGGGTCATGTCGCGTTCGGGGCGGGTATGGCCCAGCGATCCGGCCCTGATGCGCACGACCGGCATCGAAACGCGGCGCGCATGGGTCGCGGTCACGATCGCGGTGCCGCTGTCGCGGGTGATCACCCGGTCGCCCGGCTTCACGTCGCCGACCGGCTTTTCGCCGTCAAGCGTAAGGATGATGGAATGGGCCATCAGGCCCGTGTGGGGGGAGGTATGACTCGGGATCGCTGCGGACTCTTTGCCGCCGACCCGCCCGACCGTTTTCGGTTTCATGGCGTTACTCGCTCTGTTACTGCCTCAGTTTTTCCACCACAATATGGCAAGAATGGGTTAATGTCGCGCCTTTTTTGCGCCACATTGCCGCCTTTCGGGCGGGATTTTCCACTCGCTTCCGCCGCGCGGCTTTGCTAGAGACGCCCGCAGCGCCCGCCGTCCCCTCGGCCGGGGCGCTATCCGGGCGGGTGTGGCGAAATTGGTAGACGCACCAGATTTAGGTTCTGGCGCCGCAAGGC
>CAZMZS010000126.1:0-7682 GCA_964570675.1 uncultured Roseovarius sp. | reverse complement strand
CATAAAGCGCCGAGGCCGCCATGCTGACCTGAAGAAAATCGCGACGAGAGATCATGTCTGACTCCGAGTGGTTAGAGTTCTGCCGCTCCGCGCCCTTGGCGCAGGAGCCGGTCGAGGCCTCGCGGCCTCCGGTTTGAATGTCATGCAGGCAGCGGCGCGGCCGGGGCGAACGAACGTGCCGCCCCGGCCGGTATTACCTCAGTTACGCACCGAGGGGCCTTCGACCGACAGGCCGTTGCCGCGGCTTGCGACGTAAAGCTCCAGCGCCACGAATTCGTCGCTGCCCGGATCAAAGGTATGCGCGCGGGTATCGCGGATGCAGCCCTTGAAGCGGCCATGCGCCGTGTTCAGCCTGGCGTTTTTCAGGCGATAGGTCGGGAAACCGTTGATCTGCCCCTGGCTCAGGTGGTCGGCACGGATCATGTTGCCGTAATTGTCCTCGTGACAATTGGCGCAGCTCAGTTCCAGCTGGCCGTAACGGGTATAATAGATTTCCTTGCCCTTCTCCCACATCTCCTCGGCAGGGCCGTCGATCGTCACATCCACCGGCATGCCGCGCGATTGCAGCGCGATCAGGGCTTCCATGTTCGCCATCTGACCACTGGTGTAGCCATAAGGTTCGGCGCCCATGTTGTTCTCGCGGCAATCGTTGATCTGCATGGCCACGGTCTGCACTTCGCCGGCCTTCTCGTCCCACTTGGGATAGACGGCGCGCACACCTTCCATGCTGGACGGATCCTCGTGACAGGTGGCACAGGAGTTGCCCTCCGAGCCTTCGACCGCGTTCCACTGATCGCGGCCCGCATCGACGAAGATCATGCCGGGATTGTCGAAATCGTCCATCTCCAGCGCCTGGGTCTCGTCCGAGCGGAAATGCCAACCGGACATGATCTGGTCCATGTTGGCGTCTTCCATATGCGCGGGCAGCGGCGCCTTGGTGGTCATCTCCTGCTCGCCGTTGATGACCAGGTTGTCATCGTCCGGGTCCGCTGCGACCGCACCCGGCAGGGCCAGCATCAGGGCTGCCACGGCTGTCATTGCATTGAATTTCATGCGTTCCTCCCTTTGGTGGCCCTGCCTTTCCCCCTCGGAGGTCCGGCAGGGCACCATTATAATTATATTCGATCAGCCAACCGAGACCGATTTCGTGTCTTCGTAAACCGACCCGTCATCGTCATACCAAGTGAACTGAAAGTCACCGGCTTCGGGCACCGTGGCCTCGAATTCGAAATACGGGTTGGTCGAGATCGCGGGCTCCATCTTGACGTCCACGACGTTCTCGCCGTTGAAGTCGCAGGTGAAGCGGTTGATGATCGAGCGCGGGATGACGTTGCCGTCGCTGTCCTTGCGCTGACCTGATTCCATCTTGTGGCTGATCAGGGTCTTGATGACCACAACCTCGCCGGCATCGGCCGACTTGGGCGCCTTCACGCGGGGGCGTACACCTTCTGCCATAGTTCTCTACTCCTTCTCGCTCAGCCGCCGCAGCCGCCGATGGTGACCTTGACGTTCTTCTGGGCCTTGGCAAAGCTGCCGTCGGCCATCTTGGCAACGGCGATCACGTCCTGCGTGCCTGCCAGGCGGATACGGGTCTTTGCGCGCTGCGCCCCGGCCAGCGGGCCGAAGTTGAACGTCGCAACGCCCGGTGTCGGGTTGCCGGCGGCAAGCACCATGATCGCGCTTGCGCCTTCGGCGCTCACTTCGATCGGCACGGTGTTGCCGTTCTCGGCGATCTCCGGTGCATCCAGATTGACGCCGCCATCGCCGACGTCGGCGCCACCGGTGAACGCGGCGATCGCGTCATCCACGGCCGAGGCCATCGCGGGCATCGGCAGCGTGACCACCGCAGCGGTGGCGGCACCAATGACCAGGGTTTCGCGTCTTGTGAAATCCATCTTCATCTCCTTGATAAACGTGACCCGGTCACTGTTCCTTCTGTGTCACGAGGAAAGCGACCACATCTTCGATTTGTTCTGCCGTCAACAGCGGGTCCAGACCGCCCTCGGCGGCTTTCCCGGTAAAGGCGTTGCCCGGCCGGACGAACCCGTCGACCTTGTAATAGGCGGGCATCATCGTTCCGGGATAGGTGTGCTTGGCATTGGCGACGATGCCGCGGATCTCGGCTTCGTTCCAGCGGTCGCCGACCCCGTTCAGCGACGGGCCGATGTTCCCATGGAAGGCCGCATCGGACAGCGCGTCGATCTGGTGGCATGAAATGCAATTGCCGGCCGATTTGGTCTTCATCACCAGCGCGCCATTTTCGGCATCGCCCGGTTGACCGGTCAGCGATTCGGAGACCGCGCCGTAATCGTCGAACTGAACGTCGCCCGGTGCCACCGGTTCGGCGTATGCAGAGCCGGCCGCAAGCACACTCGCCGCCAGAATTGTCGTTGAAAGCTTCATGTTTCCTCCCATGGCTACCATGTTCTAAGGTTCGATAGCTCGGTATACAGTAGGCCACCAGATACGGACGACGCAACAACAAATTCACGAACGTGAATTTCTTGGCGGCGCGCGCGGGCCGGGTGGCGTCTCATCAGTCCTGTTTGCTCTGCCGTTCCTGAATGCGGCGGGCGTGGTATCTCTGGAAATCCTCACCGTTTTCCATGGCATATCGCTTTTCGTTGACCCAGGTGAACATATCCAGCGTCGTGCCCTTCTTGAACGCGCCGGGCATGATGGCGACCGCCGCGTCCTTGGCGGAAACCCCCTCGCCCGCCTCATCGGGCAGGAAGATCACTGTCGGCGTGAACAGAATCCCCCATTTGCGCAGCATGTCCTTTTCGGGCATCGATTCCCCGTCAAGGTCGGTGACCTCCCGGTCGCCATGCAGGTTGATCTGCACCACGAAGAAATTCTCGGACACATACTGCGCGATGTCGGGCAGCGGATACACCTCTTCATGCATCATCTTGCAATAGATGCAGCCGCGCTGCTCGATCATCAGCGCAAGGCGCTTGCCCTCGGCATTGGCCTCGGCCAGATCCTCGCGCAGATCAAGAAACGTCTCGCGCATCCAGGGCGCCTTGTGGAGCCCGTCATCGCCGATATTGGCGGCCAGCCCAGGCATGCTCATCGCCGCCAGCCCCAGCAGGAACGCCGCTATAAACTGTCTCATGTCTTTCCTCCCTCGATTTGAACGGCCCTAGCCCATCGACTGGAAACTCGGGAACCACTCGATCATGAAATTGGCGATGATGTTCACCGCGTTGGTCGCGATCAGCACCGCAAAGACGATCAGCATCACACCCATCGCCTTCTCCACATGGGCCATGTATTTGCGCTTGCTCTGCATCCAGCTCAGGAACGGGCGCGCGAAAAGCGCCGCCACGATGAAGGGCGCAGTCATCGCCAGCCCGTAGACCATCAGCAGCAACGCCCCCTCGCTGACGCTGCCCATGCCGCTTGCGACCATCAGGATCGCCGCCAGCGCCGGGCCGACGCAGGGCGTCCAGCCAAACCCGAAGGCCAGCCCCATCACATACGCGCCCAGCACCGTCGTCGGCTCGGCCGTGCTTTCGACACGCGCCTCGCGATACAGCAACGGGATGCGCAGAACCCCCAGGAAATGCAGCCCGAACACGAACAGGATCGCCGCCGCCACATAGCTCAGCGGCTGGCGCCACTGCGCAAAGGCCTGCCCCAGCGCCGTCGCCCCCATGCCCAGCAGCACGAAGATGGTGGTCACGCCCAGCGCAAAGAACACCGCCGAGATCACCAGCCGCTTCTGCGCCCCCGGCGCAATCGCGCCGTCGCTGCGCAGCTCGTTCATCGACAGGCCCGCCATATAGCAAAGATAGAAGGGAACCATCGGCAGGATGCATGGCGTGAAAAACGACAACAATCCCGCAAGAGCCGCGCCCGCATAGGAAATATCGAGCATTCGCGAAGCTCCTTGTGAAAATGACATATTCAAATTAAGTTGTATGAACACCCAACGTCAATTGGTTATCTCATGGTCTCTCGTCTCATCGCCGGATTGCTGGCACCGCTCTGGATCGCCATTGCCCCGGCCGCGCATGCGGTGGAACTCATCATGGTCGAACGCGCGGGCTGCCACTATTGCATCCAGTGGAAGGACGAGATCGGCCCGATCTATCCCAAGACCGAGGCCGGCGCCTATGCGCCTCTGCGCATGATTGCCATCTCTCAGGCCCCGCCCGAAGGCGTCGATTTTTCCCGCCCGGTGCTGTTCACACCGACCTTCGTGCTGGTGGATGAGGGCCGCGAACTTGCCCGGATCGAAGGCTATCCCGGCGAGGATTTCTTCTGGGGCCTGCTTGAAATGATGCTCACCGAAAATACGGATTTTGCACAACCCGCGAAAACGAACTAAACAATGCGCCAATCAGAACCCGACGCGAACCGGGAGCAATGGCAGATGGGGACGGAAACCTGAACGATGGCACTTCCTGTTTTTGACTCTTCGCTCAGCGAAGCCGAAATGGACCAGATGGTCGAGAACGCCACCAACGCCTCGAACTTCCTCAAGGCGATCAGCCACGAGGGGCGGCTCATGATCCTTTGCCACCTTGTCTCCGGCGAGAAATCCGTGACCGAACTCGAAGACCTGCTCTCGGCGCGTCAGGCGGCCGTGTCCCAGCAATTGTCGCGTCTCAGGCTCGAAGGGCTGGTGGTGCCGCGCCGCGAGGGCAAGACGATCTATTACCGGCTCGCCGACAATCGTCCCCGCCGTGTACTTGAACTCGTTTATGAACTATTCTGCGTCGAGGAGACCGAGGCAGCCCGCGCCTGACGCGCGGGCCACCCAGGCGGGAGGAGCGTGGGGCATGTCTGAACTTCTGGGGGACAATACCCTCGTGGCCCTGATCGGGCTGGCATCGGGTATCTTTTTGGGTCTCGCTGCGCGGATCGGGCGTTTCTGCACGATGGGCGCAATCGAGGACATGCTCTATGGCGGCTCCTCTCTCAGGATGCGGATGTGGGTGCTGGCGATCGGCATCGCGGTCATGAGCACCTTTGCCCTCAGCGCCGCGGGCATGATGGCGCTCGAACGCTCTTATTACCTGTCGATCCGCTGGATGCCGCTCGCCTCGATCCTGGGCGGGCTAATGTTCGGCTACGGCATGGCGCTGGCGGGCAATTGCGGCTACGGCTGCATCGCCCGGCTGGGGGGCGGGGATTTCCGCGCCTTCGTGATCGTTCTGGTAATGGGCGTCTCGGCCTATGTCATGCTTTACGGGCCGCTGGCTTACCTTCGCAACTGGGCCTTCATGCAAGAGGACGTGACCGGCATGCCCCCCGGCATCGTGCATTTCCTCTCGGCGCAAAGCGGGCTGGCCGTCGCGCCGCTGGGCATCGCGATCGGCGCGCTGATCACGCTGGGCGCGCTGGCCTCTCGCGAATTGATTGCGGCCCCGAAATCCATCTTCTGGGCCTGCATCGTGGGGCTTGCGATCACCTCGGGCTGGGCGGGCAGCTATTGGGTCGCAACCACGGGCTTCACCGCCATGCCGGTCGTGTCGCACAGCTTTTCGGCCCCGGTCGGGGAAACCCTGCTTTATTTCATGACCGCCTCGGCGCGTGCGCCCTCCTTTGCGGTCGGCTCCGTCGCAGGCGTCGCCACCGGCGCTTTCATCGGCTCGCTGATAAAGGGACATTTCCGCTGGGAGGCCTGCGAAGACCCGCGCGAGCTGCGCCGCCAGATGACCGGCGCGGCGATCATGGGCGCAGGCGCGGTGCTGGCGCTGGGCTGCACCGTCGGTCAGGGGCTGTCGGCCTTTTCGGTGCTCAGCTTCTCGGCGCCGGTCACCTTCCTTGCGATCATCGCCGGGGCCGCGCTCGGGCTGCGCCAGCTGATCACGGGCTTCCAACCCGCCGAGTGACGCCACCCGCGCCGCGCGCCCCTTGCAATCCGCGCCGTTCCGGGCAAACCCTTGGCCAAACTCCAGGGAACGTCCGATCATGCCGCCGAAAACACCGCCCACCAATGACCCTTTCGCCATTCCCGCCGACACGCTCGGCATGGACCCGGCCGAAATGCGCCGCCTTGGCCACAAGGTGGTCGATATGGTTGTTGACCGGCTGGAACGGCGCAACAGCGAGCCGGTGATCGTCACCGGCAGCGCGCCCGCGCTGGCCGACCGCCTTGGCGGGCCGCTGCCCGAAGCCCCACAAGACCCCGACGCCTCGCTTGAACTGATGGCCGAGATCGCCTTTGGTCACATGCAACACGGCGACCACCCCCGCTATTTCGCCCGCGTGCCCGGCCCCGCCGCCTTTGCCTCCACCCTTGGCGAATGGATGGGCACCGGCTTCAACGCGATCAACGCCAGTTGGGGCGGCGCATCAGGCCCCGCCACCGTGGAAACCACCGTCTGTTCCTGGGTCGCCGAAATGCTGGGCCTGCCCGCCCATAGCGAAGGCGTGCTGCTCTCGGGCGGCTCGATGGCCAATTTCACCGGCTTTTGCGTTGCCCGCACCGAGATCGGGGCCGGTGTCGCCTACCTCACCGATCAGACCCACGCCTCGCTGCCGCGCAACCTGCGCCAGATGGGGCTTGATGAACGGCAGATCCGCATCCTTCCCTCGGATGACGCGCTGCGCATGTGCCCCGACAGCCTCGCCGCTGCCATCGCGGCGGATATCGCCGCCGGGCAACGCCCGATGATGGTCGTCGCCACCGCCGGCAGCACCAATACCGGCGCGACCGACCCGCTTGACGCCATCGCCGATATCTGCGCCGAACATGGGCTCTGGCTTCATGTGGACGGGGCCTACGGCGCGCCCGCCGCCATCACCGCCGAAGGGCGCGCCGCGCTCTCGGGGCTGTCTCGCGCCGACTCGGTCGTGCTCGACCCGCATAAATGGTTCTTCCAACCCTATGACATGGGGCTTTGCCTCGTCACCCGCCCCGGCGCTCTGGAACGGTGCTTTGCGATGAACCCCGAATATCTGCGCGACGTGCAGGCCACCTCGGGCGAGGTGAATTACGGCAACCGCTCGCTGGAACTGACCCGCCGTGCGCGCGCCATGAAGCTCTGGATGTCGCTGCGCACCTATGGCGCGCCCGCATTTCGCGATGCCGTGCAGCGCGGCATCGCCCTTGCGGAATTCACCGAATCCCACCTGCGCAGCCAGCCCGACACCTGGGAGATCGTCACCCCAGCACAGCTCGGCATCGTCTGCTTCGCGCTCAAGGGCTCGGACGCCGCCGACCACGCGGCCCGCGCCGCGCGCGTGTCGCAATCAGGCTTCGCGACCTTGTCCTCGACCATGCTCAAGGACCGCTCCGCGCTCAGGCTCTGCACGATCAACCCGCTTACCACCGAAGGCGACATTACCCGCACGCTCGAGATGCTGGCCGCGCCCTGAGCGCCCCACCCCGCCACGCCAAACACAACCACCCCCTGTGAAACAGGGGGGGGCGGACAGACCGGCAAATGGTGATAAATGGTGCGGTCGAGAAGACTCGAACTTCCACGGGTGTTACCCCACAGCGACCTCAACGCTGCGCGTCTACCAATTCCGCCACGACCGCACATGATCCGTGATCTGGTAGGTGGGCGGCGATATACGCAATCGCGCCGCCCATGTGAAGAGGCAATCCGGGAGCGGCGCGAAAATAATTCCCGCTCCCTAAACGGCGGCGGGCCCGCTGCTTGCGCGACAGGCCAGTCCGCGATGCGCAAAGGCCTATTCGGCGACCGTGAAGACCGGCA
>CAZMZS010000125.1:0-7808 GCA_964570675.1 uncultured Roseovarius sp. | reverse complement strand
ACGTTGGAGCCTTGGCGTAGTTGCTGCAACGAGGAATGCCAAACAGCGCGATCGGCAACAAAGCCCGATCACGCTGGCGAAATCGGGGGACATCACCAGCCTGTCACCCTGATCGACGCCGGAAAACTCTCGCCAAGGGCGGTAGAAGGTTCGGGGCGGACCACAAACCAAAGGGCTCCGGTTTTCAAACGGATGAAAGTTCAGTGGCAGGTCACTCTTGAGCCGGTCAGGCGGATCAATCACCGCTAACGCCACCGGCCAGTCAGCCCGAATGACCCACAAAGGCGCGTCCTGCAAACAAAAAGGCGCCCTGAGGCGCCTTGTTTTATTGGTCGGAGTGAGAGGATTCGAACCTCCGACCCCTGCCTCCCGAAGACAGTGCTCTACCAGGCTGAGCTACACTCCGACCGTGGAACAGGCGATTATACGTCGTTGCTCTTCTTTGCAAGGGGGTATCGCGGGGCGCTTGTATTCACCGCGCCGGATTTGCATTGTCGGTCTTCGGAGGCAGAACCATGACGTTGAACATTCTGACCGCGCTGGGCGGCATCGGTCTGTTCCTGATCGGAATGGACATCATGACCGGCGCCCTGCGCGAGGCCGCCGGCCCCGATCTGCGCCGGATGCTGGGGCGCTTCACCGCCTCGCCTCTGCGCGGCACGCTGACCGGCGCGATGGCCACCGGGGCGCTGCAATCCTCGACGGCGGTCACGCTGATGACCATCGGCGCGGTGGGCGCGGGGCTGCTCAGTTTCGCCCATGCGCTTGGGGTGCTTTATGGGGCCAATATCGGCACCACGCTGACCGGCTGGATCGTGATGATCCTCGGCTTCAAGCTCAAGCTGGGCATCGCCGTGCTGCCGGTGATCTTCGTCGCCGCGCTGACGGCGATGCTGGCGCGCGGTTGGCTGGCGCGGGCGGCGCGTGCCCTGGCCGGGTTTTGCCTGCTCTTCATCGGCCTCGACATGATGCAGGGCGGGCTTGATGGCGCCGATGCGTTGCTGCGCCCCGAAATGCTGCCGGATGGCGATGGCTGGGGCGGGCGGCTGATGCTGGTTGGGCTGGGGGTGATCCTTGTGGCGTTGACGCAGTCCTCATCGGCGGGGATCGCCGTCGTCCTTGTGCTGCTCGACGCTGGTGCGGTGACATTCGCGCAGTCCGCCGCGCTGGTGGTCGGGTTCAATGTCGGCACTACAATGACCGCCCTTCTGGCCTCGCTCGGAGGAACGCGGGCGATGCGGCTGACGGCGCTTGGCAACCTGCTCTTCAATATCGGCACGGCGCTCATGGCCTTCCCGCTTCTGGGGCTGATCGCGCCGGTCCTGCATGGCACCTGGCTCGGGTCGGACGATCAGACCGCGCTGGTGCTGTTCCACACCGGCTTCAACGTGCTGGGCGCGGCGGTCTTCCTGCCCCTCACCGCCCGCTTCGCTGCTTTGGTCGAGGCGATGGTCCCCGACCGGCCCATGCATATGGCCGCCCCCCTCGACAAGCGCCTGCTGGCCGATGAGGGCGCCGCGATGGAGGCCGCGCAAAGCGTCGCCGACCAGCTGCGCCAGACCCTCTTCACCGCCCTTGCAAAGGCGATCGGCCCCGAGCATGACCTGCGCGCGCTTGGCTCCGTCTCGGCGCAGGGCGCGCCCGTGCTCGAGGCGCTGGGCACCTACCTCGCCAAGATCCGCATCGCCTCGGACAAGACCCCCGAACAGGCCCGCTATGTCGCGCTGCTCCACCAGCTTGACCATTTCGAGCGCCTGCTCGAACGCTGCCACCAGCGCGGCCGCATCGACATGCTGCGCCAGGACCCTTTGCTGACACGCGACGTGGCGGCGATCCGCGCGGCGCTGGCGCGCGATGCGGACGCGGCGCGGTTCTCGCGCCTGGTACGGCTGATCAAGTATCGCGCCGAACGGTTCCGCCGCGGCGCGCTCCTGCGTGAACATGCCGGGCTGATCGAGGTCGATCAGGTCTTTGCCCGCACCGACGCGATCCGCTGGCTCGAGCGCGTCACAGGCCATGCCGAACGCCTCGCCCATTACGCCGCCGAAGCCCGCAGCAGCGCATGAAAAAGCCCGCGCATTCCCGCGCGGGCCATCTTTACCGTAAGGTGGTCGGGCTCAGAGGCTCGCGTCAAGCGCCGCCAGGATCGCGTCGCCCATCTGCGCGGTCGTGACCGGCTCGACACCGTCCTCGCCCAACAGATCGGCAGTGCGCTTGCCATCGGCCAGCACCTTCTCGACAGCCTTCTCCACCCGCGTCGCCTCGTCGCCCAGATCAAAGCTGTAGCGCAGCGCCATTGCAAAGCTGAGGATACAGGCAATCGGGTTGGCCTTGCCCTGCCCGGCGATATCGGGGGCCGACCCATGCACCGGCTCGTACAGCGCCTTGGGGCGGCCATTCTCCATCGGTGCGCCAAGGCTGGCCGAAGGCAACATGCCAAGCGAACCGGTCAGCATCGCCGCCGCATCCGACAGGATATCGCCAAACAGGTTGTCCGTGACGATCACGTCGAACTGCTTGGGCCAGCGGCACAGCTGCATCGCTCCGGCATCGGCATACATGTGGCTGAGCTCGACATCGGCGTAATCCGCGTCATGCACCTTTTGCACGACTTCGCGCCACAGGATGCCGGATTCCATCACATTGGCCTTTTCCATCGAACAGACCTTGTTGCCGCGCTTGCGTGCCAGCTCAAAGGCCGACCGCGCCACACGCTCGATCTCGGATTCGGTGTAGCGCTGGGTGTTGATGCCGACCCGCTCGTTGCCTTCATTGATGATCCCGCGCGGCTCGCCGAAATAGATCCCGCTGGTCAGCTCTCGCACGATCATGATGTCGAGTCCCGCGACCACCTCGCGCTTGAGGCTGGAAAAATCCGCCAGCGCGTCAAAGCACTGCGCCGGGCGCAGGTTGGCAAACAGGTCCATCTCCTTGCGCAACCGCAGCAAGCCGCGCTCGGGCTTGAGCGAAAAATCCAGATCGTCGTATTTCGGGCCGCCCACCGCGCCCAGCAGAACCGCATCCACGCCCTGCGCGCGCGCCATCGTGTCGTCATGCAGCGGCGTGCCGTGCGCGTCATAGGCCGCGCCGCCCACCAGATCCTCGCTCACCTCGAAAGGCAGGTCGCGCTTGGCGCCGAACCAGTCGATCACCTTGACGACCTCGGCCATCACTTCGGGGCCGATCCCGTCACCGGGCAGAATAAGAAGCGAGGGGGTGCTCATGGGCGTTGTCCTTTGCATGATCCTGTCGGCTTTCGCCTAGCCCGAAGCCGTGGGATGGTCAAGAAACGAAGCTGGCCAGCCCGCGCTCCAGCGCCCGCCAGACGGTGGCGATCCTCGGGCTGTGGCGGGTGGCCTGCGGCGCCGCCAGCCAGACCGGCAGCGCGGGCAACGCCAGACCGACGTCGATCGCCTCCAGCTCCGGGTCGGCCTCCACCAGCCAGGATTGCGCGAACCCGATGCCGCACCCCGCGCGCAGCAGCTCCAGATTGGCAGGCTGATCGTCGCAGCGCATGACGAACCAGTCGCGCGTCGCAGGCCAGCCGAATTCGCGCATCCGCCGCAGGATCAGGTCGCTGCAGTCATACCCCACCAGATCGTGGTCCAGCATCTCTTCCGGGGTCGTTGGCCGCCCGCACCGATCCAGATAGCCGCGCGCGGCGCAGATGGTCACCGGCAATCCGCCCAGTCGCCGTGTCACAAGATCAAGCTGCGTGCTGGCGAACATGCGTACGGCGATATCGGCCTCGCGCAGCAGCAGGTTGTCGGGGTTGTCGCTGGGCGCAAGGTCGATCGAGATACCGGGGTGATCCCGTCGCAGGCGCGCAAGGATCGGCGGCAGGATATGATGCGCCACCAACTGGCTGGCGCTGATGCGCACCGTCCCGCTCAGCGCATGGTCGCGCCCGGCGGCGGCCAATGTCAGATCATGCGCCGCCGCGTCCATAGCGCGTGCGGCAGGCAACAGCGCCGCCCCCGCCTCCGTCAGGGTCAGGCCGCGCGGATGGCGCGTGAACAGCGTCAGGCCAAGCGTCGCCTCGGCCTGCGCGATCTGACGTCCAAGGGTGGGCTGGCTGCGCCCCAGACGCGCGGCGGCGGCAGACAGCGATCCGGTGTCGGCCACCGCCAGCAGGGCGGGAACCAGCGACCAGTCAAGTTGTGACAGCGGCGCATTCATTCATTTATGAATAGCTGATATGAGAAAATTTGGAATATCCATTCCGATCCGTTGCGGCGATATTGTCGCCATAGCGTCAGCGAATGGAGGGTCAGATGACCGGAACGGCAGTTATCATGGGACAGAGCGGGCGCTTTGGCAGCGCGATGGCGAAGGCCATGACCGCTGCGGGCTGGACCCTGCGCACCTATCGGCGCGGGCATGACGATCTGGATCGGATGGCTGAGGGCGCGGATGTGATCGTGGTCGCCTCCAACCCGCCCTATCACCAATGGGCGGCGCAATTGCCCGCGCTGCACGCCGCCGTGCAACACGCGGCAAAGGCCAGCGGCGCGCTCGTGCTGCTACCCGGCAATGTCTATGTCTACGGCGAAGGGTCCGGGCCGCTCCTGACGTCCCGGACCGCACACGCCGCCAGGAACCCGCTGGGCCGCCTGCGGGTCGAGATCGAGTCCTCTTACGAACGCGCCGGGCTGCGCACCCTGATCCTGCGGGCCGGGGATTTTCTGGATACGTCGCCCTCGGGCAACTGGTTCGACAGACTCATGACCCCGAAACTCGCGCGCGGCGTGCTGCGCTATCCCGGTCGGGCGAATGTGCCCCATGCCTGGGCCTATCTGCCCGATATGGCGCGCGCGGCGCTGGGGCTTCTGGCGGATCATGCGGAATATGACGGCGTGACCGAGGTTCTCTTTCCCGGCTATACCCTGACCGGCTCGGAGCTGGCCGAGGCGCTTGGCGAGGTCATGGGCCGTCAGGTGAACGTGCGCCCCTTCCCGTGGTGGCAATTGCGACTGATGCGCCCGTTCATGCCGGTGCTCGGGGGCCTGCTCGAAATGCGCTACCTCTGGGATATGCCGCACCGGCTGGACGGGACGGGGCTTGAACATGCACTGCCCGGCTTCTCGCCAACCCCAGTCGCCGAGGCCCTGACCGCGGCCACAGCCCATCTGCGCGACTAATCCGGCGTCACCAGATCGACCCAGACCAGCCGATGTCGGCTCGCGGCCTCGACAGTGGCATGCAGCGCCTCGCCCGGCGCGGGCCACAGCACACCCGAGGCCAGAACCCCCAGGTCCGCCGAGGGCAGGATATAATCCACCCGCCGCCCGCCCGGCCCCGGTTCGGGCCAGTAAACCGTATCAAGCCCCGGATCGGCGGCGCGCGCAGGGTCGCGCGGCACCGGCGCGCTACGGCGCGGGCGCGGGTCCTGAAGGCGCGGATCATCCAGCAGCGCCCACAGCGCCCGCTGCCGCCCCTCGCCCTCGTCCGGGGCAAGGTTGGCCGCGCCCAAAAGCACAAAACGCGACGCGGGCGCGGTCCCGAATGCCCCGTCAAGGTAAAGCGACCAGAACCGCAGCTCATCATGATTGCGCCGCCCGTTGCGATCCTCCGGCCCGTCGAAAACCGGCGTCGAGGCGTGAAAGGTCAACAGGTGCAACGGCCCGTCCGGCAGGATCACCGGCACCACCCAATGCCCCACCGATGACAGCCGTTGCACCGCCAGCGCGGGCGCATTGGGAAACAGCGCACCATCCACCATGGGCAGATCGGCGCCCGGCATATCCTTCCATAAAAGCGCCGAGAAATCGCGCGCCCCCGCCGCGTCGATCGGATAGCGTGACAGGATCGCCATGCCCCCCTGCCCCGAAAACGCGCCATAGGCCTGCCGGTCGGCGGGCTCGCCAAAGCGGCCATTGCCATCCATGTCCTGCCCGGTCGGCATCCCGCGATTGGGCAGCAGCGCGAAGATATGCCGGAAATCCGCCCCCGCCTCGGCGATCCGGTCCCGCAAAGCGCCCAGCGCATGCAGCTCCAGATCGTAATCGACCCCCTGAAGCACGATCACATCCGGCGCCGCCGCGGCGATCACCGCCGCCACCGCGCCGATCTGCGCATCGTCGCCGCGCACGAGATCGCGCAGCAAAAGGCCGGGGCCGTCGCGTTTGAGTTCAGTGTGAAAACTGGCGATGCGCAGGCTCTCGCCCGCAGCCGCCTGCGCCAGAGAGATCAGCAGAAACGCAAACGCAAGCGCGCTCAGGCGCCCTGCATCGTCTCGGCTTCGGCGCGGGCATGGGCGCGGCGGCGCTTCTCCACGATCATCTCGGCGATACGCGACATCGCGATGCCCCTCATCAACATGCTGGCAGGCAAAAAGGCCCATGCGCTCATCGTCCAGATCAAGGTCTGCGAGTCGGCGATCGAAACCGGATTGATCAGATCGGATGCCGCCTTCACCGCCGCCGGGATCAAGAATGGCAGCAAAGATCCTAATACAATGTTAAGACCCGCATCGCGCCGCAGACGATGCAACACATCGCCACCGCCCGTCGGATCGAACATCGGCAGATTGACCCACACATTGAACGCACCGTTGCGCAGCGGCCAGCCGAGGAAACGGACATAGGTCAGGAACACGAACATCATCACGATCGAGATCGTATAGGACAGCCCCGCCGCCATGCGCACCGACGCGATCAGCTCGGCATCGGCATCCGCCGGCAGCATCAGCACCACCAGCCTGACCGGCGAATAGGGAAAATCGATCGCCTCGCCCAGACCATGGCCCAGCACGGTCAGGAACATGGTCAGATCATTGGGATAGGCCTTGCCACGCAGGATCAGCGTCAGCAGCAGCACCGTCAGCGCCAGCCCTACGAATTTCAGCCGGTTGAACGGCGGCGCAAAGCGGAATTCCACGATGCTGGGGTAACGCCCGTAATATTCGATGAAGGTCATGAACGAAGCCAGGATCGCCAGCACCAGCACCAGCTGCGCGGTATCCGAACGCGTCTCGGGCAAGAGCAGGGACGGCGTTGCCACCAGCAACGCGACCAATAATGCGCGCACAAGCGCATTTGTTACCTGTGAAACCACTGCCCATGTCCCTTCAAACTGGTCCGGCCCGATACTTCGTCGCGCCATTGTGCCAACTTGATCCCGCCAATTGTGGCGGCTTGCCTCATTTCTGTCCAATTTCTGCCCATTTTCGGACCCCGGCTCAAGCTGTAGGTTAATAACACAGGGTTTTTCGGGCGAATTGATGAAGCAGGTGGTGCGAGAATGCATCAATTCGCGTTCAGAATTTTGGCATTCTAGTGGGTCACCACAACATCATGTGGATGAACGCGGCCCGCCCACTATTCCTGAGCTTCACAATCCGCAACCCTGACACCAAAACGCCACCGAGGGTTGACCCGATGGCGCTCGGCCCCTGCGACGGGGCAGATATTCGGGCTTGGCCCGCGGCTACACCCAGGGGCGCGCGGTCTCGGCCTGCGTTTCGAAACTGTCGATCGCGGCCGCCTTCTCCATGGTCAGCCCGATATCGTCCAGCCCCTCCAGCAGACAATGCTTCTTGAACTGATCGACCTCGAAGGCGATCACCTCGCCATCCGATGTGGTCACGGTCTGGTTCTCCAGATCGACGGTGACGCGCGCATTCGATCCCTTTTCGGCATCCTTCATCAGGATATCCACCTGCTCCCGAGGGAGCGCGATGGGCAGAATGCCGTTCTTGAAACAGTTGTTATAAAAGATATCCGCAAAGCTGGGCGCAATGACGCAGCGAATACCGAAATCCTTGATCGCCCAAGGCGCATGCTCGCGCGACGAACCACAGCCGAAAT
>CAZMZS010000124.1:0-7881 GCA_964570675.1 uncultured Roseovarius sp. | reverse complement strand
GCCCACCGATCACCCGATAGGGCAGCCCGATTGTCAGGAACCGGTCCTCGAAGGCCCGCATCTGGTGGCTCGCGCGCACAAGGATCGCTATTTCATCCAGACTGTATGTCTGGGGTATTGGCAAATTATCTAGGCCACTCTGACTTAGTGCTTCCTCACGCATTAGATTTACTTGGTGGATATCGCCCGCAGAGTTTTTTGAGGTGATGCCGCCTTTTGCCAAGCGCTCCGCTTCTTGCCCGGCGGATGTTGAACGAACGTTCTGCCGTCGCTTCGCAATCGCCGACACACCACTATGAAACGCCTCGATCTCGTCACCGATCCAGCGCGCCTCTTCCTCGCCGTCCCAATGACCGATCAGACGCACCTTCTCGCCCGCCTCGGCCTCGGTCCAAAGCTCCTTGCCCAGCCGCCCCTTGTTGGCCGCGATCACGCCCCCCGCCGCCCCCAGGATATGCGGGGTCGAGCGGTAATTCTGCTCCAGCCGGATCACCTTGGCGCCGGGAAAATCCTTTTCGAACCGCAGGATATTACCCACCTCGGCACCCCGCCAGCCATAGATCGACTGATCGTCATCCCCCACGCAGCAGATATTGCTGTGCCCACCCGCCAACAGCCGTAGCCACAGGTATTGGGCAACGTTTGTATCCTGGTATTCATCCACAAGGATATAGCGGAACCAGCGCCGGTATTGCTCCAGCACGTCCGGGTGCGTCTGAAAGATCGTCACCACATGCAACAGCAGATCGCCGAAATCGACCGCGTTCAACTCGCGCAGCCGGGTCTGGTATTGCCGGTAAAGCGCAACCCCCTTGCCGTCATAGGCGCTCGCCTCGCTCACCGGTACGTTATCCGGTGTCCAGGCGCGGTTCTTCCACTGGTCGATCACTCCGGCCAGCGCCCGCGCAGGCCATCGCTTGTCGTCGATCCCCGCCGCCCGCACCAATTGCTTGAGCAGCCTGATCTGATCGTCGGTATCGAGGATGGTGAAATTCGACCTCAGCCCGACCAGCTCCTGATGCCGGCGCAACAGCTTCACACAGATCGAATGGAAAGTGCCCAGCCATGGCATCCCCTCCACCGCCTCGCCCAATCTCTGACCGACGCGGCTCTTCATCTCGCGCGCGGCCTTGTTGGTAAAGGTCACTGACAGGATTTCGTGCGGGCGCGCCTTGCCGGTGTTGAGCAGATGCACGATCCGCGTGGTCAGCGCCTTGGTCTTGCCCGTGCCCGCGCCCGCCAGCATCAGGACCGGACCGTCCAGCGACTCGACCGCCTCGCGCTGCGCGGGATTCAACTCTTCAAGATATGGCGCCGTCGGCCGCGCCGCCATCGCGCGCGCCGAAAGGGAGCCCGCCGCGGGGGCTTGGGATTCGTCGAAACTGCTCATGCGCGCCAGACTAGCGCGGCGCGCTGCCAAGTTAAAGGGAATGTTCGGGGATTGTTCCCGCCCTTTTCATGCCCGCCGACCATCACTAGGACCCCGGCTCCTCACCGCTGCGCAACGCCTCCAGATCGCAAAGCGATGTGGCAGGCCAATGCGCGGGCAGATCGTCCTGTGCCGCGCCATGTTCACCCCGCTTCGCGCGGGTGCGCGCCCAGCGCATGATGAAATCCTCATGGCAGCGCGCATAGGTCACCCCGGCAGCGCGGGTCACATGGCGCATCTCATATTCGAAACGCCCTTCGAACCCGTCGCGGTCGATCAGGATCACCGCAGGCGTCTTGCCGGTCAGATGCGCAAAGAACAGCGCCTGATGCACGCTGTCGCGCGCCGACGCCTTGCCATCCAGCCCGATCTCGATGACATGGGCTTCGGTCTCGCAGTCGACGCGCACATGGCGCGACATGCCGTTCACATCGAAATATTGCCGGGTTTCCTGCTCGGACCCGGCCAGAAAGGCGCATAACAGGGCCGCAAGCTCGACTTCTCCCGCCATCGGCGCCTCTTTCGTTAACGAAGATTAACAAAACGTTAACAGAAGCCCGCCCATGCGGCAAACCAGACCGCCGGACAGGGTAAACCCCGCTTTCCGGGGCCCCTCCAAGCCCTCTGGACAATGCCATGTAAACGCTTACATTCGCGCGCCATGAACCTGCACGCGACATATCCCGCCCTTTCCGATCTGCGCGCCCGTGCGCAGCGGCGAATCCCGCGTTTCGTCTGGGAATATCTCGACAGCGCCACCGGCACCGAATGCACCAAGTCGCGCAACCGCGCCAAGCTCGACGAGGTGCTCCTGATGCCCTCGATCCTGCATGGCGAAGTCTCCCCCGACCTTTCGACCAGCCTTTTCGGCGACACCCTGCCCCTGCCCTTCGGCATCGCGCCGGTGGGCATGTCGGGCATGATCTGGCCGGGGGCGGAACCCATGCTGGCACGCGCCGCCGCCACGGCGGGCATACCCTATGCGCTCTCCACCGTCGCCACCCGCACCCCTGCCGACCTGAAACCGGATCTGGGCGATCACGCATGGTTCCAGATGTATCCCCCGCGCGATCCCGACATTCGCACCGACATGCTGGCACGGGCGCGCGATGCGGGCTTCGGCGTGCTGGTGCTGACCGTGGACGTGCCCGTGCCCAGCCGCCGCGAACGCCAGGTGCGCTCCGGTCTGACCACGCCGCCCCGGCTGACCCCGCGCCTGATGGCGCAGGTGGCGCGCTGCCCGGCCTGGGCGCTCGGCATCGCACGCCACGGCATGCCCCGGATGCGCCTGATCGACGAATACGCGGGAAAAACCAGCGGCCTGCCCTCCAACAAGCACGCCGGCTACCTGCTGCGCACCGCGCCCGACTGGGACTACCTGCGCTGGCTGCGCGACGCCTGGGACGGGCCGATGATCGTCAAGGGCGTGCTCGATGCAGGCGACGCCACCCGCCTCGAGGGCGAAGGCGTCGACGCTGTCTGGATATCGAACCATGCCGGACGGCAGTTCGACGCCGCCCCCGCCACGATCGAATCCCTGCCCGCCATCCGCGCCGCCACCACCCTGCCGGTGCTGATCGACGGCGGCTTCGAGACCGGCCTCGACATCCTGCGCGCCATCGCGCTTGGCGCCGATTTCGTCATGCTGGGCCGCCCCTGGCATTATGCGCTCGGCGCTCTGGGGGCCGATGGCCCCGCCCACCTGACCGATATCCTGACCCAGGATCTCATTGCCAATATGGGCCAGTTGGGGCTGAGCGCGCTTTCGGGTGCGCATGCGCGGCTGGTTCTCGGCACCTCAGACAGATGACGCCATTTCCCGGCACCCGGCTCCATCCTTCGCCATGCCCGCCCGAACGGGCAGAAAATGTCGCGAACGGGTGGAAGGCGTCGCAGCGCCATTGCGCAAACCCGTCACAATTCTTACAAACTGACCCATCGGCGCTGCAGCGCAGCAACCCGCGCCCCAGCGGCGCCCGATGACATACAAGCGATAGCAAGGGGGGCCGACGCCCGTGAGCGACTTCCAGAAAATCCTGATTGCAAACCGCGGCGAAATCGCGATCCGCATCATGCGCGCCGCCAACGAGATGGGCAAACGCACCGTCGCCGTCTTCGCCGAAGAGGACAAGCTGGGCCTGCACCGCTTCAAGGCCGACGAGGCCTATCGCATCGGCGAGGGTCTCGGCCCCGTCGCCGCCTATCTCGCCATCGACGAGATCATCCGCGTCGCCAAGGCCAGCGGCGCCGACGCCATTCACCCCGGCTATGGGCTCCTGTCCGAAAACCCCGATTTCGTCGATGCCTGCGTCGCCAACGGCATCACCTTCATCGGCCCTCGCGCCGACACCATGCGCGCCCTTGGCGACAAGGCCAGCGCGCGCCGCGTCGCCATCGAGGCGGGCGTGCCGGTGATTCCCGCCACCGAAGTGCTGGGCGATGACATGGACGCGATCCGCACCGAGGCCGCCGAGATCGGCTATCCCCTGATGCTCAAGGCGTCCTGGGGCGGCGGCGGGCGCGGGATGCGCCCGATCCATTCGGATAAGGAACTGGCCGAAAAGGTCATGGAAGGGCGCCGCGAGGCCGAAGCCGCCTTCGGCAATGGCGAAGGCTATCTCGAAAAGATGATCACCCGCGCCCGCCATGTCGAGGTCCAGATCCTGGGCGACAAGCACGGCCAGATGTATCACCTCTTCGAGCGCGACTGCTCGGTCCAGCGCCGCAACCAGAAGGTCGTCGAGCGCGCCCCCGCGCCGTATCTGAGCGACCTGCAACGCGCCGAGATCTGCGAGCTTGGCTACAAGATCTGCAAGCATGTCGATTACGAATGCGCCGGCACGGTCGAATTCCTGATGGATATGGACACCAGCCAGTTCTACTTCATCGAGGTGAACCCCCGCGTTCAGGTGGAACATACCGTCACCGAGGAAGTGACCGGCATCGATATCGTCCAGGCCCAGATCCGCATCGCCGAAGGAAAGACCATCGAGGAAGCCACCGGCAAAAGCAGCCAGGACGCGATCACCCTCAACGGCCATGCGCTTCAGACCCGGATCACAACCGAGGACCCGCAGAACAATTTCATCCCCGATTACGGCCGCCTGACCGCCTATCGCTCGGCCACCGGCATGGGGATCCGGCTTGATGGCGGCACCGCCTATGCGGGCGGCGTGATCACGCGCTATTACGATTCGCTTCTGGTCAAGGTCACGGCCCACGCCCAGACCCCTGAGGCGGCCATCGCCCGCATGGACCGCGCCCTGCGCGAATTCCGCATCCGCGGTGTGTCCACCAACATCGCCTTTGTCGAAAACCTGCTCAAGCACCCCACGTTCCTGAGCAACGAATACACCACCACCTTCATCGACGAGACGCCCGACCTCTTCAATTTCAACAAGCGGCGCGACCGGGGCACCAAGGTGCTGACCTATATCGCCGACATCACCGTGAACGGCCACCCCGAGACCACCGGCCGCGCCAAGCCCGCCGATTCCAAGCCACCGCGCGCGCCCAAACCACAGGCCGCACCCGCGCCCGGCACCC
This sequence comes from uncultured Roseovarius sp., assembly GCA_964570675.1. GTDB lineage: Bacteria > Pseudomonadota > Alphaproteobacteria > Rhodobacterales > Rhodobacteraceae > Roseovarius. The sequence continues at coordinate 2,906 of CAZMZS010000124.1, read as the reverse complement.
GCACCCTGCTGGAAAACGAAGGCCCGCGCGCCGTGGCCGACTGGATGCTGGCGCAAAAGCGGCTGCTCCTGACCGACACCACCATGCGCGACGGGCACCAAAGCCTTCTGGCCACGCGGATGCGCTCGATCGACATGATCAAGGTCGCGCCCAGCTACGCGGCCAACCTGCCGCAGCTCTTCTCGGTCGAATGCTGGGGCGGGGCGACCTTCGACGTGGCCTACCGCTTCCTTCAGGAATGCCCCTGGCAGCGCCTGCGCGAATTGCGCGCCGCCATGCCCAACCTGTTGACGCAGATGCTGCTGCGCGCCTCCAACGGGGTGGGCTACACGAATTACCCCGACAACGTGGTGCAGGAATTCGTGCGCCAGGCCGCCGAAACCGGCGTCGACGTGTTCCGCGTCTTCGACAGCCTCAACTGGGTCGAAAACATGCGCGTCGCGATGGATGCGGTGAACGACACCGGCAAGATCTGCGAAGGCACGATCTGCTATACCGGCGACATCCTCGACCCCGACCGCGCCAAGTATGACCTCAAGTATTATGTCTCGATGGCCAAACAGCTTGAATCCGCGGGCGCCCATATCCTCGGCCTCAAGGACATGGCCGGCCTGCTGAAACCCGCCGCCGCGCGGGTGCTGGTCAAGGCCCTCAAGGACGAGCTTTCGATCCCCGTGCATTTCCACACCCATGACACCAGCGGTATCGCGGGGGGCACCATTCTGGCCGCCACCGATGCCGGGGTCGATGCGGTCGACGCAGCGATGGACGCGTTCTCGGGGGGCACGTCGCAGCCCTGTCTCGGCTCGATCGTCGAAGCCCTGATGCATACCGAGCGCGACACCGAAATCGACATCGAACGCATCCGCGACATCTCGAATTACTGGGAACAGGTACGCGCGCAATATGTCGCCTTCGAATCCGGCCTCGCCGCGCCTGCCTCCGAAGTCTACCTGCATGAAATGCCGGGCGGCCAGTTCACCAACCTCAAGGCCCAGGCCCGCTCCATGGGGCTCGAGGACAAGTGGCCCGAAGTGGCGCGCACCTATGCCGATGTGAACCAGATGTTCGGCGATATCGTCAAGGTCACGCCCAGTTCCAAGGTGGTGGGCGACATGGCGCTGATGATGGTCAGCCAGGGCCTCACCCGCGCCGAGGTCGAAGACCCCGACACCGATGTCGCCTTCCCGGATTCCGTGATCGACATGATGCGCGGCAATCTCGGACAGCCCCCCGGCGGCTTTCCCGAGGGGATCGTCAACAAGGTGCTCAAGGACGAAGAGCCCAACACCGAACGCCCCGGCAAGCACCTCCCCCCGGTCGATCTCGAAGAGACCCGCGCGGCGGTGATCAAGGAGCTCGAAGGCAAACTCATCGATGACGAGGACCTCAACGGCTATCTCATGTATCCCAAGGTCTTTCTCGATTACATGGGCCGTCACCGCGTCTATGGCCCGGTGCGCACCCTGCCCACCCGCGCCTTTTTCTACGGGATGGAACCGGGCGAGGAGATCAGCGCCGAGATCGACCCCGGCAAGATCCTCGAAATCCGCCTGCAGACCGTCGGCGAAACCGGCGAGGACGGCGAGGTCAAGGTGTTCTTCGAACTCAACGGCCAGCCCCGCGTGATCCGCGTCCCCGACCGCAAGGCCAAGGCCGCCACCGCGGCCCGTCCCAAGGCCGAACAGGGCAATCCCGACCATGTCGGCGCGCCCATGCCCGGCGTGGTGGCCAGCGTCACGGTCAGCGTCGGCCAGAAGATCAAGCAGGGCGACATGCTGCTGACCATCGAGGCGATGAAGATGGAAACCGGCATCCATGCCGAGCGCGACGCCACCGTCAAGGCGCTGCATGTGCAGCCCGGCGCGCAGATCGACGCCAAGGATCTGCTGGTCGAACTCGAATAGGCGCGCCCACAGGCGACAGGCGCGTCAGGGAAAGCCCAATGCACAAGGTGCTCGTCTTCACCGATCTGCATATCCTGCCCGATGGCGACACGATCATCGGGCTGGACCCCGCCGCGCGCTTTGAACTGGCGCTGTCTCATGCGTTTGCCCATCACCCTGACGCCGTGCGCATCGTCATCACGGGCGATCTGACACATACCGGCGCGCCCGCCGAATATGCCCGCTTGCGCGCGCTCCTGTCCGACTGCCCCCTGCCCGTCAGCCTGATGCTGGGCAATCACGACCGGCGCGCCGCCTTCAACGCGGCCTTTCCCGACCACCCGCGCACTGCGGACGGGTTCTGCCAGCAATGGCACGATCTGGGCGATCACCGCCTGATCCTGCTCGACACGCTGGACGAGGATGCTCCCGACCAGCATAGCGGCTGGCTTTGCCCGTCACGCCTCGACTGGCTCGATGCGGCGCTTGCGGGCGCGGCGGGACGGCATGTGACGATCTTCACCCACCATCCGCCCATCGACACCGGATTCGCGGCGATGGATTCCATCGGACTGCGTGCGCGCGAGGCGCTGCTCTCTCGCCTGACCCGCCATGGCAATGTCGCGCAGATCGTCAGCGGCCATATCCACCGCAACCTGTCGGGCAGCGCCGCGGGCCTGCCCACCGCCATCTTCAAAAGCCCCTGCCACCAGATGCCGATGCAGCTCGACTCAACGGATTGTCACCTTTCCATCGATGAACCGGGCGCTTACGGGATCCTTTTGATGATGCGAACCGGGGTTGTCGTCCACAGCCAGGATGTCGGCCTGCCGCCCGCCGCTTCCCTTCGCTATCCCGGCTGACACCGGCAGTTTGCCGCGCATCGCGCGCTGACGCCCCGGCCCCCGGCCGCGGGAATTTTTTCGCCAGCGCCCGAAATTTGGGCTTGCAGGCCGCGCCAAGACTTTATATCTCACGCCTCACCCAAGGACGCGGGTGTAGCTCAGGGGTAGAGCGTTA
>CAZMZS010000123.1:0-8056 GCA_964570675.1 uncultured Roseovarius sp. | reverse complement strand
ACCGCCGAGGGCCGTTCGGTCGAACGCGAACTGGCCTTGCTCAAGGTCCAGGGCAGCGGCGACAAGCGGGTCGAGGCGCTGCGTCTCGCGGATATCTTCCGCGCCAGCGTAGTGGACAGCACATTGGACAGCTTCGTTTTCGAGCTGACCGGCACGCCTGAAAAGATCGACGCCTTCGCCGACCTGATGCGCCCTCTTGGTCTTAACGAGATCGCACGCACCGGCGTTGCCGCCCTGCCCCGTGGCCGCCTCGAAGACAGCTGACATCGGCTCAGCCGGACACTGCGCCAGACCCGTCTATCGCCCGGTCCGGCGCATCCTGTCTTCGGTCTGCGCGCCACTGGGCGCCGCAAAGCTCACGACACTTGAAAGTGCCGGATCGGTGCCGGCGCCCGGGTCGCGCTCATCTTTGCTGCACTGCTGCGATTCCAAGCCGTCTTTCAGCGAGCGGGCCAGCAACGGATAGGCCTCGGGGTCAACGACACGGGCATTGCGAGCCCGGCGGAATGCGCCTTGCGGGTCAATATCGAATGAAATCACGTCGCCATGCGCGATATCCGCATCATCGAACCCGTCGTCGTCTGCCGTCAGAAACGCAAGATCACCGTGATCCTCGCACCAGATGACCGCCGTCTTGAGCCGGTGATCGGACCACAATACTACACCATGCATATCATATCCTTGAAATACTCAACGAAGGAAGCGCGTCTTTGCCGTTCAGATGGCCACGCCTTGCGCATGGACACAAGGTAACAACTTGTATCACGACACTCGTCACTTGACGCGATTTGGCGTCACATCCCTGAGATGTTCCCAGTAAAAACTGGATATTTCCGGGGTTGTGTATTAGCGCTGGTTGGCAACACTCCGGATTCGTCCGTTCCATGGAGCATGTGCCAGGTGACCCGTCACATCAAACCCGAGACCCCGCCCGCCCCGGACCCGGCCGAACTGCGCGCCGTGTTCGGTCAGAACCTGCGCCACCTCAGCAAGGAACACCGCTCGATCGCCGCGCTTTGTCGCAAGCTCGGGATCAACCGCACCCAGTTCAACCGCTACCTCTCCGGCGAGAGCTTCCCTCGCCCCGATGTGCTGCACAAGATATGCCGCTTTTTCGATGTGGATGCGCGGATTCTTCTTGAACCCGTCGCCAGTATCCGCAACCCCAACGAAAGCCTCCTCGATCACCCCCATATCAAGGCGTTCTTCGGTAGCCAGCCCGCCGAGGTGCCTGAGGCCCTTTTTCCCAGCGGCTTTTACCGTTTCATCCGGGGCAGCTTCTTTTCCGAGGATCATTGCGTTGTCGGTCTGGTTCACGTCACCCGGCGCTCAGGTTACACTTTCATTCGCGGCTATGATCCCGCAAGAACGCTGCTGAACCACGCCATTCGCCTGCCCCCGCGTGAACGTGAATACCGCGGCGTGGTCCTGCGCCAGGATGAAGGGGTCATGGCGATCACCATGCGCCGCTATTCCATGTCATGCTCTTTCACCTACCTGACGCTGGAGCGCGTCTTACCGACCCCCCTCTGGGAAGGCTTCGCCGCCCGCGCCGCACGCGAGAAGCCGAAAACCCGCCGTGCCGGGCGCGTCATTTACCAGCACCTGGGCAACGACCACTCCGCGATCCTGCGCGCGGCGCGCGAAACCGGACTTGCACAGGATGATGGCATCAGCGCGCACCATCACTCGATGCTGCAAAAAATCCGGGAATTCCGCTGAATCTGTCGCCTTGAGGAAAACCGGGTCGCGATTCGTCGGTTCGACAGGTCGGTTTCCTGCTTTGCAATGGGTATCCTTACATCAGGAGACCAGTCATGATTGAGCCCGTCACCGACCTGTCCAACGTCCGCAGCAGCGTCGAACGCGCCAATGGGCTGCCCAATGCCCATTACATCGACCCCATGATCTTCAACGAGGAAAAAGAGGCCCTGCTCTTTTCGCAATGGGCAGGGTTGGCGGTGGCTGCCGACGTGCCCGAACCGGGCGACGCGGTGCCGCTCGATTTTCTGGGCATGCCGCTCCTGTTATTGCGCGACAAGGACGGTGCTGTCCGGGTGTTCCAGAACATCTGCCGCCATCGCGGCATGATCCTCGTGGAACAGCCCCGCAAGATCGAAGGCGCGATCCGCTGCCCCTATCATTCCTGGTGCTATTCGACCAAAGGCAACCTCGTGGCCACACCGCATGTGGGTGGGCCCGGCCACAACACCCACCCGTCGATCCGGCGCGAAGAGTTGGGACTGATCGAGATCCGCAGCCATATCTGGCGCGATGTGGTCTGGATCAACGTCTCGGGCGATGCCCCCGATTTCGCCGATGCCATGGCCGATGTCATCGAACGCTGGCGGGAATTCGACCTGCCGCTTTATCACGGCGGGCATGACAGCCGCTTCACGCTCGAGGTTGCCAGCAACTGGAAACTCGCGGTCGAGAATTACTGCGAAAGCTATCACCTGCCTTGGGTTCATCCCGGCCTCAACAGCTATTCCAAGCTGGAAGATCACTACCATATCGAGAAGCCGGGGCAGTATTCCGGCCAGGGCACGATGGTCTATCGCCAACTCACCAACGAAAACGACGAGCGTTTCCCCGATTTCGCCGATGTCGGCGCCAAGTGGAACGAACAGGCGGAATATATCGCCGTCTACCCCAATGTTCTTCTGGGCACGCATCGCGACCACGCCTTCGCCATCATTCTCGAACCCAAGGGATGCGAGCGCACGGTGGAACATGTCCATCTCTATTACTCCGTGCCCGACAGCGACGAGGGGCTGCGCATGCGCAACTCCCAGCTTTGGAAAACCGTGTTCGAGGAGGACATCTTCGTCGTCGAAGGGATGCAGCGCGGCCGCCATGCCAACCGTTTCGACGGGGGCCGGTTCTCGCCGGTGATGGACAGCCCGACCCATTGCTTTCACGACTGGGTCGCCGGCAAGGTCGACATTCACCGCGCCAGCGCGAGGGCCGCGCAATGAAGAGTCTCGACGACCGCATGATCAGCGCCCACGCCGCTCAGGACCGCATGGCGCTGATCAAACTCTACCGCGAGGCTGCAGACAGCGTGAATGACCGGGATGCGTCCTGCTTTTTCCTCACGCATGCCTATATCTTCGCGCTCGAGGCCGGCGCGACCGAGGCGCAAAACCTGCATGCCCGTCTCAAGGCGCAGGGACGCGAAAGCTGACGCCAGGCCGTGTCAGGGTGCCTCGCGCGGCGTGATCCGAAGCCAGATTCCGTCCTTGCCACGCACCGTGAGATGGGCGACGGGCATGGCCGGGCGCTCGGGCACGGGCTCAAAGCGAAAGGCGCGCACCAGCATCGCCAAAAGCAACACCCCTTCGATCATCGCGAACCCTGCACCGGTGCAGACACGCTGCCCGGCCGAGAACGGCATGAAGGCCGCTCGCAGCCCCGCCTGCCCGTTGGGCGTGGCAAACCGCGCCGGATCAAAGGCGTCGGGGTCATCCCACAGGCGCTCGTGGCGGTGCTGATGCCAAGGGCTCAGCACAATTTGCGCGCCCTTTGGCACGTCACGGTCGCGGAACCTCTCGGGTTGCGTTGCCTCGCGCACCATCATCGGCACCGGCGGGTAAAGACGCAGCGTCTCACGGAAAACGTCGCGGGTCAGCGTCAGGCGCGCGATATCTGAGAAACCGGGCGTGCCATCGGGCATGACCGTTCGCGCCTCCTTGGCCAGCTTGTCCTGCCATTCGGGATAAAGCGCCAGCAAATAAAGCCCCCATGCCAGCGCCGAGGCGCTGGTCTCATGCCCCGCCAGAAAGAAGATCGCCACCTGATCGACCATCTCTTCGGTATCGAACAGCGCGCCCGTCACCGGATCGGGCGTGGTCATGATCTTGGTCGCCAGATCATCGGGCGCAGTCCCGGCTTCGATCTCGGTTTTGCGCGCGGTCGTAAGCCCTGTGATCAGCGCCCGGATCGCGGCGGCGGTTTCCTTTGCGCGGCGGCGATGAAAGCGCGGAAACCAGCGCGGCAGCGGCAAAAGCGCCCCAAGGTTCAACACCGGCTGCGCGCGCTGATGCTCGCGGAACTTCTCGAAGACCTGCGCGGCGACCTCGTTTTCGATCGGGATCGAAAACAGGGTGCGAAAGATCACATCCGCCGTCACATGGCTGGTCTGCGCTTCGATCTCGACAGGCGCATCACCCTGCGCGGCCACCTTGGCCAGCCGCGCCACCGCGCCTTGCCCCGCCTCCAGCATGGCCGGGAACGCATCGCGCAGCCGCCCGCCCTCGAAGGCCGGGTCGATGATGCGGCGCTGACGTTTCCATGTCTCACCATTGGTCACGAAAACCGAATTTCCCAACAGCGGCGCCAGCCCCTCGCGGATGCGGTCGGATTTGGGGAAATCGTCGGGCCGTTCCTTGAGCACCAGATCGACCAGATCGGGCTGATTGCACAGGAACGAGCGAAAGAACGGTGTGCGAAACTCGGCCATCCAGGCGCGATAGAGCCGCGCGGGCTGCGCCGACAGAAGATCCGCGCGAAACAGCCGCGCATAGCGCCAGAGCGATACGCGCCCGGCGCGCGCCTGCGGTTTGGGTGGATGTGTCATGCCGATACTCCACGATAGCCCGAGAGCGGCGTTACAATCCGGCTGGGCGAGGCCGCGCGCCCCTCGAAGCGCTGCGCCAGTGTTTGCGGCCCGGCGGTGATCTGGAAATAATCGTAGTCGCCGGGGCAATCGAAAGCGCACATATACTGGAAATGCAGTTGGAAGAACCGCCAGCGCAGCGCGCGCCAGCGCTCGGGGCTAAGCGTCTGTGTAAAGGCCGCCGACAGCACCAGCGGCCAGCGCTTGTTCGCTGGTGCGACGCCGCTCACGCTGACCGGATCGCATAGCGCAAAGGCACAGCCATCCCCCGGCGCGGTCACATCGACCCATGTCAGCGAGTCGCGCGTGCTCAGGTCACGCAGATCGCGTCGCAGATCATCAGCGTCGGGCAGGAATGACACCATCGGCACCACCTGTCCGAGCGACAGGAACGAAAGCACGGGCGCGCCCGGCCCCTGCCCCGGCCCACGCCCGTCGCGCAAAAGCTGTGCCAGGACCGACACGGCCAGATGCGCCCCCGATGAATGGCCCACAACCAGCACCTCGTCGAGCGCTTCATCCGCCAGCGCGGCGGCGATCTCGTCGGCGAATTGCGCCATTCTGGCCTCAAGCTCGGGCGGGTTCGCGCCCCGGTGACGCGCCGAATAGGCATAGTCATGCATCAGGTAATAAACGAAAAATCGGTTATCCTTGCGCCGGAACCATTCCAGCACGAACGGCACCACCAAGAGCCCCGCCCAGGCCAGCCCAGGATGCAGCAGCGCCAACAGCCGCCCCAGCCCCCAGGCCAGCAACAGCGCCAGTAACAGTTGCACCAACAGAAACCCGACAGGGTAAAGAGCCGCAATCAGCGGCCCCTTGCGCAGCCGCATCAGCCGGAACAGCGCGCCCGAACCGATATAGGTCCAGGCCGTGCGCGCCAGCAGCAGATAGGTGGCCAGAACCCCCTGATCCATGCTGTCTCGCACGATATCGGACCAAACCAGCACCTCGAAATCGCTATGCGTCTGTTGCCCCCCGATCACTGCATCGACATGCCAGCCATATCGTCCGTCCGCCGCCTTGGGCGAGAGCGTCAGCCGATAATCCGACAGCGCCGCCTGCGCCGCGCCTTCCTTGCGATAGAGCTCGCGATAGCGTCGCGGGGGGATCGGATCATATCCGGGGATATAAAAGACGCGCCTGCGCTGAACCCTCGAACTGGCCAAACTGTCCTACCTCACGTCTCTGGCGCGCGTTGGCCAAAGTCTAGCGCAGCCGTGCCGCCAGCGTAAGCCCTAACCCAGCACCGCCAGCGCCGGGAACGTCTCAAGCAGCCAGAAGGAGAAGGCCGAGAACCCGCCGGTCAGCATCAGCAAGCCGATGGTCCACAGCAATAGGCCCATCACCCGTTCGATGCGCTCCATATGGCGCTTCATCCAGCCCATGACCCCGCCCATGCGCGGCAGGAACGCCGCCACCAGCAGGAAAGGCACACCAAGCCCGATGGCATAGACGGCCAGCAACAGCGTACCGCGCGCAACATTGGCCTCGCTCGCGGCCAGCGACAGGATCGCCCCCAGTTGCGGTCCGATGCAGGGGGTCCAGCCAAAGGCGAAGGCGAGGCCCAGAACATAGGCGCCGAACGACGACCCGCCCCGGTCGCCCACATCCATGCGCGCCTCGCGGTCAAGGAAGCCGATCCGGTAGACACCAACGAAATGCGCGCCAAAAATCATCACGATCACCCCCGCAATCGTGTTGAACCAGTCCTGATATTGCAAAAATAACGTGCCGATGGCCGATGCGGTGAATCCAAGGAACAGGAACACCGTCGACAGCCCCAGCACGAAGAAAAGCGCCGGGACCAGCGCGCTGGCCCGCGGGCGCATGCCATCTTCCGTCTCGGTCAGATCGCTCATGGCGACGCCGCTCATATAGGCCAGGTAAGGCGGCACGATGGGCAGAACGCATGGGCTGAGAAACGAGATGACCCCGGCCATCAGGGCAATCGCCATGGCGGGAATCAGGGCCGCGTCGATGATTTCAAATCCGAACATGAGCCTCGCATAATCCATCTTGCGGGCGGCGTCACGCAACGCGTTGTCACATCCTTGTGGACAGGCTGAAACAAGGCGACTATGTCGCAGCCATGGACGATATCAGCGACCGCATCGACGCCACGGGGCTTTTATGCCCGCTGCCGGTTCTCAAGCTGCGCAAACGGCTGCAACCGCTGGCCACCGGGCAATGTATCGAACTGCTGGCCGACGACCCGGCGGCGGTGATCGACGTCCCGCATTTCTGCGCCGAATCCGGGCATGAGCTGATCTCGGTCAGCGAACAGGGCGACACCCGGACCTATCTGGTGCGCAAGACCTGATCCTGAAACGCAAAACGCCGCGCGGATGACCGCACGGCGCCTTGCACTATCGTCCTCTGCCGGTCAGCGTCCGATCGACCACCAGCCACGCCGCTTGGGCTTCTCGTCGGCTTCCGGCTTCTCCTCGGGTGCGGCCTCCGCCATGGCCGGGGCCTTTTCCGCCTCTTGGGCCTCTTCGGCCTTGGCCGGCTTGGCCGCAGGCTTCTTACGGCTGCGCGGCTTCTTGGCTGCCGGCTCGGGCGCCGGGGCCTCTTCGGCACTGGCCGCTTCACCCTGCGATTGCTCCGCGGTATCCGCTTCGGCCTCGGCCTTGGGCGCGGCTTCGGCGGCCTTGGCAGCCGGGGCCTTGCGGGCACGCGGCTTGCGCTTGGGCTTGGGCGCGGCTTCGGGCTCGACCTCGGCAGGTGCGCCCGCGTCCTCGCTCACAGCCTCGTTGACAGGTTCGGCTGCGGCGTCGGCCACCGGCTCATCCGCATCGCTCTTCTTCTTGCGCGACACGGGCGGGCGCTTGCGGCTGCCCGACCCCGATCTCGATCGCGATTTGGGCTTTTCGGCCTCGGCCTCGGCTGCGGGCGCATCGCCTGCAGCCTCAGCTTGCGCCGCCTCGGGTTCCTGGCGGGGCTGGTCACCCTGCTGATCGCCATTGGACTCGTTGGCTTGCGCCTCGCCTCCATTGCCCTTGGACTTCGAGCGGCGACGGCGACGGCGGCGCTTCTTGGGGCGGCCCTCGCCATTCTCCTGCTGGCCGTTCTCGGCAGCGGGCTGCTCTTCGCTTGCGGCGTCGGCCACCGCTTCGGATTCGCTTGCCTCTTCGACGTCATCCATGAGCGAGCTGTCCACCGATACCACCGGCGCGCTCGCCTCGGGAACGCTGCGGGTAGCTGTCTTGAACTTTTCGATGGCGAAATCCGGGCTGATCAGCATCGGGTCGCCCTCGATGCGCACCGACAGACCGTAGCGCGCCTCGATCTGCGCGACATGCTCGCGCTTCTGGTTCATCAGGAAATTCGCAATCGCAACCGGGCACTTGACCAGAACCTCGCGCGAGCGGCGGCGCACACCCTCTTCCTCGATCTGGCGCAGGATCGACAGCGCCAAGTTGTCATCCGAGCGGA
>CAZMZS010000122.1:0-8353 GCA_964570675.1 uncultured Roseovarius sp. | reverse complement strand
GATTTCCCGGACCATCCGCCTGTCATGCACCAGCGGCGCAACACCCGGCGGCCTCAACGAACGCGGCAAAATCCTCGAAAGCTCCCACAATGAAGTGTCTAGTCTTTGCTTTGATACCCTTTGCGTCGCTCAACAAATGCAATGTCGCCTTCACTTCTCACGTTCACCAATGCCGAAGGTATCCAGATACGCCTACCACCTTGCAACACCCGCTCATGTGCCCGCCGCAAGTGCGGCATCGGGCTTGCGTGTCTTCCACCTGCATCCCGCGATGTAGATGTTCCACCAAGCGCAGTGATGTACTCTGCTGCATTCACCCTGTAGTGCGCAGGGAAAGGCCGCTGACCCTTCCGTACGCGCCGCCGGTTCTCTAAGTGCGGCGCTTGTTTAACGTCAATGGCGCAGCCTCGAGTGTTAAGGATCGCAATTGCGAGGGGATAGATTGTTCCACTTAGGGCGTCTTCCATCTGCTCCCTGCTAAGATCAGACTTTCCCACGAGACTTAAGTTCGTTCCTTCCGGGGTGTGCTCGTAACGAACCGTCTTCATTCTTCGCGCGCCACGCCCATTGAGGTAGTACTCCTCCACGACGACTGAACCATCTGGTTGGGGCCAAACAACCCCTAACATCGACATGGGCGAGGTGTGGCCAGTCTGCTTGAAGGTCGACATATCAAAGACGAAAGCCCATGGGTGGCGTTCGAATGGTTGACCGATATGCTCCCTCAAGCCCTGTACAACATCCGTGATGCGGCCATGCAGTTGCTCTTCGTTCTCGAACGTGCCTAAAGCGAATATACGCCCCTCCTCCACAATTCCCTGCGCGACCACTTGTCGGGCCACGAGTTGACCAATGGTCTCAAGCGCGCGTTGTAGTTTCATGGGCCTCAGTCGGGGTATATGCGAAATCGTCGAGAAGCGCGGCACCGCCCAGTCGGCTGTCACCGATAAACGGAAGAGCCTTCGTGTATCAGTCTACCTTAAGATTGACTAGTGAGATACAGGTGGGCCACACGGGTGGGACAAATCGCAACTTGCCCACCAAGCGGTTGCAGCCGCATCAATGGCTTATCGGTCTGGCGGGCGATCCTAGGTCGCCCACCATCTTGGCAGAGATGTTCCCTTGCTATGCTCTCAGCAGCCTAGCGTACCGAACACCGCTCTACCGCGCCACTCGTCTGCGTCAGAGTGTAGCCTTCAAGATACGCCTCATGGATAACGCCCTGCCGCTCGTGTCCCACGATAAACTGAATTCGCTCGGTAGGTACATCCGCCTGCGCCAACCGCGTGATAAAGGTATGGCGTAGTCCATGAAAGACATGAGCGTCCGACTTGATGCCCAGCTTGTGCGAGGGATAGCCTAACAGTGTCGCGTGTCAGGTTTCGGCCCGGTGTCGGTAACAGCCAGCGGAAGTAAAATATACCGTGCCGTGATCTACTCAGATACGCATGTAGCTTCATTGTGTGTCACATCTGTGTGTCACACCACTCTAGTATCCAGCTACCATATTGATCTGTAAGAATTTGGTGGAGCCTAGGGGGATCGAACCCCTGACCTCTTGCATGCCATGCAAGCGCTCTCCCAGCTGAGCTAAGGCCCCATCACATGGGGCACAAGCCCCGTGTTCGCCGCTATCTAGGCAAAGCGGCAGGCGGGATCAAGTGGAAAATCCCGCCTTTTCGCGTTCAGCTTTCGTTGTCTTCGGTCGAGACGTCGGCGATCTCGTCGAGCGACACGCTGTCCTCGTCGTCATCCTCCAGAACGTCATCCCCGAGGTCCACATCGACTTCGTCATCCTCCAGCACTTCACTGTCGTTGCCGGTTTCAGTGGACTTCATCTTCTTGGTTTCGGCGTCTTCCTCATCGGCGGTGATCGACCGGCTCTTGCCGGTGTCCATCTCGACGACCTCGCCCGTGTACGGGCTTACGATCGGGTTCTTGTTCAGGTCGTAGAACCGTTTTCCGGTGGTCGGGCAAACGCGTTTGACGCCCCATTCTTCCTTGGGCATGGGTGGTCCCCTTTGGCTCTTTCTGTCTTGTCGACGGTCAGCGCCACCTGCCATAACGCGACAAAGGTGTCAAAGGCTTTAAGCAGCCCCGCGCATACCGTCGATCAGGAGGGCATATGGGCCACCACATCCTGCCGGGCAACCCCCCTCTGGCGCTGACGTTGCGCCGCTCGCCGCGCGCGCGGCGGATTTCGCTGCGCGTGTCGCGCCTTGACGGGCGGGTGACGCTGACCATGCCGCGCGGCGTGCGCGAGGGCGAGGCGCTTGATTTCGCGCGCACCAAGGAGGATTGGCTGCGCGCGCAGCTCGAGGCGCGCCCACAAACGGTCGAGGTGACCCCGGGCGCCAGCATCCCGGTCGAGGGGCGCTTGCTGCGAATCGTGTCCGGCTCGGGGAAGCGAATCGTGCCCGATGGCGACGATATCGCCGTGCCCGGCCCCGGCGACGCGGCCCCGGCGCGGCTCAGGGCCTGGCTCAAGGATCTGGCGCGCGACCGTCTTGCGGCGGCCTCGGATCGCCATGCGGCGGCGCTGGGGCGCCCTTATTCGCGCCTGACGCTGCGCGACACGCGCTCGCGCTGGGGGTCATGCTCAAGCGGCGGCGGGCTGATGTATTCCTGGCGGCTGGTCATGGCCGCGCCCGAGGTGCTGGATTACGTCGCCGCGCATGAGGTCGCGCATCTGGCCGAGATGAACCACTCCCCCGCTTTCTGGGCGGTGGTCGCGCGGCTCTGCCCCGGCTACGAGACGCCGCGCCACTGGCTGCGCGAACATGGCACCGGGCTGCACCGCTATCGCTTTGACGGCTGAGCCCCAGCGCCTGCTCATTTGAGCAATTGACCTTGGCGCGTTTCGTGATCACAAAAGAGACATGCTGCTCAACCCGCGCCCCGATCCGGCCCCGTCGGCCCATGACCGCGTCTATCGCGGGCTGCGCGGGCGAATCATGCATGGCGAACTGGCCCCCGGCCTGGCCCTGACCCTGCGCGGCATCGGCGCGGAATTCGACGTATCGATGACCCCCGCCCGCGAGGCCGTGCGCCGCCTCTCTGCCGAAGGCGCGCTCACGATTTCCAGTTCGGGCCGGGTCTCGACCCCGGAACTGAGCAATGAGCGGATCGAGGAACTGGCCGCCCTGCGCGCCCTGCTCGAGGTGGAACTGGCCAGCCGCGCCCTGCCGCGCGCTCATATCGCCCTGATCGAACGGCTGCAAAGCATCAACTCGCGCATAGCCGAGGATATCGCCCGTCAGGATGCCGTGGCCTATATCCGCCGCAACCTGGAATTCCACCGCACGCTTTACCTGCGCGCGCAGGCGCCCGCGATGCTGGCCATGGCCGAAACCGTCTGGCTGCAACTGGGGCCGACCATGCGCGCGCTTTACGGACGGCTGCGCCGCAAGGACCCGCCGCATTATCACCGCCTGATCATCAGCGCCCTCAAGGCCGGGGATGAACCGGGGCTGCGCCTCGCGGTGCGCTCGGACGTGACCCAGGGCCTGCGAATGCTGGTGACCTGAACGCCATGGACCTTCCCACCCTGCTGATCGCCCTTGGCGCGCTGTTCCTTGTGGGGCTCGCGGCGGATACCATCGGGCGGCGCACAAGGCTGCCGCGGGTGACGCTGCTGCTGGCCTGCGGCATCGCCGTGGGTGGTTCGGGCTTCGACCTCATCCCGCCACAGGTTCAGGCGCTATATGAGTTCCTGTCGGTGACGGCGCTGACGATGGTGGCTTTCGTGTTGGGCAACGCGCTGACGCGCAAGAACCTTGCGCGCCATGGCCGGGTGATCCTGTCGGTGTCGGCGATGATCGTGCTGGTGACGGTCGCGATGGTCGGTCTGGGGCTGTGGCTTTTGGGGCTGCCGCTGGCGCTGGCGCTGGTGCTGGGCGCCATCGCCACCGCGACGGCCCCCGCCGCCACCCAGGACACGATCCGCCAAAGCGGCCTCAAGGGCCCCTTTGTCGACCAGCTCAGGGGGATCGTCGCCATTGACGACGCCTGGGGCGTGATGGTCTTTTCGGTGGTCGTGGTGCTGGCGCTTGGCCTTGGCGGCGATGCCGCGCCCCACCTTCTGCGCGACGCCGCGTGGGAGATCGGCGGCGCGCTGATGCTTGGCGCGGCGATCGGGCTGCCCTCGGCCTATCTGACCGGGCGCCTGCGGCGCGGCGAGCCAATGCTGACCGAAGGGCTGGGCATCGTCTTCCTGACCGCCGGGCTGTCGATCTGGGCCGATGTGTCCTTTCTGCTGGCGGGCATGACGGCGGGCGCGGTCATCGCCAATCTTGCCCGCCATCATGGCCGCGCCTTCCACGAGATCGAACACGTGCAATGGCCGTTCATGATCCTGTTCTTCCTGCTGGCCGGTGCCTCGCTGAAAATCGGCGTGGTGGCGCAGCTGGGCGTGATCGGGTTGGCCTATGTCGTGCTGCGGATCATGGCGCGGCTGGCGGGGGGCTGGCTGGGCGGCGCGCTGGCCGGGGCTTCGCGCGCCGAGCGGCCCTGGTATGGAATCGCCCTTTTGCCGCAGGCGGGCGTGGCCGTAGGCATGGCGCTGGTCGCCGCGCGCCAGTTTCCCGACCATGCCGATCTGGTCCTCAGCCTGACCATCGCCACCACGGTGATATTCGAACTGATCGGCCCGGTCGCCACCCTCTGGGCAATCCGGCGCGTCCAGAGCCGCCGCGACGCAAGCTGAGCGCCCCGGCGCAAGCGCCGCCGCCGCCGTTCAGGCGGCCAGGCCCTTGGACCCCATGTTGAGGAACTTGTCGCGCCGGTCCTGGAGCAGCTTCTTGGGGCTTTTGCCGTCCAGCTCGCTCAGCATGGACTCAATCGTCTTGCCGACGCTGGCAATGGCCTTTTCGCGGGCGCGATGCGCACCGCCCAGCGGCTCTTCGATCACCCGGTCAGCGACGCCCAGCCGGGTCAGATCCTGCGCCGTCAGGCGCAGCGCCTCGGCGGCCTCGCGCATTTTCTCGGCATCCTTCCACAGGATCGAGGCGCAGCCCTCGGGGCTGATCACCGAATAGATCGAATGCTCCAGCATCGCCAGCCGGTTGGCCGTGGCAAAGGCCACCGCCCCGCCCGAACCGCCCTCGCCGATGATGACGCTGACCAGCGGCACGCCGATCTGAAGGCATTTTTCCGTTGAGCGCGCGATCGCCTCGGACTGGCCGCGCTCCTCGGCGCCCTTGCCGGGATAGGCGCCGGGCGTGTCGACCAGCGACACCACCGGCAGGCCGAACTTGTCGGCCATCTCCATCAGGCGAATCGCCTTGCGATAGCCTTCTGGCCGGGCCATGCCGAAATTGCGCTCGATCCGGGATTTCGTGTCATTGCCCTTTTCATGGCCGATCACCATCAGCGGGCGCCCGTCCAGCCGCGCCAGCCCGCCCATCACCGCATGATCGTCGGCAAAGTTGCGATCCCCGGCCAGCGGCGTGTATTCGCTGAACAGCGCCTTGATATAGTCGCGGCAATGCGGCCTGTCGGGATGGCGCGCCACCTGGCATTTGCGCCAGGGCGTCAGGTTCTTGTAAAGATCGCGCAGCATCGCGTCGGCCTTGCGGTCCAGCGCGCCGGCCTCTTCCTCGACATCCACGCCCTCGCCCGCGCGGGCCATGGCGCGCAGCTCTTCCGCCTTGCCTTCGATTTCCGCCAGCGGCTTTTCGAAGTCGAGGTAATTGGTCATCGCACACTCCAAGGTTGACGCGGCGATATATGGCCGCGCGGGCGCCGTTTTGCAATCATATCGCACAGTCATGACCATGAGAAAAGACAGCCCCGGCCATTGGCGCGGGGCTGCAAGTGGAAGGAAACGCAACACCCCGACACAACCGGGCGATTGCCTCTGTCCCGGCGCGGCAGTCCTGACAGGGCCGGGCACCGGTGATCCGTATGAATTCGCATGGGCGGCATGGCACCCAAATGCACTACATGCCGAATCGGGAATGTGTTCCTTGATCCAAATCAAGCCCGCGGGCGCGTGCCCTCCAGCGCCGCGCGCAGCGCCAGTTCCGGCGACGCCAGCACCGGCACCCCCAGATCGCCCAACCGCCGCGCCGCCCCCGCCATCGAAGCCTGCGCCAGCACCGCCGCGTCCAACGCCTCGACATCCGGCGCCGCTTCGCGGATCGCGGCCGCGATGGCCGCCTCGAAGGCCTCGTGCTCGCCAGCCTGAAACAGAGGCCAGAACGCCGTCAGCGACAGCATGTGAACCTGCCCGGTCCCACCTTCGGCCCCCATCGCGCGCTCCAGCAGCGCGCGGCTCGGCCCCACGGTACTTTCGGCCGCATAGGCCAGCATCACCACACCGCCCCGCCGCGCCGCCGCCTGCATCATCGGCCAGTCGATGCGCATCGCCCCGGCCGCCTCCGCCGCCGCGCCGATCGTGGTGCAACTGCACAGGACCGGCCCGCCCGCCGCGCCGACCACCTCGGCGATCTCCTGCGCCACATCCGGCGGCGTGCCGCCCTTGGCACGCTCCAGCCAGTCGGGGCGCACCACATGGCGCAACCGCGCATCCGGCGCGATCCCGTCGCGCAGCGCATCGAATGCCCCGCGATGCAACTCGGCAGTGTGCAACAATGTCAGTGTCATCGCATCCCCTCAGCCCTGCCCGGCCCATAGCACGGGGATCAGCGTCGCCACCAGCAAGCCCGCCATCACCCAGTTGAACGCCCTCAGTCGCGCGGGGTTCTTCAACAGCCGCCGCATCTGCTGACCCAGCACCGTCCAGCTTGTCGTGCTGATCCCGGACACCGCCACATAGGTTCCCGCCACCCACATCACCGCCATCAGATCGCGGCTCGCGGCATAAAGCGTGATCGCCGAAAGCGCCATCGACCAGGCCTTGGGATTGACCCATTGAAAGGCCGCCGATTGCAGAAAGGTCAAGGGCCGCCCGCCCGCCTGCACCGCGCTGGGCGGCGCGGCATTGGCGATCTTCCAGGCGAGATACAACAGGTAAACCACGCTCAGCACCCGCAGAATCGCATAGCTCGCGGGCCAGAGGTCGAACACCTGCATCACCCCGATCCCCACCAGGGCCACCATCGCCGGAAACCCGAGACCAATGCCCAGCATATGCGGCACCGTGCGCCGGAATCCGAAATTGGCCCCCGACACCATGAGCATCAGGTTGTTGGGCCCCGGCGTGATGACCGTGACAAAGGCGAATGCGACCAGCGCAGAGAACAGTTCAAGTGTCATGATCGCAACCCTATGCGCCCATACGCGCATTTGAATTGCGTTCTTTTGCGCATATACGATTTATGTGCAATTATTCTCGACTATGGACAATATCGACGAACATATATTGCGCGAAGTTACCCGCGATGGCCGCATCAGCAACCTCGAACTGGCCGACCGCGTCGGGCTGTCGCCCTCGGCCTGCCTGCGCCGGGTCGCTTCGCTCGAACGCTCGGGCGTGATCGCGGGCTATCGCGCGGTGCTCGACCGCGCCGCGCTCGGCGTCGGCTTCACCGCCTATGTCACCGTCGGGCTCAATGCCCATACCAAGGCCAGCCAGGAAGCCTTCGAGCGCGCCATGTCCCGCGCCCCCGAAGTGGTGGAATGCCACAATATCACCGGCGCGGTGGAATATCTCCTTCGGGTCGAGGCCGCCGACCTCGCCGCCTACAAGAGCTTTCATACCGATGTGCTGGGCACCTTGCCGCAGGTGAACGCGATCACCTCATATGTGGTCATGGGCTCGCCCAAGGATGAACGCGCCTGACCCCATGAAAAGGGCCGGACAAAACCCGGCCCCTTCTTCTGTTCCGAAATATCCCGGGGGGAGTCGCGCCTTGGCGCGGCGGGGGGCAGCGCCCCCCCTAGATCCGGCCTTTCCAGGGCACCAGCCATTTTTCGGCCTTGCGCATCATGATGTCGATGCCGTAGCCGATGATGCCGATCAGGATGATCCCCATGATCACGATATCGGTCAGCTGAAACCGGCTCGCGACCATGATCATCATGCCCGCACCCTTTTCGGCGGCGACCAGTTCGGCGGCCACCACCGTGCCCCAGCAGACCCCCATCGCCACCCTGGCGCCGGTGAATATCTCGGGCAGGGAATTGGGCATGATCACATGGCGCATCAATTGCCACTTGCTGGCGCCCAGCGAATAGGCGGCATGCACCTTGGAAATCGCCACGCCCGACACGCCCGCGCGCGCCGAAATCGTCATGATCCACAGCGCTGCCAGGAACAAGAGGATGATCTTGCCGCTTTCGCCGATTCCGGCCCAGATGATCACCAGCGGAATCAGCGCCAGCGGCGGCACCGGACGCATGAATTCCACGATCGGATCGAACCAGCCGCGGAACCAGTCGCTCAGCCCCA